>PAHA01000048.1 GCA_002711215.1 Flavobacteriaceae bacterium
AAAAATAAGATTTCTCTTATTTAAATGAATAAAAATGAGTTTGTCGCCTTACTTAAAGCAGGGGACAATGAGGCATATAAACAGCTGGTTAATCTCTACAGTAGGAGACTATTTGCCTATGCATTAAGTTTATCTGGTGATTATTCAATGGCAAAAGATATTGTTCAAGAGGTTTTTTTAAAAATCTTTGAGTACCGGACTAAATTAAATCCTAATTACTCTATAGAGGGCTTTCTTTACAGAAGTACTTATAATCTGTTCATCAATACTTATCACAAAAACAAATCTCTTCTAAAAGTCCATGATGAATATGTAAAATACCTGGACCAAATTATTCATGCTGAAAATGATAGTGATAAAGATAAACTCATAAAAATTATTAATAAATCTATTGAAAACCTTCCAAAAAAATGTAAGGAAATTTTTCTATTAAGTAAAAGAGATGGTTTCACAAACCAAGAAATTTCAGAAATACTGAGTATCTCAATTAAAACAGTTGAGTCACAAATAACTATTGCATTTAAGCAACTAAGAAAACAAATTCTCTGATTTAATTTTCATAATATAATGTTTGTTATGGTATTCAAATTTAATTAAAAAAAAAATCCTGTAGTATCCTGATATACATTGATTTTTCTAAAAAAACCTATGCTGAATGGAACTGCAATCAATTATTGTTTATTGGAGACATAATAGACAATCACTACTCTTCGTTTCATGTTACTGATCCTGATGGTTATGGAGGTGGACATGAGCTAGAGAGAGCAATAGAAAATGTCCAAAAATGGACTAGAGAATTTCCTGTTGCTGATGTATGTATTGGAAACCATGACAGGATCATAATGAGAAAAGCTTTTGACTCTGCTATTCCTAGAGCTTGGATTAAGTCTTACAATGAAATACTTGGAACAAACTGGAACTGGGTAGAGAGAGTAGTTTATGACAATGTTCAATACTGTCATGGAGAGGGAGGCACAGCTAGAACTAAGGCAAAAAACGATATGATGTCAACTGTCCAGGGTCATATACACACCCAGGCTTACACCGAGTGGATGGTTGGCAGAAAGTTTCGTATCTTCAGCTTACAGGTGGGATGTGGAATAGACTCTAGTGCTTATGCTGCGGCTTATGCAAAGCACTTTAAAAAACAAGCTATAGGATGCGGTGTTATCTTAGGTGGTCATACTGCAATTAACTGCCTCATGAAGCTCTAAAAAGGCTTAACTTTTAGCTAAACCTTACACAATACCTTATACTAAAAAACAAATCCCTAGTGTTTGTAGGGGTTAACAAGGTATTTAGCGGAGAGACAGGGATTCGAACCCTGGCAACGGTTACCCGTTGACAGATTAGCAATCTGCTCCATTACCACTCTGGCACCTCTCCCACAATGGTAATGTAAATGTAATTCTTAAGAATCAACAAAACAATAGTTTTATTTAAATTTAAAAAGTTCTACTCCGGATATTGTACCCTAAGATGGTAGATATTAATTAACTTCTTTGACAATACTTTTTTAACAGTTTCTATCTCTGAAAGAGTAATGTTACAGTCATTAAATTGCTTTTCATCTATTTGCTTATTTATAATAGAATCTACAAACTGTTGTATTTTGTCTACTGTAGGCTCACGAAGACTTTTTGAGGCAGCCTCCACGGAGTCAGACATCATCAAAATAGCAGTTTCTTTAGAAAAGGGTCTTGGACCAGGATATCGAAAATCTTTTTCATCAACATCCTCTCCTATTTCTTGTGCTTTTTTGTAGAAATAGTAAACCCATGAACTACCATGGTGAGTTCGAATAAAGTCTATGATACGATCAGGAAGTTTGGATTTTTTTGCCATTTCAATACCCTCGGCAACATGATTGATGATGATTTTTGAACTTTGATCTGGAGAAATTTCTTCATGAGGAGAAACACTTCCCGTTTGGTTTTCAGAAAAATATGTGGGGGCATTCATCTTTCCAATATCGTGATATAAAGCCCCTACCCGAACTAAGAGCGTATTGGCTCCTATCTCATTCGCAGCAGTTTCAGCCAAATTGGCGACCTGGAGTGAATGGTGAAAAGTCCCTGGTGCACGATCAGATAATTCCTTCAATAATTTTGAATTGGTGTCAGACAGTTCCAAAAGAGAAACATCCGAAACCAATTTAAATAAACGTTCAAAAAGATAAATCAACGGTTGAGCGAATAAAGTCAATAAGCCATTAAGTAAGAATAATCCTATAACCAGAAAATCAATTTCAAAAATATTACCCTCGTGAATAATAGTAAATGCAACATAGCCAACCAAATAAACCAATACAATTCTGCCCACGGTAATGAAAAGATTGGCTCTGTTTTGTAATTGTGTAATAGATAAAATCGTTACAATACCAACCATTATCTGAAGAAACACAAACTCGAAACTATTGGGCACAATAAAACCCAAATTCAAAATTGTTATTACGTGGGTAAAAAGACCGAGTCTTGGATCGAAAAACGTTTTTAAAATCAATGGAAGTATACAAATNGGGACTGCATACAANAACCGTACATCAAAATTCACCACTATAGTGGTCAATACAATCATACCNACCATATTCAAAAAAATAAAGGTAATTTCTTTNTTGTCCTCAAAAATTGAAGNTCGGTAGTTAATGATAAATAAGATCAAAGACATAAAAGTCAATACAACCAAAATNGTATAACCAAAAATNATCCAATAGTAGCTCAATTCNTTCCAAAGTTGCGAAGCGTANTCNTCTTTTAAGGACAATAANATCTGTAATTTCTCCCCTTCAACNACTTCACCTTGNTTTATAATCAAAGAATTTTCCTGAATCAGTCCCCTGTAAACAGAAATATCANNCAANGCTTTATTNAGGGCATTNGAGGTGNACTTTTCATCCAANGATATGTTNGGNTGTAAAATTTCAAAAAAGAGGTTATAAAATTGATCGNNATNGGGTTTGTATTTAGTTTTTTGAACAAGCTGATTAATTTTTTGTTGAATATCCTCAATTTTAACAAATGCTTTCTTATCAATGGTAAACTCAACATTACCTTTAATCAAGAAAACACTTTTAGCNCCTTTNTCTTCAAATCCCAGCGGCAANACCCCNNTANCATATATTTGATCCAACAAAAGAAAACCNAANTCATATAAATCNTTGTATTCTTTACTTGATGTGGGAAGATTGAAAAAATTTNNAAATTGAGAATCATAAGATATTTTTACTTTANNATANATTGATTCGTCTGCCCGATAATANGGAAATTGGGAATTTNGGATGGNCTTTTTTTCCATCTCCAGTTCAGTAGCTGATTTTAAAATCGAGAAATCAAANGGAGCGTTAAGNGTAGCATACTGCCANGGNTTTCCTTTTTGAANCTCATATTTAAAAGTCCCCCCTTTGGGAAACAGGTAAACAATCAGGAAACTGCAAACCACCAACAAAAGAGCNTTNTAAATATTATTTTGATTGGTNAGTACAAANCGCCAAAGATTTTTCAATATTTTTATATATATTATTNCAAATTTAATGAAATATGATTCGAAGNNTATGAATTTAAAAATGTATTTCGGAACATATGCCAGCAATTTGATTANTTTTGTTAGTGTAAATGATCATTNTTTAGTAACTAACAAAGCTNTTGTAAACTAACCGATTTGGATTACGGTATATGCCATTTTGGGATTATTCCTCTGAGAAAAGATAACAGTCACANAAGTGAAATGGTCTCTCAGCTTCTTTACGGTGATGCCTANAAAATNATTGAAAAAANAAAGAATTGGGATAAAATCAGATTNGATTGGGATGGTTATGANGGCTGGGTTAATCACAACCAAGTTTTAAAAATTTCTAGAGAGAATTTTGATAAAATCACCTCNACNGANATTAAAGTCTCTACTGATTTGATCAACTATATTGCNACNCAAGAAAATTTATTATTTCCAATTCTTATTGGCAGTGATCTGCGGGGTTTAAAANTACTCAAACATANATTTGAGGGGGAGTCTNNAAAGCCTAAAAAANTAAAAAAAGTACTTACCTCAACAGCCTATTTNTTNATAAATGCACCCTATTTGTGGGGAGGTANAACNCTTTTGGGAATTGATTGTTCTGGTTTTACGCAAATGGTTTATAAAATAAATGGTNTAAAATTAAATCGTGATGCNCNCCAGCAGGCACTTCAAGGTCAAACATTGAGTTTCATTGAAGANAGTGAAGCTGGGGATTTAGCTTTTTTTGATGATGCNGAGGGAAACATTANTCATGTTGGATTGCTATTGGAAAATCACNACATCATTCATGCCTATGGAAATGTGAGAATTGACAGAATAGACCAAACTGGAATTTTTAATCTNNAAACNCAGANTCATACACANAAGTTACGTTTNATCAAAAAAATGATATAAAAAAAACCNCCTANAGGAGATTTTATANATTATTTTATNNNTANACTAATCCAATAANNCTTTCATTTCCTTNTAACCTTCGTTGTCNCCAAGAGTNCCATAAATATTCATCATGGTTTTAATAGCATCCTCGTTATCACTAATNTTTATNANGGATTTCAAAATGGGAATACATTCTTTGTAAAGTTCCTCACGCTGAGACTTNAGATCATCATATTTAATATTGTCTGCTGCNGAGGTACCCAAACTATTCATTTGTTCAACAATAGATTGTTCTCCTTCCAGAATCAAAGCAACAAGGTTTAGATAGGCATTTTCATAGNTNGGATCAATTTCTATNGCCTTCTCATAATATACTCTTGCTGATTCTTTTTCCCCCAGATCTGAGGTAACCACNGCAAGNTTNTAATAAAGGTTNGCGTTTTTAGNGTCTTGNGCNATGGCCTCACTCATCAATTCTTGGAACTTTACTTTTTCTCCAAGCTCAATATAAATATTGGCTTCAGTNAGGATNAAGTTTAGATCNTCAGGATTAGACAATCTNGCTTCTTGGACAGCAGNCATTGCCTTATCGTTATCTCCCATCTGAGCGTGAATAAGGGCAATATTTTTCACAATCTCAGGAAATTTTGATTCAGTTNTCTCTTNTCTNAAGTTGNAGTAATTTTTNGATTTTTCGTAAAGATCATACTGTGATTTATTTAATTCAATCTCATTTCCAGAATCTACCTCAGTNGCGAAGTACTTGGTAACCACACCGGTNTAATTAATATNTCTCAATTTATNGTAATAATCCAAGGAAACTTGAAATAATTCNGCATTTACNGCACTTGAAGCTGCAAAATAGAGATAGTCTTGATTCGTNTNAGGATCAATCAAATAGGCCAAATAAAGTTTTTCTGAAGAAGACTTNAAATCACCACTTTCGTTGTCATTAATAGCGCTATCNACAATATCAGCTGANAATAATCTGATTTGTTGCTCAACCTCATCTTTGATCGAGGCAATCCCTTTCANNGAAATGAATAAATCNTANGCTGATTGAAAGTCTTTATTATTTTGTGCAATTTTTCCCTTTAAAAATTCATAATTAGGCTTAACCTTTTGATCAGCGTTTTCAAAAAGTGACTCANANTTTTCCAAAACTTTANATGCTNCAGAAACATCTCCTGCNTCATAANNTTTTTGAGCTTTTCGAAGTTCCTTCTTTTGAGNNAGGGAAATATTNAAAAATAATAAAAAAGTGAATATGGCAATACGTTTCATTGGNTACAATTCAATNAGATTNTAATTTTTTTTTCATTTTCAATTGCAAAAATAAGATTTGTTCTGAATTACTCAACAATTGTGTCACCTTCAACATCAATATCAGAAATATCCTCAACATCTTCATNATCTTTCATCACTTTTGCAACTGCTGCAATNGAATCTTCTTCCTTCAAATTGATCAACTTTACNCCTTGTGTNGCACGNCCCATTACCCTGAGGTCAGAAACGGCCATTCTGATNGCTATTCCAGATTTATTTATTATCATCAAGTCATCTAGATCAGTNACATTTTTTAAAGTAACCAGATAACCAGTCTTATCAGTTANGGAAATAGTTTTTACACCTTTTCCNCCTCTGTTTGTAATCCTGTAATCATCNAGGTNNGAACGTTTACCAAAGCCGTTTTCNGAAACAACNAGAATATTGGTATCCATATCGTTNACAGAAACCATTCCTACAACCTCATCNTTGGNATTNGCCANTGTAATCCCTCTCACNCCAGNGGCACCTCTTCCCATTGGACGGGTTTTACTCTCCTCAAATCTNATGGCTTTTCCAGATTTAACAGCCAATAAGATTTGACTNTTGCCATTTGTNANCTTGGCTTCTAATAATTCATCATCCTCTTTAATGGTTATCGCATTGATTCCNTTGGCACGNGGACGTGAGTATTGTTCCAAACTTGTTTTTTTNACTTGNCCTTTTTTGGTAGCCATAATTACATAATGNTTATTAATGTAATCTTCATCTTTCAANTCTTGAGTACANATAAAGGCTTTAACTCTATCATCTTGTTCAATATTTACCAAGTTTTGAATNGCTCGACCNTTACTTGTTCTTGAACCCTCAGGAATTTCATAAACCCTCATCCANAAACATTTNCCTTTTTGAGTGAAAAATAACATGTATTGATGATTAGTCCCAACGAAAAGGTTTTCNAGGAAATCNTCGTTTCTTGTNGTTGAGGCTTTTTGGCCTACCCCCCCTCTATTTTGTATCTTNTAATCTGATAATGGGGTTCGNTTTATATATCCCGCATGAGANATAGTNATTACCATTTTGTCATTTGGAATCATATCCTCAATACTAAAATTCCCTCCAGNATACTCTATTTTAGATCTTCTTTCGTCACCGTATTTTTCTTTNATTTCAAGTAANTCANTTTTNATAATATCCATTCTTCGATCTTTTCTNTCTAGNATATCTTTGAGATCAGAGATTNTTATTAATAATTCATTGTACTCAGTTCTNAGTTTATCTTGTTCNAGACCCGTCAACTGCCTNAGCCTCATCTCAACAATTGCTTTGGCTTGAATTTCGGAAAGCTCAAATNTGGTAATCAGATTTTTACGTGCCTTCTCTGCATTTGCAGAGCCGCGNATGATGGCGATGACTTCATCGATATTGTCCGAAGCAATTATTAATCCCTCAAGAATATGGGCGCGTTCCTCGGCTTTATTCAATTCAAATTTTGTTCTGCGAACAACNACCTCGTGACGGTGCTCAANAAAATANANAATNAGTTCTTTCAAGTTGAGNAGCTNNGGTCTTCCCTCTACNAAAGCAATATTATTTACACTNAATGACGACTGCAGTGCAGTNAACTTNTACAATTTATTAAGAACAATGTTGGGAATTGCATCACGTTTNAATACATAAACNACCCTCATTCCATTTCTGTCAGANTCATCCCTTATATTGCTGATGCCCTCAATTTTTTTGTCGTTGACCAATTCNGCAGTTTTTCTGATCATNTCNGCTTTATTNACCTGATAAGGTATTTCTGTTACTACTATACACTCTCTTTCATTTAAATTTTCTATAATGGCNTTCCCTCTAAGAACTACTCGACCTCTTCCTGTCATGAANGCTTCCTTNACNCCCTCATAACCGTATATTGTCCCTCCAGTAGGAAAGTCTGGAGCCTTTATGGTCTGAATCAATTCGTTAATGGTNATGTCTGAGTTGTCAATATATTTTATNGTNCCCTCCACNACNTCTNNCANATTATGCGGNGGCATATTGGTCGCCATACCNACAGCTATTCCCGATGCGCCATTTATTAATAGGTTGGGAACCCTAGTTGGTANTACAGTNGGTTCTTTTAANGTATCATCAAAATTAAGTTGANGNTCAACAGTATCTTTTTCTATATCGGNCAATAANTCCTCAGACATCTTCTTCATCCTAGCCTCGGTGTAACGCATTGCAGCAGGACTGTCTCCGTCGATAGAACCAAAATTACCCTGNCCATCAACCAAAAGATAACGCAAACTCCAATCCTGNGCCATACGCACCATAGTATCGTAAACTGAACTGTCGCCATGAGGGTGATATTTACCCAATACTTCCCCTACTATNCGAGCNGATTTTTTATATGCAGTTGTTGATCTTATTCCCAACTCGTGCATACCAAACAGAACTCTTCGATGAACAGGNTTTAAACCNTCACGAACATCTGGCAGAGCACGTGACACTATGACAGACATTGAATAGTCAATGTANGCTGACTTCATTTCATCCTCTATGTTGATTGGAATTAATTTTTCTCCGTCAGACATGNAATATTATTTTGTNNATTAGCTAAAATACTTTATAAGGGGGGTNATATTGGGATTTCCGCAATATTTTTTAATGAATTTATCAACATGACAATATTNTATNTTACTCATAAATTTTTNCAAATGCCATTTTGCTAAATGATATTTTTTTTGTCTATTAGCTTAAAAATNTNAANTGGAACGCTTTTTGATATTNTTAATAAATAAAACAATTTTGAATTATGGATGATAANTTTTCACCTAGAGTTAAAGATGTTATTTCCTACAGCAAAGAAGANGCCCTNAGATTNGGTCATAACTCTATAGGCACTGAACATCTNATGNTNGGGATATTGCGTGACGGTGGAGGAAAAGCTGTTTCTATTCTAAAGTCTATAGAAGTTGACCTGGAAGAATTGAGACGTAAGGTTGAGATTCTTAACCCTGCTGTTATTGAAAATTCTGGGGCAATCAATAGCAAAAAAAATTTACATCTTACTCGCCAAGCCGAACGCGCTTTAAAAACCACTTTTCTAGAGGCTAAACTTTTTCAAAGTGACATTATCAATACAGCACATTTATTGCTTTGTATTTTGAGAAATGAAAATGATCCAACTACAAAATTATTACTGAAACTCAACATAGACTACGATATTGTCAAAGAACAATTTAAACTGATGATTGCCAGTGACGACCAAGATTACATGGATATATCCTCTTCGTCTTCCTTCCCTGAAGAAAAAGATGATGAAAATGAATCAGGTAAAGAAAATCCATTTATACCAACCACAGAATCTAGAGTAAATGTAAAATCCAAAACGCCTGTACTAGACAACTTTGGACGGGATGTAACTGTATTAGCAGAAAAGAACAAATTAGATCCAGTAGTGGGCCGAGAAAAAGAAATCGAAAGGGTTTCTCAGATTCTCAGCAGAAGAAAAAAAAACAACCCCCTTTTGATAGGTGAACCCGGTGTAGGTAAGTCTGCAATCGCTGAAGGACTGGCACTTCGTATTATCCAAAAAAAGGTGTCTAGAGTACTTTATGGTAAACGGGTTGTCTCTCTCGATCTAGCAAGCCTCGTAGCAGGCACAAAATATAGAGGGCAATTCGAAGAACGCATGAAGGCGGTAATGAATGAGCTGGAAAAAAATGACAATGTAATCCTCTTCATAGATGAAATTCACACAATTGTAGGTGCTGGTGGAGCTACAGGGAGTCTTGATGCCTCCAACATGTTTAAACCTGCCCTAGCAAGGGGTGAAATACAATGTATAGGTGCTACTACCCTTGACGAATACCGCCAAAATATAGAAAAAGATGGCGCCCTCGAAAGAAGATTTCAAAAAGTATTGATTGAGGAAACTACCGAAGAAGAAACCCTTGAGATATTAAGGAACATCAAAGACAAATACGAGAATCATCACAATGTAATGTATACCGATGAGGCACTGAAAGCCTGCGCAGAACTTACTTCCAGATATATGTCTGATCGTTATCTTCCAGACAAAGCTATTGATGCTCTCGACGAGGCAGGCTCCAGAGTTCATATTAATAATATGAATGTCCCAGATGAAATCATTAAACTCGAAGAAGAGTTAGAGAAAGTAAAAGAACTTAAAAATTCAGTCGTTAAAAAACAAAAATATGAGGAAGCTGCAAANCTNCGTGANGATGAAAAAAGAGTAGAAAGAACACTTNTTGAGGCCCAGGAAAGATGGCAAGAAGAGTCAAAACTNAATAGAGTTACAGTAAATGACACCCACATTGCAGATGTCGTCTCTATGATGACTAATATNCCNGTTAANAAAATTGTCAAAAGTGAAAANAATAAATTGGCTCATTTGGCTAGATATTATNGGAAAGAAGATNATTGGACAAAAAGAAGCTGTTNAGAAAGTAGTAAAATCTATACAGCGTAATAGAGCTGGGCTCAAGGATCCNGATCGTCCCATTGGATCTTTCATCTTNTTGGGCCAAACAGGAGTAGGNAAAACACAACTTGCCAAAATACTCGCNAAAGAAATTTTTGATTCNGAAGAAAATCTNATTCGGATAGACATGAGTGAGTACATGGAAAAATTTGCTATNTCNAGACTTATTGGTGCCCCACCNGGATATGTNGGATATGAAGAAGGTGGTCAGCTCAGTGAAAAAGTNAGACGTAGGCCTTATTCTGTAATTTTATTAGANGANGTTGAAAAAGCNCACCCCGATGTCTTCAATATGTTACTTCAAGTTTTAGATGATGGATTTTTAACTGATAGCTTGGGTAGAAAAATTAATTTTCAAAANACCATAATNATCATGACCTCNAATATTGGTGCGAGACAGNTAAAAGATTTTGGAATAGGTGTNGGGTTTGAAACNTCTAACATNAAATCACAAGCNAATGATATCGAAAAAGGAGTNATTCAAAGTGCANTAAAGAAAACTTTTGCACCAGAGTTNTTGAANCGTATCGACGATGTNGTAATTTTCAATACGCTTGAGAAAAAAGATATTGAAAAAATNGTGGATATTGAATTAGACAAACTCACNAAAAGAGTTGAAAATCTTGGATATAANATAACNCTNACNAAGTCGGCAAAAACCTTCNTAACCGATAAGGGGTATGACAAAAAATATGGNGCCAGACCTCTCAACAGAGCAATNCAGAAATANATTGAAGACCTTTTAGCTGAAAATGTAGTCAACAACAATATCGCAGAGGGTTTTAATNTCATTATTGANCATAAGANTGGGNNCGATGANCTTTACATCAAACCCGTNNCCGAGGTNAAGGAAAAGTAAAATATTNTACCAACAAAAAAGCCATCCTTAACGGATGGTTTTTTTTATAAAATAATCTCTCTTTAAAATTGTGATCAAAAAATTTTTAAGATGATCCTTTTGTAATATTTTTGNATATATGTTGGANNCTAAATCAAAAAAAATAAACTGCATTTCNTGCTNTAGGTATAAAGTTATCGTTGTCACCTTTTCNATTTTGACAATGANNACCCCTNNGGGGNTNGATCATTACATATAACANTATCTATGGCNATATGTCTTCAAATCTTTGATTTCAAATTAAAAAAATTTAATCATATAAAATCAATANCCTTTGGCTCTATAGCGTNTAAGGATATTTCGAAAAATATATNATAATGAAAGTTTTAAAATTTGGCGGAACATCGGTTGCAAATTCAAAAAGTNTAACCAATGTTCTAAAAATTGTTNAAGAACAAAAAGGTCCTATTGCAGTAGTGGTNTCNGCNCTTGGAGGAATTACTAACCTGCTNATGGAGATGCTCTCATTGGCGCAATCAGGTNATAANAACTACAAANATCATCTTCCATTTGTTGAAAAGCGGCANTTAGAGACCATAAAAAANTGTGTTCCCATTNAGTATCAGAGTGCNATAATAAGTTTTCTTAAAAAGCACCTCAATGAGCTGGANTCNCGTTTGGATGCTATTCATCTTTTGGAAGAAGCAACCCCAAAAAATAATGCTNCTATTTCGGCTTATGGAGAATTGCTCTCAAGTAATATNATTCAAGAAATATTTAGTTTTAACGGTNTTGANAGTGTTCTCAAAGACAGCAGAGATCTTATCACAACAATGCNTCACAATGGTAGAGAAGTTGTTGATCATNATACTACCNATTANAATATTAAAAACTATTTTAAAGACAANAATTCTGAAGTGGTGCTGCTCCCNGGTTTTATTGCNAGCAATNCCTCAGGTGAGACTACTACNTTGGGCAGAGGTGGNTCNGACTACTCTGCTGCTTTAATTGCTAGTGCAANAGAATCGGAAGTANTNGAGATATGGACAGATGTAAGTGGNATGTATACAGCTCATCCCAAAATTGTTGCACAAGCCAAACCNATCGAAAAGTTGACTTACTATGAGGCTATGGAACTNTCTCATTTTGGGGCNAAAGTAATCTATCCNCCNACACTTCATCCCATCATTGAGAAAAAAATACCTATTGTCATAAAAAANACTTTTGCTNCTGAGGACGCNGGTACNTTGATCGAAGATTCTCCAATAGTTGAAAATGGAGAAATAGTGAAGGGAATNAGTCATATAGATAATGTAGCGCTNATAAATTTTGAGGGAAGTGGAATGATTGGAATTTCAGGATTTTCAAAAAGATTCTTTGAGGCCTTATCNNATGAAAATATTAATGTCATAATGATTACNCAAGCATCTTCTGAGCATTCCATTTGCATAGGGGTTAAAGAGGAGGAGGCTCTAGCGGCAAAAAAAGTAATAGATGAAAAGTTTGCNTTTGAAATTTCNATCAACAAAGTAGCTCCTGCTCTAATTGAAAANGANATGGTTAATATTGCAGTCGTTGGTGAAAAAATGAAAGATCATCAGGGCATCAGNGGAAAGCTATTTAGCAGNCTTGGGGCAAATAACATTAATATNAGAGCGATTGCACAAGGNGCTTCTGANAGAAATATTTCCATAATNATTGATAAGAAAAATGTAACTAAAGCCATNAATACACTCCATGAAAGTTTCTTTGAAGCACAGGTNAAAGANTTGAATCTATTTGTCACAGGAGTTGGAAATGTAGGTAGCAAATTGCTGGAACAGATTGAAAAGCAAAACNATTACTTAATTGAAAATTTAAGATTAAAAATACGTGTCATTGCGATTTCAAATTCTAAAAAAATGNTAATAGGGGAAAATGGTCTTGACTTATCNAATTGGAAATNTNAATTACATAAAAGTGAAACCGATGCCAATAGGAATTCCTTTTTTGAANATGCCAAAAAACTNAACCTNCGTAACAGTATTTTTGTNGACAANACTGCTAGTGAAATAATTGCAAAAGAATACGCNCGCTATTTGAACAATAATATTGGGGTGGTNACTTGTAATAAAATCGCTGCTGCAGATGAGTTAAANAACTACCTCAATCTGAAAAAGATATCGAGGAAATTTGGAAGTCCGTATTTGTTTGAGACCAATGTAGGAGCAGGTTTACCCATTATCGATACNCTCAANAATCTCATCGCTTCTGGAGATCAAATCATCAAAATTCANGCGGTNCTATCTGGAAGNCTTAATTTTGTATTNAACAACTTTAAANCAGGNGTTTCATTTCAAGATGTNGTATTGGANGCACAGCGACAAGGCTATACCGAACCTGANCCAAAAATNGATCTTAGTGGAATTGATGTTGCACGTAAGATTTTGATCCTAGCGCGCGAGAGTGGAATGAGTATTGAATTAGATGAAATTGAAAATGAACCCTTTTTACCAAAAGAGTGTCTGGATACAAAAGATAACAAATCCTTTTTTGAATCATTAATAAAATACAATGATCATTTTGAAAAAATGCTCGAAAATGCTGCCAGAGAAGGGGCAAAAATGAAATATGTTGCACAATTGGAAAATGGAAAAGCTAAAGTTGGTATCCAATTGGTCAAAGGAGGTCATGATTTCTATAATTTAGAAGGAAGTGACAATATCATTCTTTTCTATACCAATCGCTACAAAGAACAGCCATTGATTGTCAAAGGAGCAGGTGCAGGAGCCGATGTAACTGCATCTGGTATTTTTGCAGACATCATCAGAATTGGAAAGCAATGAATATGAGTGAAATCAAAATTTTTTCACCAGCCAGTGTAGCAAATGTTTCCTGTGGATTTGATGTCTTGGGATTTTGCTTAGAACTTGTTGGTGACGAAATGATCATTCGTAAAACCAAATCTCAGGGAGTGAAAATCACCAAAATTGAAGGTCAAAAACTACCCCTTGATATTAAAAAAAATGTGGCGGGTATAGCTGCTGAAGCTTTAGTAAATGCGTATCCTTCAAAAGAAGGGTTTGAAATTGAAATCTATAAAAAAATCCAAGCAGGCAGTGGTATCGGGAGTAGTGCTGCCAGTGCAGCTGGTGCTGTTTTTGGTATAAACGAGTTATTAGGAAAACCGTTCACCGCTCATGAGTTGATAGGTTTTGCCATGGAGGGGGAGGGGTTAGCAAGTGGATCATCACATGCTGACAATGTGTCCCCCATACTTCTAGGTGGAATTACCCTTGTAAGAAGTATCAAGCCCGTTGATGTAATCAAACTTCCCTGTCCAAAAGAGTTGACTGCTGTGATCCTTCATCCTAAAATTGAGTTAAAAACCTTTCACGCCAGAGAAATTATCAAGAAAAATGTCAGCTTAGAAAAAGCCATTCAACAGTGGGGAAATCTCGGAGCATTCATCTCTGCATTATTTAATGAGGATTACGAGCTGATGTCAAGAAGTTTAAAAGATGAAATAGTTGAGCCCGTTCGTTCGTTGCTAATTCCAGAGTTTAAACTATTAAAAAAAGCCTCAATTAATGCAGGCGCTTTAGGATTTGGAATCTCCGGCTCAGGCCCATCTGTATTCGCCCTAACAAAAGGAAAAGACATCGCTAATAAAGTTTCTCAGGCCATAGTTGAAGTTTTTTCACCAATTGGTATAGATTTTGAAATACATATATCGACCATAAACAATCAAGGAATAGAAATCATTCCAAATTAATGAAATATTACAGCCTAAATCACAATTCAAAAAGTACCCTCTTTCAAGATGCAGTAATTCGCGGTTTAGCTTCTGACCGTGGGCTTTATTTTCCTGAAAAAATCCCTAAACTTCCACAAAGTTTTTTTGATAATATTGAGAACATGAGCATACCCGATATAGCGTACAAAATCATCAAACCTTATGTGGGAAACCAAATATTAAAAGAAAAATTAATGGAGATTGTATCTGAAACCTTAGATTTTGACTTCCCCATCGTTGAGATCACAGATAATATTGCTGCGCTAGAGTTGTTTCAAGGTCCAACATTAGCTTTCAAAGACGTGGGTGCCAGATTCATGGCCCGTTCACTTGCGCACCTCAACAAAGACAAAAATGAAAATATTACTGTGTTAGTCGCTACCTCTGGGGATACTGGAGGGGCAGTTGCAAATGGTTTTTTAGGAGTTAAAGGCGTAAATGTGGTCATTCTATATCCCAAAGGTAAAGTTAGTGAAATACAAGAAAAACAACTGACCACTTTGGGTCAGAATATTACTGCTTTGGAAGTAGACGGAGTATTTGATGATTGTCAAGAAATGGTGAAAACCGCCTTTCTAGACAACGGATTATCCAGTTTAAATCTTACTTCGGCTAACTCCATCAATGTAGCAAGATGGTTGCCACAGATGTTCTATTATTTTATTGGGTACAGAAGCCTTAAGCATAAAAACAAAAAATTAGTATTTTCTGTTCCTAGCGGGAATTTTGGTAATGTTTGCGCGGGTATTATGGGAACACAAATGGGATTACCTATTGATCATTTTATCGCCAGCACCAATGTAAACGATGCTGTTCCCAGATATCTCGAAACAGGGGCTTATCATCCTAAAGCTACCATACAGACCATCTCCAACGCAATGGATGTAGGGAACCCGAGTAACTTCATCAGAATCCAAAAGATATTCAATAACGACGTTGTAAAGATGAAAAAAATACTTTCAGGTTACAGATACAATGACGAGGAAACCAAAAAGGCATTAAAAGAAATTTACGATCTCAACGGCTATGTAGCTGACCCCCACGGTGCTGTGGGATATTTGGGTCTTAAGGAATTTTTGGCTGATCAAAAGCAAGATTTTTTTGGTGTGTTTTTAGAAACCGCTCACCCTGTGAAATTTTTAGATTCGGTAAAAAAAACACTAAAATTGGACGTTGAAATTCCTGAACGTCTGAAAAGTACGCTTTCAAAGGAAAAAGTCAGTATTCCGATTGAAGACTACAGTGAATTAAAGGCTTACCTACTTAACTAATGTGTCAATTTCAGGTAATACAAATTTTTCAAGTACACTTTCCTCTCGCATCAAAGCCTCAATCTCACTCCATTTTCTTGGAGCTCCTGCTGACAAATTAATTGGACCCTCTGAGGTGACCAAAACATCGTCTTCTATACGAATGCCTAAGTTCCACCATTTGGGATCACAAGGACTGCCTTGCGGAATATAAATTCCAGGCTCTATTGTAATCACCATATTAGGCGCTAAAAGTTTGTAATTACCCGGATCGTGTACGTCTAATCCGATATGATGAGAAAGACCGTGAGGGTAATATTTTTTTGCCTCTGAGACTTCTTCTATAATCCCCAACTTCATCAATCCCCCGGCAATAATATCGTAGGACAATAAATAAAGATCTCTAAAACTATTCCCAACCTTAGCAGCTTTAATTGAAGCTTCTTGTGAGTCAAATACAATTTGATACAATGCTCTTTGCTCGGAACTAAAAACCCCATTGGAGGGCACGGTACGCGTAACATCTGCTGTATAACCATAAAATTCAGCCCCTAGATCCATCAATACAAGTTGGTTATTAAGTTTTTGTTTTTCATTATCAGTATAATGCAATACACAACCGTTCTCACCACCACCAACAATGGATGGGTAACCCTCATCCGCAGCACCGTATTTTCGGTAAACAAACTCGTGAATACCCTGAATTTCTCTTTCGCTCATTTGAGGGTGCATCGCTTTCATTACTTCAATTTGACCCACTACTGAAATGGTAATAGCTTTTTTGAGTAACTCAATCTCATTTTTTGTTTTTAACTCTCTCATATCTGCCATAATCGCTGGTAGTATTTCTAAATCAAAATTATAATTCCGCATAGCATAGGCTGTTTTATTTTTCGCCTCCCTATAAAATTTATTTGCTGGCTCTTTGAGAAAATCTTGTATGATTTCATCATTTTTCAGCAGACCATCCTCCTTAATCATCTGTTTCACAATTATTCTGGATTCCTCAAGATTGTTTTGATCTGCCTCCATAATTGTTTGATAGGCCATGTGAAGCATGCGATCAAAATCACTCGGGAAATTAATGGCTTCTCTAAAAGCCGCTTTAAGTTCAAATAGATTGTTGGGATCATCTATTTTATAGCGGATTCCATCCTTTAAAACATACATCGTTTGTTTTCGAATATCATTTTTAAACTCAAAAAATAATACCCGATCAAAGCTATTTAGGTTGGTGATATCCTTTTTGAAATCCACACGCTCGGAAACTCGTTCAAAATCTAGTTTTTTGACCTGATCCAATGCATATCTTTTACCATCCCACATTTCATTATATTCATCCCGCTCCTGCACATAAATTTTTTCATGG
>PAHA01000049.1 GCA_002711215.1 Flavobacteriaceae bacterium
ACATGAAATCTATTGGAATTGATAAGGTGATTTTGATCCGTAGTGGATATAAAAATTGGATTACTTATCCTTCGAAAGTTTTGGTTTTGGAAGAAAATGCCATTGCTCCTTATTTAGACCTTGTAGGCCTATTTTTGCGATTGAGTGATGAAAATGAGATGGATTTTTATTTTGGCTTGTACGATTCAGGGAAATACTGGACATCAGGAGCCTACGAAAAAGAGATAAGTCTTAACTGTAAAGTGATTGACGAGGTTTGGGAACGTTACGGAAATTGCAAAGCTTTTAAAGGGTGGTACTTATCTCAAGAATGCAATAAAAATATTGGAGGGATTATAGACCTCTATGCCCATTTGGGTCAATACTGTAAGCAACTGTCTGGTGGACTTACAGTATTAATTTCGCCATATATTGATGGGTTAAAAAACATATCTCAATATACAACTCAAAGTGACCGTGAACAATCCATAACGCTTGATCAACATTTCAAAATATGGGAGACGATTTTTAAAGGGATTCGAGAAAGTGTCGATATAGTTGCTTTTCAAGATGGTCATGTAGATTATGACCAATTGGAAGATTTTGTAAGGGTGAATAAATCCTTGGCAGATCAAAATCAAATGACCTCCTGGATCAATTCGGAAACTTTTGATCGGGATATGCCTATCAAGTTCCTTCCCATAAAGTGGGATAAGCTGAGATTTAAGCTTGAGACAGCTGCTCGGGTAGGAATTTCGGAGGCTATTACTTTTGAGTTCTCCCACTTTATGAGCCCACAATCGGCTTACCCCCAGGCGGGGCATTTGTACCGTCGTTATCAAGAATATCTAAAAGAAAAAAGATGAGTCACCCTTCATTCTCTGCTTTGTACTTAAGGGAGTTGACCCAAGAGGTGATTCCCTTTTGGGAGAAATACAGTTTAGATGAAGAATATGGAGGTTATTTCACTTGTATTGATGGCGATCATAAGGTATATGATACTGATAAATTTGTTTGGTTACAAGCCCGACAAGTCTGGACATTTGCCACATTGTATGATCGTCATGAAAAGAAAGAGTCATGGTTAAAAATTGCCCAGTATGGAAGTGATTTTTTAGAAAAATTTGGACACGATGGGGATTTCAACTGGTATTTTTCACTGCAGCGGGAGGGTAAGCCACTGACAATGCCATACAATATTTTTTCCCACATTTTTGCCTGCATGGCCATGGGAAAAATGTATCAAATTACTGGAAATGAAAAGTATAAAATAGCGGTTGAGCAAACGCTAATAAAAATCACAGAAAGAGCTGAAAAACCTAAAGATAGGTGGGACAAGTCTTTTCCCAATACCCGTCCGATGAAAAACTTTGCTCTTCCCATGATTTTATGTAACCTTTACAACGAATTAGGAGATTTGGTAGAAACGGAGGAAAAAAAAGTGCGTACTCAAGATTGTGTTAATGAAATTTTTGATCTTTTCTGGGATGAAAAAAGAGGTATAATATTGGAAAATATTTCTCTTTCAAGCATAATTTCTGACTGTTTCGAAGCACGTTTGGTTAACCCTGGACATGGATTGGAGGCCATGTGGTTTATTATGGATTTGGGTCAGCAATATGACCGAAAGGACTGGATCGATAGTGCGGTTGCCATGGCATTATCGATTGTTGATAAAGGTTGGGACAAAAAACAAGAGGGGATTTTTTATTTCATGGATGCAGAAGGTCACCCGCCTCAACAATTGGAATGGGATCAAAAACTATGGTGGGTTCATCTGGAAGCAATGATTTGTTTTCTCAGAGGTTATGAACTCACAGGTTCTAAAGAATGTTGGAATTGGTTTGAAAAAGTACATTATTATACTTGGAAAAACTTTAGAGACCTCAATCGAGGGGGAGAGTGGTATGGCTATTTGAATAGGTCAGGAAATGTTCACCTAAATTTAAAAGGAGGTAAATGGAAGGGTTGTTTTCATGTACCGCGAGCCTTATATAATCTACATAAAATTGCTGAAAGATCAATGATATAGAACAAAAATGTTTATATAAAAAATACTATAATTTGAATAAGATGAAAAGAATTTCTACTCGGCTTTTGTTGATTTTATCACTTTTTATTTTCTCTTGTGAGAAGGCCGCTTTAGAGACGGAGGTCCTAGTAATAGGAGGAAGTACTAGTGGAGTATCAGCTGCATTGACATCCGCCCGACAAGGAGTGTCCACGGTGCTGGTTGAGGAAGGGCCTTGGCTTGGGGGAATGCTCACTGCTGCTGGGGTGAGCGGTGTGGACGGTAACACCAAATTACTCTCAGGTATTTGGGGGGAGTTTAGAGACAGTTTGATTCAATTTTATGGTAGTAAGAAATCTTTGCAGTCGGGATGGGTGAGCAACCACCTTTTTGAACCCTCTTTAGGTAATCAGATTTTTCAAAACATGGTTAAACGTGAACCTTTTTTAAGACCTTACATGGAAAAAAAAATAACCGCTATTGAAAAACATGAAAAGGGTTGGAAGGTGGAGCTAAGTGATCAAAACAACGATTATACTCTTTATGCCAAGATTGTTGTTGATGCAACAGAAATGGGGGATATTGCAGCAAAAGTTGGAGTACCATATGACATAGGAATGGACAGTCGAGAGACTTATGGTGAGGACATTGCTCCCAAAAAAGAAAATGATGTTATACAGGATTTGACCTATGTAATGATTCTGGAAGATTTCGACAGTGATAAAACTATCAAAAAACCAATAGATTATGATCCATCAATTTTTTATTGTGCTAGTCAAAGTAAAAATTGTGAAAAGGAATATACGAACAGGGTTTTGTGGCCAAAAGACAGTTTAATGACTTACGGACGTTTACCTAACGGAAAAGTAATGATCAATTGGCCCATCAACGGAAATGACTATTACGTAAATGCAATCGAGCAATCCTCTGATGAGCGAAAAAAATCTTTTGAAAAAGCCAAACAGAAATCATTAAAGTTTTTGTATTACTTGCAAACTGAATTGGGCTTTAATTCCTATGGACTATCTGAAGGAGAATTTCCAACAGAAGACAATTTACCACTAATACCCTATCATAGGGAATCCAGAAGAATTAATGGAGTTACAACTTTAACCGTTAATCATCTCGCTCGACCCTATAAGCAGGAGTTCCCCTTGTACAGAACAGGTATTGCTGTGGGAGATTATCCAGTGGATCATCATCATGCCAGTCACCCAAATGCTAAAGAATTACCCAAACTCCATTTTTATCCTGTACCTTCTTACAGTATACCAATGGGTTGCTTACTACCTAAAACTATTGAAAATTTTATAGTAGCAGAAAAGTCTATTTCTGTTACCAATATTGTGAACGGCACCACCCGATTGCAACCTGTAGTTTTGCAGATCGGTCAGGCAGCAGGAATGATGGCTGCAATAAGTATAAAAGAAAATATTCAACCAGCCCATCTGAGTGTTAGGAAAGTTCAAACTCAACTTTTGAATAAGGGAGTGTATATACTCCCTTATCTTGATGTACCCAAAGAAGACCCCAGGTTTAAAATCTATCAGAGAATAGGTGCTACAGGAATTCTTAAAGGAATCGGAATGAATGTGGGATGGGAAAATCAAACTTGGTTTTTTCCTGATAAAAATTTAACTAAAGATGATATGGATTATGCCCTATCTATATTGCGACAATTTAAAAAACTATCACCTCCTAAATCTCTTAAAAATTCAGATATGATTGAATGGTTTGATGGTCTTAAAGTAATTTTTAAATCAGAGGAAGCTGTATTAAGTGGGAACAAAAGAATAATTAAATTGACCAAAAATATAATTGAAAAAATATCTCACGATAAAATAATGAAAAGGGGAGTTTTTGCTGAGCTTATCGATATTATTTTAGATCCTTTTCACAATTTTCCTGTTGATATCAACGGTAATTTTACTAATCAATAAGATTTTTTATTGAAATTATTTAATTTTGGGTTAAATAATATAGATTAAAATATTTTAAATTTATAATAATAACCTCAAATTAATATTTTAAAACATTTTAAGTTAATTACATACATTTTTCTTAAAATTAACAAAATTTTAATGATTTAATTATTTTTTGAAATATATTAGCCGCTTAAAACTATAAAAATTATGAAACAAAAAATCTTAAAGTGTACATTAACTGCTTTTTGCCTACTGGTTGCTGGTAGTTTATTTGCGCAAAAAACAATTACTGGTACCATCACAGACGAAGGAGGAGTTCCTCTCCCAGGTGCTACAATTATTGTTGTCGAAACTAACGAGGGAACAACAACAGATTTTGATGGTAACTATTCAATCTTGGCTTCCGATGGAAACACAATTGATATAAGTTATATTGGTTACACAAATCAATCTATTTCTGTTGCTGATGGTGCTGAGTTCAGTGTTAGTCTTCAGCCCGATTCTCTAGACGAGGTTGTTGTAACCGCCTTGGGTATTAAGAGAAATACAAAGGCTCTTGGATATTCCGTAACTCAAGTCGGAGGTGAATCAGTAAGTCAAGTAAAATCAACTAGTGCGCTTCAGGCCCTACAGGGAAAAATTGCTGGTGTTCAAGTTACTGGTAATGCAACTGGTGCCAAAGGATCGACTAGAGTTATTATTAGGGGAAATAGTTCATTAACAGGAAACAACATGCCACTTTACATNGTGGACGGTATTCCCATTGACAANACCAACTTAGGTTCTGCTGGAGTATGGGGTGGTGCTGATGGTGGAGATGGAATTTCTGCTATTAACCCTGATGAAGTTGAATCCATTTCCGTTTTAAAAGGTGGTGCAGCAGCAGCACTNTATGGTTCTAGGGCNTCTAATGGAGCAATNTTAATCACTACAAAAACTGGAGCTGGAGTTGAAGGTATACAAGTNGAAATCTCTTCTTCTATTCAGTTTGATGATATTAAGAATGANCCATTCGATCCTCAAACNATTTANGGTCAAGGTCGCGATTATTCTACAACTTCAGATACTGCAGACACAATGGCTGCATGGGGTCCAAGAATGGACGGTTCAAGNGTTGAACAATGGGATGGTGTAAGTAGACCGTACTCATATACGGGAAATAACATGGAGAAATTCTACAGAACTGGACAAACTCTTATNAATACTTTAGCTGTTACNTCAGCTAGTGAAACACAAAATCTCAGGTTTTCGTTCTCCAATCTTCAAAATGAAGATATTATGCCTCAGTCAGATTTGGCAAGAAATACACTTGGCTTNAATGCGACCCAAAANTTTGGAAAATTTACTTTGACATCAAATGTGAAATACATTTATGATGATATGACTGGATCNCCAAGGTTATCAGACGCACCTGGTAATGCTAACTTCCACGTTAGAATGCTGGCACCTAGTCTGGATATTATGGACATGCAGGGTCCAGGAGGGTATGGTACTAATTTAGATGGTACTGAATTTCCTGCTTCAGACAGTGTATTTTTCAACAATGCTTGGTTTTCTGCATACCAATATGTAGACAATTCTGTGAGAGAAAGATTTATAGGTTCAGTTAACCTTAGNTATGATATAACTGACTGGTTATATACTGCTGTAAAGTATGGTACTGATAGATTTGACCGTGATAGAACTTTTTCTGAGCCTTTTGGTACAGGATATAAGCCACTTGGAGGAATTAATGAATCTAAACAGACAAGAGAGCAAAGAGACCTTGACTTATTCATAGGTACTGACAATCTTGAAATAATTGAAGACTTTAGTTTGACTGCGTTTGTTGGTATGAATGAAAACTATACNAAATTCGAACAAACCAGCGGTAACGGTAACGATTTTATCATACCTGGTTTATCAGATATTAAAAATACAGTTGGACAAAGTGTTGGTTACANCTTTAGCGAAAGAGAAATTAGCTCTGTTTTTGGATCTGCTGAATTTGGTTACAAAGATGCGGCCTATTTAACTATTACTGCAAGAAANGACTGGTTCTCTACATTATCATTGCCAGGGAAGACAACACCTAACGATGATCTATANACATCAGCNAGTTTGTCATTAGTTCTTTCTGATTTACTATCTCTACCAGAAGCAATCTCTTTTGCGAAAATTAGAGCTGGTTATTCTCAGGTAGCGGGTGGAGCTGATAATCCATATACCTTAAGTCTTGCCTACGGTATATANGGACAAGGACANGAAGGTGCATCTTTGGGTAGAGTAAATAATGGATCGATTCCTAATGCAAATATCACCCCATTTGAGAAAGACGAAACAGAATTTGGTTTTGATTTAAGATTACTCGATAACAAATATTCAATTGATTTCACNTATTATGACAATCAAACTGATGGAGATATTGTTGGTGTTAGTGCCTCAAATACTTCTGGTTANGGAAGCGCACTTGCTAACCTTGGTCAGATATCAAATAAAGGTGTAGAAATCTTATTAAATGCATCGGTTATAGATAAGGAAGATTTTGGTGTTGATTTATTTTTCAATTACGCTAATAATGAGTCTGAAATTGTNTCTACTAATGACGCTGGTACAAATATTTCAATGGACGAACCTCGTCCAAGGAATCTTCGTGTTACTCATATTGTTGGAGAGCAGTACGGCGCTTTGTTTGGAACATCATATAACCGTGATGACCAGGGTCGTATAATCCATAATATTGAAGCTGATGGAACTCCCATTGCTCAAGTTGGTCCAAGAAAAATTTTAGGATTTGGAGTAGCTCCAACATCTTTAGGAATTGGAAGNACTATTCGGTACAAGGATTTTAATTTCAATTTCTTAATCGAGGGTAAATCTGGNGGCCAAATATATTCTGGAACAGACCAAAGAATGAAGTATCATGGTCTTCATAAGGACACTATTGATGCTGACGGTCGTGAAAATGGATTCACAGTCTCAGGTGTCGATGCAGCTGGAGCTGCGTTCACTACTACGATAACTCCTGATAGAATTGAAGACTATTGGAGAAATACTTACAATATTGCCGAAGAAGCAATACAGGATGTAGATTATTTGAGATTACGACAGCTTAGTTTAGGATACAACTTTCCCTCAGAAACTTTGGAAGGAACNTTCATTAAAGCTGCACAAATCGCTCTAATAGGAAGAAACCTATTTTTCCTCAAGAACGCCGCAGACAATATTGATCCTGAGTCAGGATATAACACAAATAACTCACAAGGTTTAGAGTATTTAGGAATGCCGATCCCTAGGAGTATTGGATTCAATGTAAACCTTAAATTTTAATCAAAAATGAAAAAAATAATTATATCAATTTTCGTTATTAGCCTTTTGTCAGTAAGTTGTGAATTTGACGAAGGATATGCTGAAATGAATGTCAACCCACGAGCAGCCGCTAGTATTGACCCTTCATATAAGTTAGCCTCAGTAATTCTTAAAACCTCTGGAAGTAGGTATGAAAACTGGAGATCTAGTTTTATTCACTCATCATGCTTGATTCAGCACCAAGCTGCGACATGGTGGGAAGGAAACTTTTACCAAAGNAACAATCAGGATTGGGCAAATGCTTTATTTAATTATGCCTATCCTAATCAAGTTAAAGAAGTTGAAGACTTAAAAAATCAACTTATTGTAGATGAAGANGCAACTGGAAGTAGAATGGGTATGACTCGTATCATGAGAGTATTTATATACCATAGACTTACTGATTTTTTTGGTGACATTCCATATAGCGAAGCAGGTCAAGGTTATATAACCGGTAACCTTACTCCAGTATATGATCCTCAACAAGATATCTATACTGATATGCTTAAGGAGCTTGATGAGGCGATACCACAGATTACTGCTAATGATTTTGGTGCAGGTGATATTCTTTACCATGGTGACATTTCAAAGTGGAAAAAGTTTGGTTATTCCTTAATGTTACGTCTAGCTATGCGATTGACTAAAGCTGATATTGCTATGGCTGAAACTTATGCAAAAAAGGCAATTACTGGTGGAACTTTTACATCTAACGACGACCTTGCAAAAGTTGATCACACTGCTGGTCCTGAAGGGATAAACAAAAATGGTCATGGAGAGGTATTCTCCGCAGATGGGGCTGTGAGATTGCATGAGACTTTTGTTGATTACTTGAAAGATCACAACGATCCAAGGCTNCCGATTCTTGCTNCAAGAAGAAGTGACNNNAGNACANNTNCTGCNGATCTTTTTGGGATGCCTTCGGGTTTAGGTGCAGCGGCTATAGAAGCTAAATACGGTGTGGAAACCGATTATTATGCAGAACCTAACAGAGCTGTTGTNGCTGGTGAGGACACCCCCATGGTATTTCAATCATATGCTGAGGTAGAGTTCTTAAAGGCTGAGGCNGCGATTAGAGGNTGGCATAGCGGAGACGCTGCTACACATTATGCAAATGGTGTTACAGCCGCAATGGAAATGTTAGGTATGCTTTATCCTAATGCTACTATTGCTTCTGACGANATTAGCNCCTATTTAGCGGCTAATCCTTACGACGCTGCCAATGGGATGGAAATGATCCACACTCAATTTTGGGTGTCTTCTTACTTAAATGAGTATGAAGCTTTTGCAAACTGGAGACGAACTGGTTTCCCAACTCTAACNCCGTTTGGTAAGGAAGACCCTTTCCCTGGGAATATGTCAAATGGAACTATTCCAAGAAGGCTTCTTTATCCAAATAANGAGGCCAGTGTAAATCCTGATAATTTTGCGGCAGTTCTTGCAAGACAAGGACCTAATGAAATTACAACAAGAGTTTGGTGGGATAAATAAAATTTGTTTAAATATTGTAAATTTGAAAGGGTGGTTTTATTACCACCTTTTCTTTTTTTATATACATGAAGTTTNTTTGTTTTAATACGTTACTGTTTTTATTTTTTACATCTTCNATCAGATCTCAGTCTTTTGAATTGTTAACTGATGATCATAGTGGAATAAGCTTTTCAAATAANCTTATCGAAAGTGCTGAGGACAATATAATTACCTATGAGTATTTTTATAATGGTGGAGGAGTTGCTGCTGGTGATTTTAACAACGATGGACTTACTGATTTAATATTTACNTCAAATCAAGAAAANACAGCTNTATACATAAATAGAGGAAACCTAAAGTTTGAGGAAATTTCAATTAAAGCAGGTATAAACAATCCTAAAGGTTGGAAAACNGGTATAGCCTTAGCAGATGTTAACGATGATGGCTGGCTAGATATATACATTTCATACTCTGGAAATTATTCCAAAAAGAACCGAAGAAATAAACTCTTTATCAATCAAAAAAATTTAACATTCAAGGATGAAGCNAAGTCCTATGGTGTTGACGATTTTGGATATAGCTCACAATCTTGTTTTTTTGATTACGATAAGGATGGTGATTTGGATCTTTTTGTAATAAATCACAATACCAAATTATATAGAAATTTTGACGCCGCATTTGTAAAAAAACAATTAGATGATGATGCAGGGGATAGGCTATATGAAAATATTGGAGCAAAGTTTGTTGATGTTACTCAAAAGGCAGGAATTATTTCCAATCCTATTGGTTATGGTCTAGGGGTGGTTGTAACAGATGTTAATGGAGATGGTTGGCCTGACCTTTATGTTTCCAATGATTATATTGAACAAGATTACCTTTACATCAACAATCAAGACGGTACTTTTAGAGATGAATTAAAAGCCCAAATCCCTAATATCTCCAATTTCTCCATGGGCGTGGATGCGGGCGATATTAATAATGATGGTCATTTGGATTTAATTACTTTGGACATGCTACCAGAGGATAATAAAAGACAAAAATTATTATTTGCCCCAGATAATTTTGAGTTGTACAATAATGCGGTTAATAATGGATTTCATCATCAATCCATGAGAAATATGCTACAACTTAATAATGCAAATGGTACTTTTAGTGATATTGGTCAATTAGCTGGCATCTCTGCTACGGACTGGAGTTGGTCACCACTCTTGGCAGATTTTAATAATGATGGTTATTTGGACTTATATATTACCAATGGTTATGGTCGAGATATGATAAGCAGAGATGTGATGAAATTTTACTTTAACGAGCGTCTAAAATTTATTGAAGGTAAATCTGACAAAAAAATGTACGAGGCTCTTAAAGGAATCCCTTCTACCCCATTGCAAAATTATTATTATGTAAATAATGGAAATCTTTCCTTTGAAGATAGGACTGCTGACGAAGGATTTGAGGGAAAAGATTTTTCTCACGGTGCCATTTATTCCGATTTGGACAATGATGGTGATTTGGAGATCATCGTTAATTGTATGAATGAAAAAGCAAAGGTCTTTAAAAACTTGACGGTTGAAAAAAAAGGAAAAGCCAACTTTATTTCTATAAAACTGATTCAAAAGGAAAGAAATCGCAACGCCCTTGGATCAAAAATAATTGTTTATACAAATAAAGGAGAACAATTAACCAGAGAGGTAAATCCTACCCATGGCTTTCAGTCATCTGTTCTAGAACCCATTCATTTTGGTTTGGGAAGTCAAACTATTGATTCTATAAGGGTGGTTTGGAATGATCTGTCCTCTCAAATTATCGACAAAAATATTACTATCAACCAGCCTTTGGAGATTGTTAAATCAAAAACAACCAAAAAATGGAAAGTCACTAAAGAGCCTCTATTTATTGTCAAATACGATACACTAGATTACAAACATGAAGAACTTTTGGTCAATGATTTTAAAGTACAATCACTTATGCCTTATATGGTTTCTTATCATGGCCCCAAAATCAAAAAAATAGACATCAACAATGATCAATTGGACGACTTATTTATTGGTGGTCCAGAGGGACAGGCCCCATCAGTGTTAATTCAATCTATAGACGGTAGGTTCTTCAAACTAAAACAACCATATTTAGAACAATCCAGTGGATATGAGGATACCAATGCTTGTTTTTTTGATGCTGATAGTGATGGAGACCTTGATCTTTACATAGTCTCTGGAGGCTTTGGTTCAGAGAATTCAGGCATTGCATTGGAAGACCGTTTTTACTTTAATGAACGCGGTATATTTTTACCTTCAAATAATCTTCCTAAAGATCGATCTGTAGGATCAGTAGCTGTCCCCTGGGATTTTGATCAGGATGGCGATTTGGATTTATTTGTGGGGTCACGCTTAGATCAAGCAAAATTCCCTAAGCCTTCACCCTCACTTATATTGATCAATGATGGTAAAGGTAACTTCTACCAATCTGATCATGATTTTCTACACGATCTTGGTTTGGTTACAGACGCAGTTGCAAAGGATTTTGATGGAGATGGAAAAGAGGAGTTACTCATCACAGGAGACTGGACTTATCCTAAAGTTTATAACTATGAAAACAATCATTTTGTAGAAAAAACTTCCTCCTACTTTTCGAAAAATCTACATGGATGGTGGAGTACTATTAATGTTAATGATCTGGATGATGATGGTGATTTGGATGTAGTTATGGGNAATTGGGGAACTAATAATCATTTTAAACCCAATGAAAAAGAGCCCATGGAACTCTACTATGATGATTTTGACAGTAATGGATATATAGATCCNATATGGTGCTATTACATTCAAGGAAAATCTTATCCGAATGTGCTTCGTGATGAGTTAACAGATCAAATTATTTCATTAAGGAAAAGGTATGTCACATATGAAGAATATGCTGATAAAACAGTTTACGACATCTTTAATAAAAGTCAAATTGATAAAGCTTCCAAACTAATNACCAATTTTTTAGAGACCGTTTGGTTTGAAAATGTTGATGGAAAATTTGTAATGCATCATTTACCCAATCAAGCTAATTTTTCTTCGGTTAATGCGATATTGATNGAGGATTTAGACCAAGACGGAACGAAAGATCTATTTCTGGCAGGTAATACAAAATTTAACAGGGTAAGGATAGGGAAATGTGAGGCCTCATATGGTGTTTTTCTCAAAGGCAATGAAGAAGGAGGTTTTGAATACATACCCAACTACAAAACCCAGATCAGCTTTAAGGGAGCTGTAAGATCATTATTAATGATTAACACTAAGGGGANCAAAAAACTAGTTGCAGGTATTAATAATTCAAATCCCATANTAGTCGACATAAAAAAACTAATTAAATGAAACAGTTCATTTTNTTTAGTATTCTTTTTGGTTATACAATTCTGATTAGAGGTCAAANTAAAGTCCAGCAGACAAAAGNATTCATTAATGATCTCAAACAAATCACTGATATCATGGTTTTCGATGTCACTTCACCAGTGGCTGCGGCTAGATACTATGCCTATGCTACTTTGTCTTCTTATGAGCTGATGTCCACNCAGGACAGAAAACTNTATCCNAGCTATGTAGGGATAACTAAATTAACTCTTAAAGATCACGAATTAGCATATAAGAACCTNAAAAATAAAGATAAGTCATATCGCTATGCGATGGTTTATACTGCTCGCAAGCTTTTACCCTCTGGAAAAAAATTACTTCCTCTAATGAATGATTTAGAAACCTTTTTGGAGGACGATGAAATTGAATATATNCAGCAATTNTCTGATGCTATAATTCAATATGCTAACGAAGATGGCTTTTCTCAACTCAATAATTTAAAACGTTATACACCAAAACGAGGACGAGAATTTTGGCAACCTACCAAACCTGCTTTTATGTCCCCAGTTGAACCCAACTGGAATACGATCAAAACTTTTTTTCTTGAAAAACCAGATCAGTTTTTGACCAAACCTCCAGTNAAATTTGATTTAGACAAACAATCGGAATTTTATAAACTCACTTTAGAGGTGATGGATATTGGAAATCAAAATCATAAAGAAAAAAATGAAATTGCCGCCTTTTGGGATTGTAATCCCTATGCAATTTCACAAATTGGGCATCTTGAGTTTGGCCTGAAGAAAATTTCCCCCGGAGGACATTGGATTGGCATNACAGGAATTGCTTGCAAAAAAGCAAGGTTTGCATTAGAAAAAACTATTTTTACCCANACCATTATTGCTACCTCTTTGCATGATGCTTTTGTAGCATGTTGGGATGAAAAATACCGATCTGACAGAATAAGACCCGAGACAGTCATCAATCGATACATTGACAAAACTTGGAATCCTTTATTNCAAACACCTCCTTTTCCTGAATATGTTTCGGGTCATAGTGTTGTATCAACNTCATCTGCGGAAATCTTANCTATTATTTTTGGTGAAAANTTTAGNTTTAGGGACATCACAGAAAAAGAATACGGTTTAAAAACNAGAAAATACACNTCNTTTAAGCAAGCAGCTGAGGAGGCTTGTATTTCAAGNTTATATGGGGGAATACATTATATGGATGCCATCATTGAGGGGGAATGGCAGGGAAGAGCAGTAGCCCAGTTTATTTACCAAAAAACACAAAATTATTTCAANTACAACTAAGCCTTTAACTTGGTNATTTTGGTTAACCNTCTATTAATTTTCTTAAANTTTANTTACATTTTACATCGCCCTNAGTCGACCCANATATGTTTTATTNCTTTTATATTGCAAAAATTTAAAGATGAACAATAACCAACAAAGGANAAAAGCACTAGTNTATCATGCNAAGCCCCAACCTGGAAAAACNGANGTGGTTCCTACGAAAAGCTACCGTACCCAACGCGATTTAGCATTGGCCTATTCNCCNGGGGTAGCCATTCCTTGTNAAGAAATTGAGAAGCGACTAGATAATGTATACAAATACACCAATAAAGGAAATTTGGTTGCNGTTATNTCCAATGGAACTTCAGTTTTGGGNCTGGGAGATATTGGTCCAGAGGCNTCAAAACCNGTNATGGAGGGAAAAGCGCTTTTNTTCAAAATCTTTGCGGANATTGATGTTTTTGACATTGAGATCAATGAAAAAGACCCAGAAAAATTTATTCAAACGGTAAAAGCTATAGCCCCAACATTCGGNGGGATTAATCTTGAGGACATTAAAGCGCCAGAGGCTTTTGAAATCGAGAATCNGCTNAAAGANGAGTTGGATATCCCAGTGATGCATGACGACCAACACGGTACCGCCATNATTTCCTGTGCGGCGCTAATCAATGCCTTGGATTTGACTCAAAAAAAAATAGATAAAGTCAAGTTCGTAGTTTCTGGTGCGGGTGCAGCNGCTATATCTTGTACACGTCTTTATCAGTCTTTTGGTGCCAAAAAAGAAAATATTGTAATGCTNGACAGCAAGGGAGTCATCAGAAAATCNCGATCTAANCTGAGTTTACANAAAGCAGAATATGCTACAGATCGTGAAATCGACACTTTAGCAGCNGCCATGGACGGTGCCGATGTNTTCATCGGTTTGTCTCAACCCAATATTCTGGATGAAAATATGTTATTATCTATGGCCAAAAACCCTATNGTTTTTGCTATGGCTAATCCCACTCCAGAAATTGACTACAACTTGGCTTGTAAGACCAGATCTGATATTATTATGGCCACAGGAAGNTCTGACCANCCCAATCAAGTGAATAATGTATTGGGATTNCCATTCATATTCAGAGGNGCCCTTGATGTAAGAGCAANCAAGGTTAANGAGGCCATGAAAAAGGCAGCAGTAGNGGCCTTGGCAGAATTGGCAAAACAANCTGTACCAGAACAGGTTAATATTGCTTATGAAGAAACAAAGTTGAACTTTGGTGTAGACTACATAATCCCNAAACCATTTGATCCTCGTTTGATTGTTAAAGTTCCNNTTGCAGTGGCNAAAGCAGCCATAANNTCCGGAGTCGCCCAAGAGCCTATTCAAGATTGGGAGCGTTATGAAGCGGAATTAGAAGANCGATTGGGNGGACACCAAAAAATCCTGAGAATGATNCACGATAGGGCAAAATCTGATCCTAAGCGNATCGTTTTTGCAGAGGCAGATCAATTGGACGTNATCAAAGCGGCTCAAATCATTCAGGAGGAACACATTGGAATTCCTGTANTATTGGGAGANAAGGAAACCATTAAAAACNTAATGGAATCTATTGATTTCANTGNGGAGGTTAGNATAATTGATCCCAAAACCGANGAAAATATTGTAAGTAGACGGCGCTATGCTAAAGCCTTTTGGGAAACNCAAAAAAGGAGAGGGAAAACCCTTTACGAATGCGAAAGTTTACTCAAAGAACGAAATTATTACGCGGCCATGATGGTCAGGGAAGGGGATGCGGANAGNATGCTTTCTGGTTTTTCGAGAAAATATCCNNCAGTTGTAAAACCTATCTTTGAAGTTATGGGCAAGGCCAAAGGTGTTGATCGGGTNGCNGCCACTAATTTGATGCTAACCAAAAGAGGAATGTTATTNCTGTCNGANACCTCCATTAATGTGGATCCAACCTCAAAAGAATTAGCCAAAATAGCGCAGATGACAGCCCANACNGTTAAAATGTTTGGANTAGAGCCTGTTNTTGCACTGTTGTCCTATAANAACTTTGGTTCCTCTNCTTTTCCTCAGGCNAAAAAGGTATCCGAGGCAGTTAGTTATTTACACAGANTGTTCCCTGAACTTATTGCCGACGGTCCTGTTCAATCCGACTTTGCACTAAATAACGATATGCTNGGAGAACGCTTTCCCTTNTCTTCGCTNAATAACAGAAAGGTCAATACATTAATTTTCCCCAATTTNGATGCTGCCAATATTACTTANAAAATCATTAAAGAACTTGACAACACCCTATCTATTGGACCNATTTTGATGGGACTTNGTCGTTCNGCACACATTTTACAACTGGGAGCNTCNGTTGANGAAATTGTAAATATGGCTGCTATTTCGGGTATAGATGCACAAGAAAAATTTAAATTGAAACGAAAAAAATGATTACTCAAATTAAAGGTAAACTCGTTGAAAAGACCCCTACNCATGTAGTGGTAGATTGTAATGGTATAGGTTATGAGNTCAATATTTCCCTNCATACTTTTTCCAGCCTTTCATCGNATGAAAACATTCAGCTTTTTACCCATCTTCAAGTCAGAGAAGACGCNCATATCCTATATGGTTTTTTNACANTTTTGGAAAGAGCTGTTTTTAGACTNTTGATTTCGGTTTCTGGTATTGGAACTAGTACGGCAAGGACCATGCTTTCCTCTCTTACACCNCANGAAATNCAGCAGGCCATTGGCTTAGANGATGTNANTACNATACANGGAGTNAAGGGAATCGGACTAAAGACTGCCCAGCGANTGATCATNGAACTNAAAGANAANATCAGAANCCTACAAGGAACNAATGAAATTCCTGTTTTCAAAAGCAATACAATCAAAGAAGAAACGTTATCAGCATTAGAGGTTCTTGGCTATTCAAGGAGAGCCTCGGAAAAAGTTGTTGATAAACTCATTCAAGGTAACTCCGACAGTACGGTCGAGGAATTAATAAAAGCTGCCTTGAATAAACTTTAAATCTCTTTGATCTGTAGAAAAAAGGACAAATATTTAAGTTTAAACTACCTTTTGCTGCCCCTACTTTTGATTTGCAGTATATCGCTGTGGGGACAAGTGGAGAACAGCTATGATTTGTCCAAATCTAAGCTCACCCAATCCTCTACTATCAGTTCCAATTACACTTATGATCCCGACTCGGAGNTGTACATCTATACCGAAACNATTGAAGGTTATCCCATCAATGCCCCTTTGGTGATGACACCCAAGGAATTTGAAGCTATGGTNCTGGCAGAGCAAANGAGGGGGTATTTTCAAGANAAAATNGCGGCTTTATCTGGTAACTCCGAAAATTTAAGCGAAACTCAAAAAAATCTACTTCCTGAAGTCTATATCAATAGTAAATTCTTTCAATCCATCTTTGGNAGTAATNTAATTGATATTGTTCCTCAGGGTTCTGTGGGAATAGATTTNGGAGTTCGATATCAAAAAAACGATAACCCCGCAGCCTCGCCAAGGAACCGAAGAAGTTTTGGTTTTGATTTTGACCAAAGGATCAGTCTCAGCCTATTAGGGAAAATTGGGGACAGACTCCAGATTACCGCAAACTATGACACCGAATCTACCTTTGATTTTCAAAATCTGGTAAAAATAGAATTTAACCCTCCTCAATTGGCGGNGATTTCTGACATTATNCCAGAGTCGGGANATGCTCAGGGGGATGGGTTCAATTCNAGAACACAAANCCTTCAATCTAANGCAAAAAAAANTANTGANAAAGCAGAGGAAATCCAACAAAAAATAGGGGATTATCAAAGCACTTATGATGAAGCANGACAAAAAATTCTNGATCTNAAAGAAAAAGCAGATGCTNTTTCCGGCCAAGACTTGATGGGGATGGGGAGCAATGTGACAGATTATCTCAATGGTAAGGTGACAGAAGATGCNATTTTACAAAATATAAGTATTGGAAATATNAGTATGCCCTTGAACAGCAACTTAATTCAGGGTGCGCAAAGTCTCTTTGGAGTAAGAACAGATCTTAAATTCGGAAAAACCACCATTTCGGCTGTTTTTTCTGAGCAACGTTCACAATCCCAAAATGTNGTGGCCCAAGGTGGAGGAACACTTCAAGAGTTTNATATTTTTGCACTNGATTATGAAGAAGACCGTCACTATTTCNTAGCTCATTATTTTAGAGATAACTACGATAAATTTCTTGAAAACTATCCNTATATCAATTCACCGATACAGATNACTAGAATTGAAGTTTGGATCACNAATAGGGGATCACAAACCAGAAACATAAGAAACATTGTCGGTTTTCAAGATTTGGGAGAAAGTGACCCNAGCAAAACTTCATTAGATGACAGAATTACCAACTTTTTTGGCACAAAAGGATTTTCTAGGCCACCCTCCAATGATAATAANCGCCTAAATCCCGAGGAGATTGATAAAGGGGCTATAATNAGTGGAAATATTCGAGACATTNCCTCTATTCCACGTTCTTTTGGTTCCTATAATAATGCGATNAATGAAGGATTTGATTATGCTGTTTTGGAAAGTGCCAGAAAGCTAGNTGAGACAGAATNTAAGNTGCACCCTCAATTNGGATATATCTCNCTAAATCAGCGTTTGAGCAATGATGAGGTTTTGGCNATAGCTTTTCAATACACNTANAGGGGTGANGTTTATCAAGTAGGAGAATTTGCAAACGGAAGCNTNGAGTCTACCTCTATTACCCAAGATATCTCTGGAGAAACTCAGTCGGTCAATAACAATAATTTAGTCGTAAAACTTCTTAAAAGTAATATNACAGATGTNCGCCAGCCCATATGGAATCTTATGATGAANAACATATACAATACAGGAGCTTTCCAATTNGCAGAAGAAAATTTCAGACTTAATATACTGTATTCAGATCCTTCNCCCATTAATTATTTAATTCCCATAGACCAATCGATATGGCCTGAAAATANTGAAAAAAGGATACTCTTAAATACNTTCAATTTGGACAAGCTCAATTTCTATCAAGACCCGCAACCCGAGGGAGATGGTTTCTTTGATTATATTCCCGGNGTTACAATTGANCCGCAATACGGTAGGATCATTTTCCCCAATGTAGAGCCTTTTGGAGAATACCTTTTTGAATTATTAGANGATCCAAATTCTCAGAGAGAACAATACAACAATGCAGAATCCTATAACTCCAATCAAAAAAGATATGTTTTTAANGAAATGTATCAAAAAACCAAAGCCGCAGCTTTGGAGACCACCGAAAAAAATAAGTTTCAGTTAAAAGGAAGGTATAAATCCGAGGGTGGAGATGGGATTCCNATTGGGGCATTTAACGTTCCAAGAGGCTCCGTCAAGGTTACGGCAGGGGGAAGAGTTTTACGTGAAGGGATTGATTACACTGTTAACTATGCCATTGGTAGGGTAAAAATTTTAGACCCTGCTCTGCAAGCCTCTAATGTCCCCATCAATATATCTGTAGAAAANAATTCTTTTTTTAACCAACAGAACAAGCGATTTTCNGGATTCAATATCGTTCACAAANTCAATGAAAATGTAGTTTTTGGCGGAACCCTATTAAATCTNAGTGAAAATCCGCTTACCCAAAAAGCAAACTATGGGACTGAACCAGTTAACAATACCATGATCGGCTTCAACACTAATTTTTCTACAGAATTACCTTTTTTAACCCGTTGGGTNAANAAAATTCCNACCATTAACACCAATGTACCTTCACGATTATCATTCAGGGGTGAAATAGCNANCNTGATNGCNGGAAAACCTAAAAANACTCAACTTCAGGGTGAATCCAATGTTTATATTGATGATTTTGAAGGAGCACAGACCAATATTGACATCAAGGGTTTCAATTCATGGAAGCTCTCCAGCATCCCTTACAAAAATTTTAAAGGATCAGANATTAAAGATAATAATATAAGCAGTGGTTTCGGTAGGGCCAAACTGTCATGGTATTCCATTGATCCGATTTTCTATGCTGGTGGAAGACCNTCAGGAATCAATAATGATGACATATCCTTGAATACGACTCGAAGGATTTTTATCAAAGAAATTTTCCCAGAACAGGATCTTGTTCAAGGAACCACTACAGTTCAGAGTACTCTNGATTTGGCCTATTACCCTAATGAGATCGGACCTTACAACAATGTTACAGNAGACGANTTTNATAGAGANAGTAATGAGAATTGGGCTGGAATCATGAGACCCATNAATGCCACNAATTTTGAACAGTCTAATGTNGAGTTTATAGAATTCTGGTTGTTGGATACNTTCAATGAGTTACTTACTGAGGAAGANCANNTGGGAGAACTNTATTTNCATTTAGGAAATATATCCGAAGACATACTNAAAGATGGCAGAAAACAATTTGAAAATGGTTTACCNGGAAATTCAGCTGAAAATTTGGTTTACGAAACACCATGGGGNAAAGTGCCCTCGACTCAATCCCTACTCTATGCNTTTAATACTGTTCCCGAGGATAGAGCCATACAAGANGTTGGATTTGACGGATTGGACGATANTCAAGAGCGATTAATATACACCAATGGACCCCCAGANGATCCTGCTCGAGATAACTATCAATTTTTTGTAGCTGCCNATGGAGGNGTTTTAGAACGNTATAAAAATTACAATGGTACCCAAGGCAACTCCCCAGTTGCTTTTTCTGACACCAANAGAGGNAATACCACNGAGCCAGACTCTGAGGACATCAACCGAGATCAAAGTATGAATACGATTGACAGTTACTTTGAGTANCGGATACCCATTTCAAAATCTATGGGGGTAGGCAACCATCCTTTNATCACCGATGTTCGTGAAAATGTAAAAGTCACTGTGCCCAANGGTGAGGAAATTATTACAAGATGGATTCAGTTTAAGGTACCTGTTCAGAAGGGCTATTATGAAGACACNCAGTTTGAGNATTATTTTGAATCAATTAATAATATCGAGGATATGCGTTCCATCCGATTCATGAGAATGATGGTCAAAGGTTTTACTGAANNTGTTGTATTGCGNTTTGGTACTNTAGACTTAGTGAGAGGGGATTGGCGCAGATACAACCAAAAACTGAATAAANATATNCCCAAAAATAACAATACTACNNTGGATATCAGNACAGTAAATATTTTGGAAAATGAAAATCGTATTCCCATCAANTATGTATTACCTCCGGATATCCANAGGGAACAAATCAACAACAATAATACCATTGTTCGGCAAAATGAACAATCGATGTCATTCAGGATATGTGACCTCCAACCCATGGACTATAGGGCAGTTTANAAGAATGTTAATGTAGATATCCGACAATATAAAAACCTTAAAATGTTTTTACATGCNGAGTCTATTGTAGGNCAAAAGCCTTTGCCNGGTGAAGGTACTGCAGAGGAATATGACCGCCGNATGGTAGCNTTTATTCGTTTGGGAACTGACTTTTTGGACAACTATTATCAAATTGAAATCCCNTTAAAACCAAGCGATTACCTNGGAAACTCAACNAATAAACTCACANCNGAAGAAGTCTGGTTGCCNGAATCTAATGCCTTGGAGGCACCNATCAAGTTTTTGGCAAAACTNAAAGCCGCTGCCATAAATAATGCTAGNGCAGGAAGGNTNTCATATTTCGATGAGGAGATGAACCCAGTAAGTGAGTTTTCTCCCATNAGTGCCTTACCTGGNTTTAAGAAATACAAATTTGCTGTAAAAGGAAATCCCTCTTTNGGTTCGATNAAAACTTTGATGATTGGGGTTAAAAACCCNTCTCAACAANTGGGAGANGATTTATGTGGAGAGGTTTGGTTCAATGAATTGCGCATCGCTGGAATAGACTCCAAAGGCGGTTGGGCAGCTGTGGGAGCCATGGATGCNAATTTTGCTGACTTNGGNACAGTAGCNGCCACNGCTCGTATGTCTACAATCGGATTTGGTTCTATAGATCAGTCTCCAAACCAAAGCAATAGGGAAGACATGAAACAATANGATNTNGTTACAAATATCAATTTGGGACAACTTTTACCCAATAAATGGGGAATGCAAATACCACTTAACNTCAATTTTGGGGAAAGCTTTNTCACTCCCGAGTATGATCCTTTTTATCAAGACATTTTGTTACAAGATCGATTGGATTCTTCNANAAGAACATCCCAAANAGATTCTATTTACNACCAAGCAATAGATTATACACAGAGAAAAAGTATTAGCTTGATTGGAGTACGNAAAAACAANACTGGGGGAGAAGCCCACCCGTTTTTACAGTCCCGAAAATTTTGATTTCTCCTATGCCTACAATGAGTTATATCATNACGATTACGAGATNGAAANTCAAACAGATAAGAANCTTCAACTGGGNGCCAATTATGGACATTCATTCAAGCNATTNGAGATTAACCCTTTTAGGAAAATANGAGCCTTAAATCGTAAAAAATATTGGNAGTGGCTCAAGGAGTTAAANTTTAACTTGATNCCCAGTAATTTGGAAATTACCTCCAGAATCAACCGTGATTTTAGTAGTCAACGATTCCGNCAAGTTTANATGGAGGGCATCAATGCTNCNCAACAAATTCCTTTGCCAGACTTACAATTGAGAAATTATCTTTTCGATTGGTCCTATACAATCAGTCATAATCTGACGCGTTCCTTNCGATTTAATTTTACCGCNTCCAACAACAATATNATCAGAAACTTCTTTGAANATGNTCCAAATAATACTTTGGGTANGGTCAACAAAAGCTTAGACATTTGGGATGGNATTTGGGATACTGGTCAGACAGACAGACATTTTCAAACTCTGTCNTTGAATTATAAAATTCCCCTACGNTTGATTCCCATTTTGAATTTTATAGATGCCAATTACAATTATATGGGTGACTTTAGCTGGCAAAGAGGTTCCAATGCTATGTCAGCAGTTTCCAATGAAGAAGGGGAGTTATTNGGACAAGTAAATACCATNCAAAACGCCAATACTAAAACCCTAACGGGGTCTATATCATTTGATAAACTNTACACCATTTTGGGANTGAAAGCCAAAAAANTACCATTTGATCAAGNTTTTGCNAGAGCCNANNCTGCCAATAATTCCCGNGCAAAGGAAGATGAGAAAAAGCCCAAAAATAGCGCATTNAGCAAAGGAGCAACNTATTTAATTGACNTNCTATCCTCNATCAAAAGGGTACAATTCAATTACTCAGAGAANAATGGAAAAGTCATTCCTGGNTACCTNCCCAAAGTCGGCTTTNTGGGTACNTTAGATCCTTCTTTTGGATTTACTTTTGGAAGCCAAGCCGATATCCGATATGAGGTNGCCAAAAGAGGGTGGCTNACTGGTTTTCCAAATTTCAATGAGCCTTNTGTTCAAGTTCACAACAACAAACTNANTATATCAGGNCAAATTANTCCACTNAGAGACTTGACCATCGATCTCAATGCCGAAAGAAATTATTCCAATAANCTGTCTGAAAACTACCGAATCCAAAANCAAAACTATATTCCACTCAACACCAATGAGTATGGTAATTTTGGAATGTCTACCATTCTTATAAGAACTGCTTTTTCTGGAGGTGNAGGTACTNTCAACCCAAATTTTCAAAAATTTAGGGATAACCGCNTGGTTATTGCCAACCGATTANCNGGACAACAAGGTNCCTTCAAGGGCANCCGTGACGAAAATGGTTTTCCCGAAGGTTTTAGTAAAAATCACCAGACTGTTTTGGTGGCCGCTTTTCTCTCCGCTTACTCTGGAACCGACCCTAATAAAATCGCATTTGACCCCATTCAAAATACTCCTTTACCGAATTGGAACATAAAGTATACAGGTTTGACTAAGATCAAATCTTTAGCCAGAATTTTCAATCGTTTTTCCATTACTCATGGTTACCGATCCAGTTATACCCTCACCAACTATCAAAGTAATTTGGATTATGATCCTACTCGACCCTTACTTAAAGATCGATTGGGNAATTACATGACCTCNAGATTCTATTCCAATATCAATTTGGCAGAACAATTCAATCCCTTNGTTCGATTTGATGTTGAGTTTAAAAACTCGNTAAAACTATTGGCAGAAATNAGAAGGGACAGGAGCTTATCGTTGAGTTTGGACAACAGCTTGCTNACCGAACAAAGTGGAAATGAATATATTATTGGTATNGGGTATCGCCTTAAAGATTTGAGAATCNGAACCCNATTGGGGGGAAGGAGGGTAATCCTCAGTGGTGATCTTAACTTAAANGCGGATTTTTCTTACNGAAAAAATATTACACTTCTCAGAAACTTGGANTATAGCAATAACCAAGTGACCGCTGGGCAAACCCTNATGTCCATTAAATTTTCTGCAGGATATAATTTATCCAGAAACCTTACNAGTCTGTTNTTCTACGATCATAATTTCTCTGAATTTGCAATTTCAACGGCTTTTCCCCAAACATCCATCAGATCCGGTATTACCATCCGTTATAATTTTGGAAACTAATAGTTAATTGTATTACTTTGCNTTTCCAAAATAAATTTGATTGATGAATATTCCCTCCGAACTNTTATACAGCAAAGACCATGAGTGGGTTAAAATTGATGGNGATTTNTTAACCNTTGGTATTACNGATTTTGCCCAAAGTGAATTGGGAGACATCGTCTATATTGAAATTGAAACNGTTGGNGACNACNTGNCTGCCGAAGANGTTTTTGGNACAGTAGAAGCCGTAAAAACAGTTTCTGATCTATTTATGCCTGTCGGTGGAGANATATTAGAATTTAATAGTANACTTGAGGACTCTCCAGAATCGGTTAATGATGATCCCTANGATTCNGGTTGGATGATTAAAATCAAGGTTGATGATCCTTCTCAACTCAATGATNTGCTCAGCTCTGATCAATACAAACAATTAATTCAAGCTTAGAGCTAATCTGNCTTANTAAAAAAAATCTTGTTTATTATCGATTTTTTTTTAGTTTAGCNTAGTAAATATTTTCGACAAAATGCAACCCAAAAAAAACGAAAANTCTGATTTATCAAAGAATAGCAGTCTTTATTTCATTATCGGTTTATCCTCAGTNTTNTTTNTCTCATGGCANGCTATTGAGTGGAAAACATACGACCGAAGTGGTTACGGATACGAAGCNTTAAATGTTGAAGATGATGACGATGAGGAAATCCCTATCACTGAGCAAATCAAGATTCCNCCACCTCCNCCTCCTCCNCCACCNGCTCCAGAGNTAATTGAGGTTGTTGAAGACGAGGANGAAGTAGAGGAAACTGTAATTGAATCTACTGAAACTGATCAAGAGGAAATCGTTGAAGTTGAAGAGNTAGAAATCGAAGACGATTTTGAAGATGTGGATGTTCCTTTCGCAGTGATTGANGATGTNCCTATTTACCCTGGCTGTGAAAAAGTTTCCAAATCTAAAAGAAGGGAATGTTTTCAGGAGAAAATTAANAAACACATTAGAAAAAACTTTAGATATCCTGAAATTGCCCAAGAAATGGGTATTCANGGAAGAGTATATGTTAATTTCATTATTTCNAAAGACGGTTCTATCNGCAACATCAGAATGCGTGGACCAGATAAAAATTTGGAAAAAGAAGCTGCCAGAATTATTGGTAAACTTCCCNATATGACTCCNGGAAAACAAAGAGGAAGACCCGTAAGNGTTCCCTTNAGTATCCCTATCACTTTCAGGTTACAATAGAAAAAATNTTTAAAAAANTCTAAAAGCCCNTNTTNTAAAGCTTTTATATTTTTNNNATNTNNNTNTCTCCNCNTTTTTTCTATCTTAAGTAANTACCCAAATCCATTAAANTATTTTAGCAAAAAAACACCAAAGTTNATCTAATTCAAAATAGAGNNAGCTATAATTANAANGCTTAAAAATTNTTCTANTTNCTACTTGTAGAGCNATAGAATTTNAAAATTATGNGAGNNATATTGAAATTGATNCAATTAACNGGATGAGTGNAGAATANNAGGANGTNNCCATTACAGATTGAAAATNTCACATACCTACCCCCACCCCCNGTTGCNCACTAAGNAATNANGTGNNTGAGGANGAGTAGGAGTTGGTAGAGACTCTAATGGNATCCTCATNGACTGNTNNNGAGGAAATTATTGAGGTGNAAGATGCTGAANTTAAANATGAAGAGCNGGACTTATCTCAACCGTTTGCTATNATTGAGGANATACCTGTTTTTTNCTAGGTTNTGAAAATGTACCCAAAAAAAAATTATGCGAATTTTTCCAGANNAAAATCAACAANCATATNGTCAAAAACTTCAAGATACCNTGAGATTGTNCATGAGATGAGAATANAAGNANGAGTATATGAGANTTATNTAAATGGGAACANATGNACANATAATAGGCGTTAANCCNAGANGATCCGATAANACCTNNANNAAGAAGCNCAGNNNATCATNGAAAACCTCCCNAAATGAAGCCNAGAAAACAAAGAGTCAAAGCTGTAAAAGTACCTATTCTATACCCATAACCTTTAGACTTCAATAACTTCAATAAAGTCTAAAATAGTATTNTCAAAATCATTAAACAGGCTTGCACAAGGTTGATGAGTAGNCTATCTTTGCATNAGGATATATGATGATGAAGACCCANTCNGACACTNTGCCCACAACNACATTCAACNTTGTNACATTCGTAAGTGATTTTCTCCAGCTCATAAAGTTTCGATTGNCNATCAGTGTAGTTTTCTCCTCTCTAGCGGGATATTTACTCGCTGTAGACNAAATTCAGATATCAATNTTGTTGNCTTTATTTTTTGGAGGTTTTGCCATGGTTGGNGCCTCNAATGCTTTCAATCAGTGGATTGAAAAGGACAAAGANGCATTNATGGATNGGACCAAGAATCGTCCTATTCCAGCCGGNCGNATGAATAATCTTACTGCCCTTACNATTGCATCTTTCCTCACATTNNCAGGAATTTATATNCTCAANAACATCAANTTTAAGACGGCATTATTTGGGTCANTTTCTATTTTTATATATACTTGTTTATACACCCCCTTNAAACCTCTTACTCCCTTTTCTGTATTTGTAGGCGCTNTTCCNGGAGCCATTCCCTTTATGTTGGGTTGGGTAGCTGCTACAGGTAGTTTTGGAATTGAGCCTGGACTGCTTTTNATGGTTCAGTTTTTTTGGCAATTTCCTCANTTTTGGGCNATCGGTTGGATNATGGATAATGACTACAAAAAAGCAGGGTTTAAGATGTTGCCCACNGGAAACCCTGACCGAGCTACTGCATTTCAAATTGTATTTTACACNNTTTGGACCGTCATCATNTCCATTACGCCTTTTACCCAATACAGTGGTGATTTGAGNCTTTCTGTGGGAGCGNTGGTAGGCTTGATTTTGATCGGGGTATATTTTTTGTATCATGCCNTAGTNTTGATGCAAAAAAGAACCGAAGAGGCGGCCAAAAAACTAATGTATGCCAGTATTACATACATTAGCCTTTTACAGATAATATATGTTATAGATAAATGGATTTAGNGATGGACAAATTAGAAATCAAACACAACAAAGCCAAAAAGATGATGCTCTGGGTGGGCATGATNAGTATGGCCATGACNTTTGCNGGTTTGACCAGTGCCTATATAGTAAGTAGCACCCGAGCAGACTGGTTGTCTCAATTTGAAGTGCCCTCTGCTTTTGGGATAAGTACGATGATAATCCTTTTTAGCAGCTTCACTTTCTATTTTGCCAAAAAATCACTTTNGGCNGAAAANATTAAGCAGACCAAAANATTGATTTTGACCACCTTTNTNTTGGCCCTNTCCTTCGTCTATTTTCAGTTTAAAGGATTTNGTGATATCATNNNTCAAGGATACTATTTTACGGGCGCTGAAAGTTCCATTACCACCTCATTTTTGTATGTTTTGGTGTTNTTGCATTTGGCCCANTTGTTTGCTGGAATGATTGTTTTATCGGTANTCTATATACGATTACTCANAGGCAGTTATTTAGGTTCCAATAAATTGGGATTTGAATTGGCTCATTTGTTTTGGCATTTTCTTGATGTCTTGTGGATTTATTTGTACCTATTTGTTCTGCTATACAGGTAAAATATATAAATTTGTGNNAATTAANTAGAATTTGACTTTATGGAATTAACTGCAGCTGAAAAGGAGGCNAATCTTTGGTCTGGAGGNCAGCGACCTCTCAACGCCAGTTANGGTAANCTCATGATGTGGTTTTTTATAGTATCTGACGCNCTTACCTTNTCCGGNTTTTTGGTTTCCTATGGTTTTTCNCGTTTTAAAAATATCGANTCTTGGCCCATTGCCGATGAGGTATTTACTCACTTCCCATTTTTACACGGTATAGACGCNCCNATGTATTATGTNGCCNTAATGACTTTTATATTGATTTTTTCNTCTGTAACCATGGTATTGGCTGTGGATGCAGGACATCANATGAANAAATCAAAAGTNACCTTCTANATGTTGTTGACCATTATTGGAGGAGCAGTTTTTGTAGGTTCTCAGGCTTGGGAATGGAAAAACTTCATCAAAGGTGAATATGGAGCATTGGAAACAAAAGGCGGACAAATTCTACAATTTGTNAATATTGATTCGGGTAAAAGAGTAGCCATNGCAGAATTTGCGGTCTCAATTCCNACCGAACGCAGNGCCCACAAAGGGAGTAACGGGNTATGGTATNAANCGGAAGNNTCTCTACCNAGNTACTCCCTCGCTGAAGTTGTGGAAGGCTTTGAAACCAATGAAAGNCTNGTCATNAGAAGTGAAAAAATCGATGAAANTGGTCAAAAAATTATACTTTCACGAGATGATTCTTTAGTCAAAATTGAAAACGCAGTAGGTGTAGTAGANGGGGCCAACCTGATCCNTAACGAATACGGCAACAGACTNTTTGCTGATTTTTTCTTCTTTATAACAGGTTTTCATGGCTTCCACGTTTTTTCGGGAGTGGTCATNAANCTNATTATATTTTTTAATGTGATNGTGGGTACTTATGAAAAAAGNGGACATTANGAAATGGTNGANAAAGTNGGNTTGTATTGGCACTTTGTCGATCTTGTTTGGGTATTTGTATTTACTTTTTTTTATCTCGTGTAACCACTAAATCATAATTGATGGCTGAAAGAACTCACAAACTTGCAATATTTAGAGGACTATTAAAGTTCAAATCCAACGTCCAGAAAATTTGGGGTGTACTCATTTTTCTATCAATTGTCACAACTGTTGAGGTGGCTTTAGGAATTATTAAGCCAGACTTTTTGATGAACTATTTTTTAAGTATGAAATTATTGAATTGGATATTTATCATACTAACCTTAGTAAAAGCGTATTACATCGCTTGGGATTTTATGCATGTCCGAGATGAAAGAGGTAGCTTACAAGGTGCTATTGTCTTACCACTAATCATCTTAATTCCTTATTTGATTTTTATCTTGATTCTTGAAGCAGACTATATCTTTGAAGTCATGGAAAGTGGATTTGTGAGTTGGAATTTTTAGAATTTAAGAGGCATTTTTTATATGAGTAAGGCTTTTAAAAAATATTTTGTCCTCTTTGTTCTTTTTATCTTTCCAATTGTTATTTACCTATTTTTTGCCTCTGGTAAAAATAACTTTGCGATCCTACCTGTATTAACAAACAAGGTAAACGAAATAAAGCAATGGAAGACTCTTTCTGGTGAATTCGTTCAATTTGAAGGCCGCATTACCGTATTAGGTTTTTGGGGGGAAGATCTTTCTACCAAAAAAGGAGATGCCCTAAACCTCAATCAAAAAATATATAAACGCTTTTATCAATTCCAAGACTTCCAGTTTGTAATGGTTCTCCGTGAGGGTCAGCAAACCCAAGTAGAGACACTTAAAGAAGAGTTGAAAGCCGGTGTGGGAACTGATTTAATTAAATGGCGTTTTATTTTTGGAAGTGATAATCAAATCGGGACCCTATTTGAAAGTTTAAAAACACCTTTACAACTTACTTCCAAAAAAAGTCTTCCCTACGTTTTTATAATCGATAAAGAACGCAACCTTAGGGGACGAGATGACGATGAAGACTTCGGCACCCTATTTGGCTTTAATGCCGAATCAGTGGCTGAGATCAACAATAAAATGGTTGATGACATCAAGGTTATTCTAGCCGAATATCGACGTGCTTGGAAGAAGTACAATAAGAATACTCCCTAGTATGAAAAACTTAAGTTATATAGGTTTAATCATCATTCTGATTGTTTTTGGTCTTTTGTTCATCCCCAAGATCGTTGATCGAGTGGCAAACAATACTCAGGTCGAAAGCA
>PAHA01000050.1 GCA_002711215.1 Flavobacteriaceae bacterium
CAAGTCTAGGATCTTGGGTTACCTATGGTTTGGGGTCTGATAACAACAATTTACCAGGATTTGTGGTTCTTACCTCGGGGGGTACACCCGATGCTGGAAAAAGTGTTTGGGGAAGTGGTTTTCTTCCCTCAGTCTATCAAGGGGTTCAATGTCGTTCCAAAGGCGACCCTGTTCTCTATTTGAAAGATCCAAAAGGAATGCCCAGAGATTTAAAAAAGAAGGTTTTGGAATCCATCAATGATATCAATTTTAAAGAATATGAAAAGTTTGGCGATCCTGAGGTATTAACTCGAATCAATCAATATGAAATGGCCTATCGGATGCAAGTCTCTGTTCCAGAGGTGATGGATATCGATAAGGAACCCAATTCAATTAAGGAAATGTATGGTGTACAACTTGGAAAAGAATCCTTTGCCAATAATTGTCTTTTAGCTCGTAAAATGGTCGAGCAAGGCGTAAGGTTTGTTCAGTTATACGATTGGGGATGGGATTCTCATGGAGCAAGTCCCGGCGAAGCATTAGATTCAGGGTTCTTGAAAAAATGTAAGGAAACAGACCGTCCCATTGCGGCGCTGATTCTCGACCTCAAACAGAGAGGCTTGCTAAACGAAACCCTTGTCGTTTGGGGAGGAGAGTTTGGAAGAACTCCCATGTGGGAAAACCGTTTGGGTATTCAAAATTCTCCTGGCAGAGACCATCAAGGTGATGCCTTTACTATGTGGATGGCCGGAGGGGGTATCAAAAAAGGGGCCGTTCACGGTAAAACAGATGAGATTGGGTATTCAGGTATAGAAGGACGTGTGTCAGTCCATGACATACAAGCCACTATACTTCACCAGCTTGGCTTTGATCATGAGCAGTTTACCTATGATTTTCAGGGGAGACCATTCCGACTTACGGATGTCTCTGGTAATGTAATTAATGAAATTCTCACCTGAACGATGATAAAAACACATTGATCTATAAAGTCTATGGATTTTCTAATTGATCTTTTGGGGCGTTTTCATCCGCTTATTGTCCATTTACCCATTGGGTTTCTGTTTTTGGGATTGATGATGATGATCTTTGACCGCAAAGAGAAAAAACATCAAAAAATTATTCGTTTTGCATTCTTTTGGGGTACTTTTTTCACCCTTGCTGCCATAATAACGGGAACTATTCTCTATCTCCGAGAGGGTTATGCTTGGGAGGATATTCAAGGTCATCTGATATTGGGCGTTCTCACTTTTTTATTATCATTTTTATTGTACCTACAACTCAAGGGGTTTACCCCATTCAAAAGACTTTCACCTAAATTTTTGGGCTATGGATTGGTATTCGTTTTGACGGTTACAGGACATTTAGGAGGTAACCTCACTCATGGTAAAAATCATCTAACAGAACCACTTCCTAATGGCCTCAAAACAGCTTTAGGTCTGGAAGTAACCTCCAATATGTTTGTCCTTTTCCCTGAGACTCATCAAGAATTACCGCTATATTCTGGTGTTGTTCAACCCATTTTGGATCAAAAATGCGTGAGTTGTCACAACCCCAAAAAGACCAAAGGAGAGTTGTTAATGCACAATTATAAGGCCATCATGGAGGGGGGAGAAGAGGGGCCAATTATTCTTGCTCTCAATTCTAAGAATAGCGAAATATTGAGAAGGATTCATTTACCCAGGGATAAAAAAAAACACATGCCCCCAAAAGCCAAAACTCAACTCACCAAGGCTGAAATAAAAATAATTGAGCAGTGGGTTACGCTGGGAGCGCCCGAAAAAAAAACGATATCAGAACTGGGACTATCTCCTCAGCTGTTCGCCTCCTTTTTCCCAAAAGATGTGTCAGGTATCTACCCCGATATAGTTCCCAACCCATTGAACAGTTTATTGATAGATTCACTCAAGGTTAATGGTTTACAAGTAGCACCGATTTATAAAACCTCTTCTTTGTTGAAAATCTCTGCGATTAATACCCCCCTTTTTGATGATCAAAAAGCCACTATTCTTTTGATTGCCGCTGATCTTATTGTAGATTTAGACCTTGGACAAACGCAAGTAACAGATGCTGTTTTTGAGGTGCTACAACATTTAAAAAACCTAACGGTTTTAAAACTCAGCCGAACAGCTATTACAGGTAAAGGAATTGAGCGACTCAATACCCTTAAATCACTTAAACAGATCAATTTGGTAAGTTCCAATTTTTTAGAAGATCATTTAGAGCCGTTGTACTCTTTTCCCGCATTGGAGAAGGTATATCTTTTTGCTATCTCCCCACAAATATCATCTGCTGAAATCCCACTAGAATATCAGTCTATTTTTGACACGGGTAATTATAAATTGGATGAGAAAGTTGAAGAAACCCTCTGAGTTTCGTAATTTGTTTTTAAAAAATATAATGTCAATAAACAGAAGAAATTTCATTAGAAAAACGTACCTATCTACTGCCGCCTTAGCTTCTTCCCATTTGTTTTCTCAGTCAGAAGATACCTCGATGGATCAACTCACCCTCTCTGGAGGCAGGTATATGGGAGGCCATGCCGCTCCAAAATTAACTAATATTAGAGCAGCATTTATCGGTCTGGGAAGTCGAGGAGGATTACACCTAAACTTTTTTGAAGGACTGCCAGGAACCGAAGTGGTGGCCCTTAGTGATTTGTACGAAGACAATGTTAAAGAAAAATTGAGGGCTTTAAAGCAAATGTCCAGTTCCTCTCAATTCGTGAATACAGCAACCTATTGGGGTGATGAGAATAAATGGAGGACCATGTTGCAGGAAGTTAAACCCGATGTAGTTTTTATTTGTACCAATTGGAACAACCATGCCCCAATGGCCATAGAGTGTATGATACAAGGCGCGCATGCCTTTGTAGAAGTTCCTTTGGCAGTAACACTCAAAGATTTATGGGAAATTGTAGATACCTCCGAAAGAACTCAAAAGCATTGCATGATGATGGAAAATGTCAACTATGGTAGGGCCGAACTGATGTACCTCAATATGTGCCGACAAGGGGTCATTGGTGAATTACTTCATGCCGAAGCTGCCTATATTCATGAATTGAGAGGACAAATGCAACAAGAGGATCGCGGTACAGGTTCATGGCGCACTCATCACTATGCCACTAGTAGGGGTAATCTTTATCCTACACATGGATTGGGTCCAGTAGCACAGTACATGAGTCTGGGGCGACAGGAAGACAACTTCAAGAGTTTGGTCTCTTTTTCTACCCCCGCAATGGGCAGAAAGCTTTATGCCGAAAAGAATTATCCGCCCGATCACAAATGGAATCAATTAGATTACCAAAACGGTGATCTCAATACTTCTATGATCAAAACCCATTTGGGAAGAACCCTAATGGTGCAATGGGATGAAACTAGTCCCAGACCCTACACGCGCCTCAACCTAATTCAAGGGACGCGCGGAACCCTGGCCGGATATCCAACTCGTATGGCTTTGGAAGGTGGTGTACTGGGAATAACAGAGGACCATCTCGATTGGGTAGAAGGGGAGCAGTTAGAAAAGGTGTACGAGAAATTTGATCACCCCCTATATAAAAGATTAAATGAAAAATCCAAAAACAGCGGTCACGGTGGTATGGACGGTATTATGATGTATCGTATTGTAGAATGTCTCCAAAAAGGAAAATCACTAGACCAAAATGTATATGAGGGCGCTTTTTGGAGTTCAGTTAGCGAGTTAAGTGGGCGATCAATCCAACAGGATGGAGCCCCACAGTCATTCCCTGATTTTACCCGTGGAAAATGGAAAACAACAAAACCTTTAGAGATAATATCTTAAAACAAATTTAAACCCATGAAAAAAATCATTCTAACACTTGTCATGACCAGTTTTTGGTCTTGTAAAGAACCTCCCAAAAAACCATCTAACGAGTGGATTAATTTGTTTGATGGTAGTTCTTTGGAAGGCTGGAGGGCATATAATGGAGACCGTATGCCTCCAGGCTGGAAAATTGTTGACAGCGTTTTGACTTTTACTACTGACCAAATCTTGGAGGAAGATTACGATTATAAAGGCAGTAGAGACATTATCTACTTTTTGGAAGAGTTCGATAATTTCGAACTCTACATAGAGTGGAATATCCCTGAGGGAGGAAATAGTGGCATATTTTATCACATCAAGGAAGGTTATGAAGGCCTTCCCGATGTATCTCCAGAATACCAATTGATAGATGATGAGAATTATGCCAAAATCCACGATTATGACCTTCAGGATTGGCAAATGACTGCGGCCGACTATGCCATGTACTTGCCCGATAAGACCAAAAAACTACTTAATCCCACGGGGCAATGGAACAGCAGCAGGATCGTTTTTACCCCAGATAATGTTGAGCATTGGCTCAATGGTAGAAAAGTATTATCATTTGTCCCTTGGTCAGAGGATTGGTTCAAAAAAAGAGACTCTGGAAGGTGGGAGGATACCCCAGATTATGGTAAATATAAAACGGGTTACATTGGCTTGCAAGATCACGGAAGCAATTTGTACTTTAGAAATATAAATATCAAAAAACTTTAAACACTTGAAGCATGAAAAAAAGAGATTTTTTAAAAACATCACTGACAGCCGCTTCAACAGCTTTTATACCAAAATCAGTTATGGCTTTAATTAAAAAAGGAGATAAACTCAGAACTGCACATATAGGTGTTGGTGGAATGGGAGCTGCTGATCTGGCATCTATTGCATCTCATCCAGATTCGGTAGTAGTTGGGTTGTGTGATGTAGATGCTAATGCCATTGCCAAAGCTAGCGCAAGCTATCCCAAAGCAAAAGCCTTCAAAGATTACAGGGTAATGCTTAAAGAAATGATAAATGAAATTGATGCTGTAGTGGTATCGACCCCAGACCACACGCATGCTCCCGCATCAATTTTAGCGATGGAGATGAATAAACCTGTTTATTGTCAGAAACCTCTGGCACACCATGTCTCTGAAGTTCGGGCAATGCGAAAAATAGCTAAGGAAAAAAATTTGGTCACCCAAATGGGAATTCAGGTTCATTCTTTTTATGACTATAAATTAGCCACCTTACTCATTCAATCTGGTATTGTTGGAAAGATAAGTAGAGTAAGGGCCTGGTCACCTAAAAATTGGGGCTACGACGGTCCGGAGCCCAAAGGTATTGACCCTATACCCTTTAATTTGGATTGGAACCTTTGGTTAGGAACCGCCGAGGAGCGATCATATAAAAATAAGGTGTTCCACCCAGGTAACTGGAGAAAACTGGTTGACTTTGGGTGTGGCACTCTAGGTGATATGGGTGTTCATATTTTTGATACGCCCTACAACGCTCTTAATTTGGACGTACCCAACACCATCAAAAACAATTGCAGAAAACCTAACGGATTTGGTTATCCCGAAAACAACACTGTGATTTATACTTTTCCCGGTACCGAATATACCACCCAAAATTTCGAGTGGGTATGGCACGATGGTAAAGGTGCCCCCAAATCCAATAAAGAACTCAAGTTGCCGAATAAAGAAAAATTACCCCTACAGGGTGCCATGTTTATTGGAGAGAAAGGAAGACTCCTCTTGCCTCACTTTATGGAACCACCTCGTTTGATCGTTGAGGGTAAATACAAAGATATAGATATAAAAAAATATGACCCAGATGGAAAACTAGGTGTCACCGTTAATAACTATGAAAGAGATGCGCCCAAACATTACCATGAGTTTGTAGATGCTTGTTTAGGCAGAGACCGAGCTTCGGCTCCTTTTTCCTATGCCTCACGACTTACGGAAACTATTTTACTCGGAGTAATTGCTGGGAGATTTCCAAACAAAACCCTACATTGGGACAGTCAAAAAGCGATTTTTAAGGAAAGCGAAGCCAACCATTTCCTAAGCGGAAAAAACCGTGATTTCTAATTTATTATATCCTACTCACCCAAATCATGACCGATACAATTTTCTGGGCTCCCTATTCCATAAATGAAATTGTACAAATCTACTCATCCGATTCTTTAGAAGTCAAAAAACTGATTCTCGACTAGCGAAAAATGTATTGGAAAATATTGATATATCCCTCTGTATTGGTAATGAAGAAATCAGGACGGTTAATACCTAAACTCAACACGCTCCTAAAAATATCTATCACTGTATGAGAAAATACTTTTTGACAAGTGAGAAAAAATTCGATTTGCCATAGCCAATTCTTTGCAGGCCAGTTATCAACACAGGATTTCTTTTAGGAAAAATAAGCTGTAATATTTCTAAAATCCGTAGAATTGATCTCAGTGTCCTATCTTGACCGAATTAACCCTACTACTATAGTTGGGCCTTTCAAAAATACAAATCAGACGGAGATAGATGCTCCCTTTTAGATCATTGATTTTCCGAGATATAATCTCTTATTTGATTCTAAGGGAGAAAGATGACACTTATGTTTCTGGACAAGCTTCAAGAGAATTAGAACTCATTAGAAAGGGTGATTTCAAGAAGAAAAAAAAGTAATAGATTTATTTTTAAAAGAAAAGTTTATCTAAGCTGTACCTGCCGGATCCTCTTATGAAAATAACACAAGATAAAATTAAAAAAATTAGTGAAAGTTCAGTCTTTTCCATTCCAACACCAGTAATATTTTTAACGGTAGCCACCATCATGGTAAATGCCAATAAAAATGCAGTGGGACGAGTAAGAAACCCTAAGGCAAGCATAAGTGCGCCTATAGATTCTGAAAAAGTAGCAATAATACCAAAGGGAACACTTAATGAATCAAGGCCAAACCATTTAGTGAAGTTACTTCCCAATTTATCCAATCGTTCAATACTCGAAAATAATTTCGACCAACCGTGATAATAACACATTGTTATTCCAGTAAAAAAACGTAGAATTAGAAAAGAGGTTTCGGGGAAGGGACGGAGACTACCAAAAATCAGATATTTCATTGTTTTGGGGATTAGTAACAATTATTAAATGATCAACTAAAATTGTTTTGTATTTATTATTTACCGTATTAAAAGTAATAAATTTGAATTTTAAATTAAATTTTAATTTTTAAAAGTATTATGAGTAAAAAAATTCTTGATATTGCTATTATAGGAGCAGGGCCCATTGGTTTGGCTTGTGGTATTGAAGCTGCAAAAAAAAACTTGGAACACTTGATTTTTGAAAAAGGGTGCCTGGTCAATTCGCTCTATCGATACCCAATGAATATGACTTTTTTTTCTACTTCAGATAAACTCGAAATAGGGGGGGTGCCTTTTATTTCCCACAACCCTAAGCCGACACGGTCAGAGGCCTTGGAATACTACCGTAGGGTTAGTTCCCACTGGAATTTACCAGTTCGTTTGTATGAACAAATTAATGAGATTAGCACTAAGGAAAATTTATTTAAAATTGTGACCAGCAAAGGAACCTATCTCTCCAAAAAAGTAATCGTGGCAACTGGCTTTTACGATTTTCCTTATATGCTGGATGTACCAGGCGAGGATTTGCCCAAGGTATTACACTATTACAAAGAAGCCCATCCCTTTTTTGGGATGAACGTTGTGGTAGTAGGGTCTGCTAATTCAGCCGTTGATGTTGCCCTTGAGCTTTATCGAAAGAAAGCCAAAAGAGTTACGATGATCGTTAGAGAACCAGAGATTGGTCAAAACGTAAAATATTGGTCAAAACCAGATATTGTCAATCGTATTAAGGAAGGTAGTATTGATGCCCATTTTAACTCTCAAATTGAGGAAATCACTGAAGACCACGTGCGGTTCAAAACACCCAAAGGGGTAAAGATTATAGAAAATGAATTTGTTTTAGCCATGACCGGCTATCAACCCAATTTTGAATTACTAGAATCTTTGGGTGTAGAGTTCCAAGAAGATGAATACCGTACACCTGTTTTTGACCCTAACACCATGCAATCCAATACTGAGGGTGTTTATTTGGCTGGAGTAGTCTGTGGGGGTCTTAAAACCAATAAATGGTTTATCGAAAATTCTAGAGATCATGCTCCATTAATTATTGAGCATTTAGCACAAAAATAATTTTTGTGCCTCACCTGCAAAAAGAGCTGAGTCAAACATTTGCTAACATGAACAACATACAAAAACAAATTACCCCTTACTAATTTACCATTCTGTTTTTCTCTTTGATGCTAATATTTTTATTGGATTCCTGTAATCAGGAGATAAAAAAATCAACTGCTGAACCCATAGATTTTTTAAAGGCCTATGTCAGTAAAAAGGGACCAGATTTTGGATATCAAATTTCAGATTCTATAGTAAATATGTAATACAAACTTTATCACATCAAAATGACATCAGGCAGATGGTTGACAGTAGAAGAAGTTATTCAAACCCTCTGGTGGCAATGCGTAGATGTGGTTGTACCTCACAATTTGGAAACCTCAACTGTACTGTTGTTTACAGGTGGGGGGGTCAACCAATGATAACCAGATTTTATTGGACAGTATGGCTATAGCTCAATCTGTAAAAACTAGATCTGTTGTAACCTATTTGAGTAATATCACAATAGGTGCAGTAGTAAGCCCAGATACCTATCAATATGGGCCATACGAACCCAAACCACCAAAAAAGCTGGATTAGATTCGGATTTTATAACCTTAGGGTCTAGCCCATTCTGATTTTAGTAGGTTGTTTTTGGAGTTAATAAGTTCGAGCCACTTTTCTTTACTCCAAGTTTGAGGGGGGGCAAAATATTTTGATTTATCAAAATAAGTTTGTGCCAGCTCCAACGCTTTTTCCGGCATTTTATACANTATATCNATAGTTTCTGCTGGATCATCTTTTATGTTATANAACTCAAAAACAGCTTTCTTTCCCTGCATATGNTCAAGATANATTCGGGGTTCCAATATCCCTGTGAAACGCAATAGGTAATCTCCCTCTATAATGGCCCATGCTGGTGGTGCATGTTCTCCTTCGTTTCCGTGATTTTTTGNAGATTTTGCAATCAAAAATCCCCATCTGCTGGATTGNANTCCAGCCCAAATCAAGTTTTGNTGTACAACTTNTTTTGGCGATTGCTCAAAAATTGGGCGTAAGCTTTTTCCATCNATGTTCTCCGGTACCTTGCCACCAGCCAAATCAATAANAGAGGGCATGATGTCCATAGTNGAGACCAGAGATTCTGATACTCCCTGAATCTTTATNCCTGAGGGCCAATGAAACAGCAAGGGAATTCGAATCCCCCCTTGGTAATAATTTCCTTTATGACCNGAAAAAGGCGCATTTCCAGGTAAGGGAGAGCCTGTTTTGTGNCCGCTGTATACACCACCACTCATGGCTCCATTATCNGAAGTAAAAACNATTACAGTATTATCATACAAATTATTGTTTTTGAGAAAAGATACAATCCGCTTTATATTTTGATCAACACCATGAACATGAGCATAGAAATTATTGAGGTGAGGCGAAGAGGACTTAAACCTTTCCAAATATTTTTTGGGTGCAACAGGTTCAATAGAGTCGTGAACGGCATGGTAATGAATTTGAACAAAGAAAGGATCTTTTTTTTCAATCTGTGCCTCTATGAAGTCCAAAGCTTTATCGGTAAATACATCTGTATTGTATTCTTTTTGAATGCCCACATGTTCAAAATTCTCCCAAACATTGACATCATTGTAGTATTGGCTTGCCCAATGGTTATATCCATAATAATAGTCAAATCCATTGTTCAGTGGATGATGTTCATTTCTCACAGAGCCTAGATAACCACTGTTTATAATTTCATTGTAGGCCTGGGGGTGGGTGTTCCTGAATNGAGACCACCTTTTAACGCNACTGAGGTCGTGTTTTTCTAAAATTCCATTGATTAATGTTTTGTCTCGCCTNCCTATATGCCATTTACCAATATGCGCAGTGTTGTAGGATAACTTTTTGAGTTGTTCAACCAAATGACTACCTTTTTCAATTCCTTTTGNCTCCACATCAGTATTNGTGTAAAATCCGAGTTTATTTTGATAGGCTCCNGTTGCGATTCCTACCCNAGAGGGAGCGCAAAGGCTACTGGAGGNGAAGGCTTTATTGAACAATANACCATTTTCTGAAAGAGATTTCAAGGTAGGCATNGCTCTTTTCGAAAATTCCAATGATTTGTCTAANGAGTAGCCCTGTAAACTGTCAACTAACTTCACAAAAAATGGAGGGAAATCTGCTGTAGTAATACTGTCACTAAAAACTCCAAATTGACCATAGCCAAAATCATCCATCATAATAAAAACAACATTNGGAGGGGATATTTTATTGTCTTCANTGGAGNCTTGACAACCAATTAAAGCTANAANACAGAGTAGAATCAAACAATACTGGTGAGAGCGTTTTACCAAACCCAATTTGTCATTACTANAAGATTTAATTTTAAAATTATNCAAAATAAAAAACATAAACGTTACTTTACAAATTCCAATAAGCCAAACCTATTTGTTTGATTAACATTTTNTAAGATATCATAGATGGGGAAAATAGTTGATGTTGATTTTAGATTTCCCCNCACATCATTGCTGTTTTGACGCACCGCCATGAAAGCCAATNGATTGCCTGTTCTAACTGAAACTACTTTTCCTGATTTCCCAAAATTNGCAATGGGTATTGCCATTTCCATGGTCCATCCCGAATCAATATNATGATTGTCATTATTGGTTCCTTGGTAAGTAACTTCCATTTAGGATTCTGGATTAAAACCCTTGAAACCAGGATCTTTTCNATTGTAAAAATCATTAAAAAATATAAATNTGTTTGAGGCCTTATTGAGATTCAATTCGAAGCCAAAATGCGTATTAAAATTGTCTGGAGCAGAAATTAAAAACAGNTCTACACAATCATTAAAGTAGGGTTGNATATCCCTTTTGGTCTCNCGNANCTTCAAATATTTGTCTTCCATTNCATAAAATAAATACAATTTCTCTTCATCCCGNAACATTCTAAAAATAGTCAGTTGTCGGTGATTGTTTCTCTTTANATTGTATAATATAGNTAAATTCCCTTTTTTCATTTTTTTACCATTCTTCCTCATTCATTTGTCCATCCANTTGGATATGCTTATCAGTTTTTCAGACCCTGAAAACGGGTTCTTTCNCTTANACTAATTTTTTNCTTTCNTGAGTATACNCTTTTGATAGATNGATTAAAAAAAAAGAGTAAGGATTGAGGGTAAAGAATCGTTTTCATTNATAGGTTAGAAAATCCAATATNTTTTTTGCCCACAAATGATTTTTATAAACCATCAATGATTCTTTTAATAGNTGTTTTGCTTTATCTTTTTCACCCAANCCCANATAACCCAAAGCTTCCAAATAGAAAGAATTTGATAAGGCTTTTTTGTTGGATGTTGCAGCCTCCTCCACTGCAATAAGAGTATTTTCAGNACCTCTATTGCGAAATAGTAGTCCGCTTTCAGTGAGTCCCTTAAATATTTTTTCAGATTGCTCTTTATTTCCTAATTTCTTAAGCGATTGTGCTTGGTAGAATAAAAGGTCAGTCATGTTGGGTCCATTTTCTGAGTTTGCACTTTTTTGGTAAGCCCTTATGGCTTGTTTCTCATCGCCCATTTCGTAATAAGCGTTTCCCATATAATAGTAAATCATTGCATTCTTTTCGTCGTGCGTAGGTTTTCCCACCTCGAGGTTCTCAGGGTATTCCAAGGCTTTTTCTAAATGCGAAATGGCCTCTGTGTAAGCCTTTCTTTTGATCAACTCCCTCGCTTTAAGGGTATGGGTGTCCACATAACTCCAGTAGGTCTCTCTTCCTCCTTCCCAGGTTCTAAAGTGATGATCACCCAAAAAATCAATGGCCTTGTCGTATTCACCATTTAGGTTAAGCAAACTGACATAACTTTTTGGAGCATTAATGTCTTTTTTGACTACATTTAAATTATTCTCTAGTAACTCTAAATTTTCTCTAAAATCAGCATCCGAAATCTCATAATACCTTGAAAGTTCGCTAAACCAAAGCGCTATGGATTGATCTAATGAAATGGCCCTTTTGATAGTCTGTATGGCCTTGTCAGGGTTATTTTCATGATAAAATGCTCCGAAAGCCAAGTTGCGGTATGCCATGGGAAATTCCTTGTTTATATCCAATGCGGTTTGCCATAAGGCCAAGGCCTCCTCTGGGCGGTTGTCATATAATAGATTACCAAGTAAATAAAGTGCACGATCGTCTTCAGTGAAAATCTCTATTGCATTTTTCAAAACTATCTCTGATTCAGGACGATAGGGAAAAACATAGTCAAGGGATTTACTTCTTGCACTTTGAACTGCTTTCTTTGCGCCCGATTCATTCCCTAACTTGGAGAGAAAATAAGAGTGATAATAGTCAATCAATGGGTTGGTTGGATTTTTTAAGCTGGATAGCAAAGCAATTCCATCAGTATAGAAACTCATGTTCAGATAATGTGCAGCTATTTCCAAATGATTATTTTCCAAATTTTGCATATTTTTATACCATTTGTACATTGAAGTATTTCCCTCCAAAAGTTCCTTTTCGTATAAGGCAGTAAAGTTAAGTGGATCATAGTCAAGCAGTTTGTCCAAAAGTAAAACGGCAGCCTTTTTCTTCCCCAATTTTCTTAAAAGACTAGAATAGGTGGTCACAATCCTTCCGTCACGATTATTGGTGGTATAAGCTTCTTTGATATATTTTAATGCCCTTTTGTGGTTTCCTAGTTTACTCTCTAAAAGTGCCAACTGATAGTTGGCAGCCGAAAACCAGGGAGAATACCATGTTGCCCTTGCAAAATTGGCATAAGCCTCTTCTTCCATCCCCAGTGATTTTTGTATCAATCCTTTGTAGTAGTATAACTCACCCTCCTTGGGTTGATAATATTTGATTTTTAGTTTGTCAGAGGCGGTTTCCAGAAATTTAAGGGCTTCTTTATAACGCATCTGACTATATCGGCGTTGACCCATAGCGATATTCGATCTGTAGTCTTTTGGAGACTTATCTAGGGCGGCCAAATAATAATCATCTGGATTTTTTCCAGGTCTACTGAATTGTTCTACAAATCTCCCCGTCAGGTAAAGATCTTCTAAGGTATCAATTTCATCTGCTGACTTTACCCGCTCCTGAGGCTTGGGTAATTCAGTTTTTTTAGCTTTAAATGGGCGATAGGAAACCAACTCAATTCCATTGCTGTCATTTAGAGAAATAAATAGCTGATACTCATCTATTTTTTTTCGGCTTTTATAGGTAGATGTGAAGGGACTCGCTGGATCTATATCAATTGTTTTCTCAACCAAAATCGCATCGCCTGATTTGAGGATTAACCTTGCATTATTAAACTTTGAAGTGGTGTTGAACCCAAAGAAAATCGTTTTGGTATCCCGCATCAGTATGCCTACTGATGCATCAACGGTTGAATTTCTTACAACCTCTAAGTCCCTGATCGGATACCAGTAGTTTTTTGCATCTTTTACTGCATGGGGAAAAATCCAGCTGTAATCAGGTTGGTTGTTTGAGAAAGTTCCTGTCATCAGTTCAACATAGGCCTTGCCATCGTCAGTGAGTTTCCTTCGGGCATTTTGTCCTCTGAGCCCAGGACCAAATTGCCAAAGTTTGGAAGCATTATTTTTGTGTAAGTCGCCTACATGTACCGTTCCAGCTTTTTGTGAGTAATCATAACCTCCAATAAAACCTTCTTTTATATCCCACATAAAGAAAGAAACAGGATTTGGGTGGTTTCTCCACCAAGTAAGGTCAGTTCCTCTTTCATAACTTGTTCTCCCGTATTGAGAAATTTCCTCTGAAATAGGCCATTGTATAAAGTAGGCATTGTTGTGAAAAACACCTATTTCTTGACTGGGAGGCCAAAAGGTGCGAAAATCCTCGTTGGCCGTTACAGCCACATTAGCCCAAAAAAGAAATTGGGAAATAGTTGTATTGGTATTATTTATTCTATAATCTACCTCAATGTAGGACTTGCCAGGGTGTAATGTCATTCCAACAACGCCGCGAAGATCACGTGATTTTTCGGTTTCTCCAATCCATATAGTAGCACTACCGTCAGGATTTTCAATCATCCGATAATCACTTTTCATAAGTGTGGATGTACGGTGGTGATGAGGGAAACACCATTCAATTCCCCCTGAAACCCATGCACCTAGGGTTCCGATTAAATCGGGTTTGATAACGCTATTAGTATGAAAAAGTTCATGACCATTGGTCTTATCAATTGCAGAGAACAATCTGCCACCAAAGGCAGGAAGAACCTTTACGCGTAGGTATTCGTTCTCAAGATAAACCATCTCATAACTCACATTGGACAATGTATCTCCTAACTTGGTCTGGGAGGGGTATGGGTATATTTTTCCTTGTGCTCCTTGCACACCTCTACCGGTGTAAAATACCGGACTGACTTCATCCTTTCCTTTTTTATAGGTAGGAATTATTTCGTTTCCCTCATAAACTTTTACCTGTGCATTTAAAGCTAAGGAAAACATGAAATAGACAAATGGTAAAGATATTTTTTTCATGTCGTCTGCAATATCAAAAATTTTTTAATAATTAGAAAATTTTGATTTATCTTCCAACATTGATGTGGATATATGTCCTTATGAATTTTAGAGATGATTCTTGTTCAATTATTTCCTTTTGTTAATTTGGTTGACGGTTGAACATTTAATTTAAAAAAATTATTGCCAATTTATGCAGCAGTTTAATTTAACCCTAACCGATTTTAAACATGGGATTTCCAGGCATCTGTTAATTGTTTATTAAAACTTTCTTTATCAAGACCTACTCCTGTTATATTCAAATCTCCACGATCTAGTTTGTCAAACCATGTTTGTGTTGCAATTGCCTCGCCTAGACAGTCTGACTTACCAGCAGCTTTCAATGCAACTTTTTGTGTTAATGTTAGAACATCTAGATCTCGAATGAGTTGTTGGCTTTCTTCGCTTTCTTCAACATTTAATCTAGCTTTTTTAAGAATAGTTTCTGCACTTTGAACTCTATGTTGACCACGAGTACCTTTCAAAATTTTGTATCCAGCTTTCACCGAATGACCAATGGTTCTTAAAAAACCGTAAGTTTTCTTTATACCCTGTAAAGCGGCTATTGCAACTTGACCACCACCGGGTACCAATGAAAGCACCCATGAAATTAAACCCATAACAGCCATCACTAGTTGCATTCCAGCATCACCTAATGCTCTGATAGACTTTGATCGTCCGTGCAAGTACGCGTCCATCAAAGCTTCACTGACCCCATCACTGTTATTATTACGAGCAGCCTTAGCTTTTTCTGAAAATGCTTTAAATCTACCATAGGTCGTTTTTGCAGTATTAAATGCAATTATAACAGGCCCAATGAAAGCCGCGCCGAACTGGGTTAAAGTTTTTAAAATTTGAGTTACCATTGTTTCACCAGCCATAACACCAGGAATTTCTTTTGTTATCGAATTACCTGCGGCTGCTTGTATATACAATGAATTTTCGTTCACGAAATCTTCATTTTGTTTTTCGGTTTCATCGCTCCAATCATTTATGAGACCTTTGATATTCCCTTCAGTTGATTTATTAACGGTTTTTCGGAAATCTTGAGCATCTTCAGCTAAATTTTCGGCATCATTATTAGCTCCTAATGGATTTTTTATTACAGACTCTTTGAACTCTTCGAACGCATCTGAAGCACCCTCCATAGCACTTTGGGAAGCAACTGGTCCTATGCCTAATTGCACCCTTTGGTAGGTGATTTGTCCCTCTACTTCATGTTTTATATCCGTCAAACTATCAACCATTTTAGACCTAATAGAATACCAGTCATTGATTTTCGCCTTAGCCTCTTCTTCATACGCTTTTTTTTGTTCAATATCAATTTTTCTATTTTCAGCATCTTCACCTGCACCAATTGCTCCACCAATTGCTCCACCCACTAAAGCTCCAAGACCTGCACCCGCTAAAGAGCCTGCACCGGGGAGTAAAAAAGTCCCTAATGCTGTCCCTAGCAATGCACCTAAACCTGAACCTTGACCAGTTCTTTCCAATGCTACAGAGTTATGAAATTCCATCTCTGTTTCTTCAATAGAAGCATCCTGGTTAAGTAATGTAATTCCATTATTAATTAAATTTTTAACCTCCTCTAGCTTTTCAATCTTTTGTTCTCTTTTTGCAGAGATAGTACTTTTTAAAAAAGCATGACCTATATGAATATTATTGTATTCCCCGTATTTGATTTCTAAATCATTCCATGTATCGTTATAAGTATCTATCATAGGCAAAACTTTGTTATCACCTTGTGAAATAGAAGTCTCTGGTGGTTTCACGTGGGCGAGCTCATGCCACTCAAGTTCTTTTCTTTGTGCTACCTTGGGTTTAATTTGAATTTTGTCTAGTACTAAATTAGGCGCAGCTGACTGCATTTGAATAGCCTTTTCACCCATTATGTCAGCTTCCCTTTCAAGCCCACTGTCATCATTTATTTTGACTTTGCCTTTAAATTGAGTAGTTGGCTTAACCCTTCCTTGCTTTTGTTGAACTACATGCCATGCCTCGTGGGGTAAATGTCTTTCCTGTCCTGATGCCAAGTGAATATCAGAACCTTGAGCATAAGCATGAGCCTGCATTTGAGCTGGTTTATCAGAATTGTAGTGGACTTTAACATCATCCATAGAATAACCAGATAGATTTTCTATTCCTGTTTTAAGTTTGTTAGGAAGTCCTGAATTATTTTCTTTTCGTTGAACAGGATTATTTTCTTGGGCAGGATTATTGTCCAACATTGACTCTAGTTGATATCGTCTTACTTCATCATCAGTGTCTTTTTCAAGCTGTTTTTTTCCAAACTCTGTTTGACTGTTTGGAGATGTGATTTGTTTCTCATAAAGTATAGTTATGGCCTGCAACATTAGATCAAAACCATCCCATTCCTTTACAAGAGATAAATCAGGTTTAATCTCCTGCATCTTACCATCTTCGTGGGTATAAATAGCATGGTATCTAATTTCTGTGTCGGGATTTTTTTCTTTAATCGTCGGGATTTCTTCTCGGTTCAATACTGAATTATCTTCATATGTTCTTAGAACAATATGGATAGTTGGTGAAGGGGACTCGACAAATGCTTTTGACAAAATATTCCAAAGCGGTGCTTGAAGTTTCCAATTATCATGGAACTTAAGAGTATCTGCTATATTTGTAAATGTTGATTTCTCCAGTGGGGCCCAGCCTCTCTCTTCAAAAGCATATTTGCTTAGTGCAATACCACCCGACCATAACGCTAAATCTCTTCCCCCTTTTCCAGCTGTTTCATGACTCAAATGGTCTTTCATTTCATTTTTTACCTCGTTAAAATAAGGGTTGTTATTTAGTATTTCTCTCAGATTTTCTTTGTTGAATTTTTCTTCATCACTTAATCCTACTTGCGAATCTAATATTTGTTGATTATGTGAAAATCCATCCAATAATAATTTCCAAATTTGAAATATAGCAACTCCTTTAAAGCCAGCATCGCTCATCATTCCAAAAAATTCAGGGTATTCTGGGTGTGTTTTTGGATCATCAGCATAATGTTGATTTAATTTTTCCCTCAAAACAGCCTCAGCTTCAGTTTTAAATTCTCTTGGTTTCCCGGCTTTCATCATATGTGGGAGATCACTCACATAAACAGTATTATTATTTTCATCTGTTTTTGATGTTACTTGTCTCTGAACAGTATTTTCAGATTTTTTACGGTTTATGTGAGGTAAGCACGATCCCATCGTTTCAGCTTCTTTCTCTATTCCCTCATCGTAATTGATCTTACTTTTCAATTGTTTAGTTGGTTTCACCCTTCCTTGCTTTTGTTGAACAACATGCCAAGCCTCGTGGGGGAGGTATTTTTCTTGTCCAGGGCCTAAATGAATATCAGAACCTTGAGCGTATGCATGAGCTTGCAACTGAGCAGGTTTATCAGAGTTGCGATGCACTTTTACATTATCCAAAGACATTCCAGATAGGTTTTCCATACCTGTTTTTAAATTATCAGGTAAACCTGTATTATTTTCTTTCTTTTGGATAGGATGATCTTGTTGAGCAGAATGATTATCCACCACTAAATTTAGTTGATTGGCTTTCATAACATATGAGCTGTTATTTGCCATTTCATTTAAAGCTTTTAGTTGAGAAACATGCGCACTATTATTGGCCATCTCTTGAAGTTTTCTTTGTGCAACAGCCTCCATTCTGTTATCATCAAATTGAAAAGTTGGCTCATCAGCTGCCTGGGTATTAGACTTTCCATTGGAAAAAGATTGACTTTTATCTTCTAGGTTTTTGTCAGCGTGCGTATTCATAATTTAATCTTTTCAGTGCTTTGCCAATTAACTGTAAAGTAATGTAAATTTTAATTTACATGTAGTATTGTTAACTGCCTGTCAAGCCCACTAGTCAGTCAAGATAGGTCCCCAATCTATTACCAATTGGGTTTAAATATTATACAAAAATCAATAATTTTAACTTTAGTAAAGTTAAATTAAATCTTTTAAAAAAAGCTTATTTAGCATCATTTTGACATCAAAACTAAATACGTAAAAAATCTATATTATAAAATAAACTCAAGAATCTAATTTAGATAAAGTTTCCCGTATGGATTCAGTGAGATCATCTATTTTACTCTGGTATTTAGTTGTCAAAAAGGGTGGAAATTCATCAAAAGCGTTTATAACGGCTAGTTGAATGCTACTGATTTGATTTCTAATGGGCTCTTTTGCATCGTTTTTAAGGTCATCCCATTCAAATGCTTTTCTTGCTTCATTAATATCACTAGCTGCAAATAAAAGTCCCATCGCTGCTCCTGAAGCTTGAACACCAGTTTGAAGAGCAGCCTTTCCCGCATTTTCGGCTAAATCCGAACCTATCTCCAGTGCTGCATCTGTTGCCATAGCGCCGGTTTCAAGTGCAGCATCTTGAGCAAGTTCTCCGTTGCCTACCGATGAAGATAAACCTTCCACTTGACTCATCCCTTCTTTATATGCTTGATTTCTTTTATTTTTGGCTGTGCTTTTAGCTAGTAATCCCGCAACACCTGTCCCTGCCCCTACAGAGGCAGCAACTTCAATAGCAGCGAATGCGGCTAAAATTCCTAACCAACCTGTTCCGCCGGTTGCTATTCCTATGCCAATGACTGCTAATCCAGTTCCTACTGCTGCACATGTAATATTAATTTTAGCGAGTCTGTCGCTCCAAACCTTTGCAGGATGCTTTTGACTAATAATAAAATCTATTTGTCTTATTAATTCTTCTGATTTATCTAAAATATAAGTAAGGTCACCCTCAGATATCGCATTTCTTGGAGCAAAATCAATGTCATCAAAATCCTCGTCATTTTCTGACTCGTTTTCTTCAAGTTGAACTGGATAATTAGCTAAATAATTTGTATGTTCAATAAGTTGCACTGCTTCAGGTTCTGACACTAGTCCATCTTGATTATGATTAATTGATACTGATTCTTTTAGCTGAATTGATTTTCTACCCATAATATCAGCCTCTTTTTCAAGTCCTTCATCATCATTGATATTGACCTTACTTTTCAATTGTTTAGTTGGCTTCACCCTTCCTTGCTTTTGCTGAACTACATGCCAAGCTTCATGAGGTAGATGTTTTTCCTGACCGGACCCTAAGTGGATTTCATTACCTTGTGCAAAGGCATGCGCATTTAACTGAGCAGGTTTATCTGAATTTCGGTGGACTTTAACATCATCCATAGGAATACCCGAGAGTTTTTCTATCCCAGACTTAAGATTGTCAGGGAGTCCTGTATTATTTTCTTTTCTCTGAACGGGATTAACTGGTTGGGTAGAATTATCTGCTGTGGCCTGAAGTTTAGAAGTTCGTTTTACTACAGAACTCTCATTTGCATTTTCTTGAAGTTTTCTTTGTTTAATAGCTATAAATCGGTTGTCCACAAAAGGTGACAATTCCTCAATAGATTCTGCTTGATGCACTTTAACTGAGGACAGTTTATCATGATTTTCATCAGATTTATCTACACGTAAATTCATAAGTTGTAGTTCTGTAAATCCATAACTAATAGTAAAAAATATTTCGATTAATATAAAATTAACCTAAAAATATTTAAAAAAGATACTTGTGAATTAAAACATTAACCAAACCAGAGGAAATTATTTACTAATATTAATCGATTGGCTCAAAGATTTTTAAAAAATTTCCTAGTTAAAGTTCCTCTTAATATGGTTTTGAATAAAACTTAGTTTTTTTCTAAATTTTAGTAACTAAATTTAAAGGAAAAATTTTATTCCAAAATAATGTAAACTTAGTGTTTAATTATTAAATATGATCGATCACGAACCCAAAGATAGAGGAGGGCACGCAAGCCAGCTTGCTGCTAAGCAAAATATTAGTTTGATAGACACAGAAGATCATAAAACGATCGAAACTGAAGTTGATTTTCCATCATTTCAGAAGCAAACCGATGCTAATAATTCAAATAATGTAAAGCAGTTGATGTCCTATCAGTCAGTGGCGATGGGTAGTGACAGGATTTATCAATTACAAAGCTATGCAAGTGAAAGTAATACTGTAAAACAATTATTATCTTTTCAGCTCCAGGCTGATAATAGTCCGAAATCAAAAACTCAATCAGCTCACCAAAATTTTTCAAGTCGTTCAATGAGATTTCAAACTCTCCAATTAGCGCGAGATGATTACAATAACAATGAAAACAGAACCGAGGCTCAAGAGACAGCTCATAAACACACCTATGGGCAAGCAGAAAGCTCTGGAGGAAAATTGTATATCGGTAGGATGTATGCTGACAAAGACCAATCAGGATCAATTCAAGGTGACGGTACGATGGGAACTCTTGCAAAAAAGAAATTGGAAATCGCAAATCTCGAAGAACAATTAAATTCTACTGACGAAGATGCCAAAAAACAAGAAATTCAATTATTGATAGCAGAAAAGTCAAAAAGAGTAGAAGGTGTATTGTCACAAGAAGAGTGGACGCCTGGGGTCAATGATGCTTTTGTAGGAGGCGGTATTGACATAGGAAAAAGCGAAACTGACGAATCTGGTTCGGTAATGGGGGATGCGAGATTCAAAATCAAGACAGAGCTACCCCAACCAATTAAAGAATTGTTTATCAATTTTACTGGAAATTTTAATCAATTAATGATGAAATTGGTCGAATTGGACACAGGTAAGATTATTACCAATAAGGACACTTGGATTGAAGGCCAAAATCTTACTTTTAAGGGTGAGCCTGTAAAGCTTGCCGATGAGGACTCATTTTCCTGGAAAAAAGTGAAGGACAATTCAGATGTTTATCCTTTCACGGTCACTTTTAGGGAATTCAGACAATTATTAAAAGCAAATTTTGTTTTTAGAGAAACCACCGCTGCCAATCCATCAAAAGCAGAAAAGAATTTTGGTGTTTTTCCCTCAGATGCTGCATTTGAAAAATTTGAAAGTGCAAAAGTTGAGGAACGCCAAAGAAGAAAAAATGCAGGTCAAAAGAAAAAACAAAACCAAACAAGAGAGGTAAGTAGAGATGAAAAACTCAAACCACCCTCAAATAGCTAGCTAATTGTCTATTGGATACTAAATAAAGATATTAATGGGATCTACTTCAAGCATTGGTTTAGGGATTCAAAATATGTATACGTTTAAAAAGTACTAATTATATTTTCATTAGGTTTCGAAAAATCAGAAGTGTAGTCGAATTCATTTTTTTCCTTCATTTTTTTTCTGAGAATTGAAAAAGCTTTAACCATATGCTTTTCTACTGTTTTTGTCGAAATATTAAGATAATTAGCGATTTCAATATAACTTAAACCTTCACGCTTACAAAGTAAAAACGTTTTCTTACACTTTGGCGAGAGTTTTTCAATTTCATCATTTAACAATGCAATTTGTTCGATGGTTTGACCATCTTCTTTAAAATTAACAAAATTTTTTAATGCTTCAAAATACTCTTTTTCAAAGAATATGATTCTGCCAGACCCCCTAATCTGATTTAGAAATTCATTATAAACAGATTTGTAGAGATAACTTTTGAAAGAATAAATTTCAGGTAAAGTTTTTCGATTTTCCCAAAGTTTCATAAATACGTTTTGGACAATATCTTTTGCTCCGTCTTGGTCATTTGACAAACTATATGCATATGAACATAATCGTTTGTGATAATTATCCATTAAATATCTCAAAGCTAAATCATTATTTTCCTTAAATTCTTTCAATAAAATTGAATTATTTTTGAGGTCTTTTTTCATATTTTAATATTAAAAATAAAAATATTAAAATTTCTTAAAGAGTATAAGAAGATCTTAAACTTAATTTTTTAAGAAACCAAATTAATAATAAATTGAATCAAAACTGTCCTGAACTAACATGCTTATAAATTAAAATTTCGTCAAGGAAAAAAAGTACAGTTTTTAGTAATTATTTCTAAAAAAACCTAAATAAATATAATGATTAAATCTATTAGTTTGCTATTAAATGATAGTAAAGTCTTTTTGATATTTAAATGCATTCATAAATAAAAAATTTAAAAAAAGAAAAATTTAATTAGAACCAAGATTTTGAAATTTATATTAATTTGGAGATTATCACAAACCCATGCTAATAAGCTTATTTGAACCAATACTGATATGACTTATAAAGAAGTTAAATATGGACTTGGTAATGTATCGTCCAAAATATTTTCCTTTTTAATTCCTTTAAAATTCATGATTTAAGATTTAAAATTTAATGTTTGGCTCCTTGTTGCTTCCAGTTTTGCCTTAAATATCTCACAATACTACCTAATTTATATAGGAATATGAGGTATAGTAAAATCGTTAAGTAATTAATTTTCCGCTATTTGTATATAAATAGCGGAAGATACTGGAAGATAGTGGTGGAGTCGGCGGGAATCGAACCCGCGTCCAAACAAGTCATAACCTAGCTTTCTACAGGTATAGTTTTCGTTTGTTTTTCGAGGTATCAGTGACCGAAAACTGCCCTAGATACCCTTATCATCTTAATTGAAAAACACTATTGATGCTATAGTATTTCGATGTTGACGTTTATGGTGCCTCAATACCGATCGCCGTCAACAAGGGCTATCGAAAGACATCCGGCTTCCCGACCTTGTCGGGACTAGGCAATGACTTACTAAAATTCAGTCAATTATGCAGCTAGAGCGTAGTTATTCTCGCCATTTAAAATGTTGAAACATAAGTTTTACGAGCTGTGTTTCAGCACTCGACCTGCTTACTCCGTCATCGAAACCTGCTGTCAAAACCAGTCGACCCCATATTTTTCAATGAACTCCCTTCTTAAGGAATCGTAAAGATACAAATTTCATGTCGTTTTTTATCAGTCTTTGTTTTTGACTTTGTAAACATATTGAAATAAGTCCTCTGCCACATAAGGGTCAATGATATATATCAGATAGATTTGATTAGTATCGAATCATCTCATTTTTTAAGGTTTAATAAGGATCTGTGCCATCCTACGGAAACAATCGATCATACCCTTTTATTATGTGACCAAACTTATATTTAAAATTAGGGTAGTTTTGTCTGTAATACTCGCTTCATTATGAATCCCTAATGTGATATTCTTATAGAATTTCTTATTTCCTTGAGGATTTCAAATCTTTTTATGTTTTTTAAATTAAATACTCTGTCAAAAATAAACGGGTTTATTCTTTAAACTCCACTTTTGCTTTAACAGCCTCTCAAGTAAAATCTCCTTTTTTATTTTACTATAGCATTTGCTTTGGGGATGTATTTCTCCTCGTCCATGGCCTATACAGTGAAGGTGATTATAAATATTTTTCCATAAATTCTGATACGATTTAAAGAATTGCAAACTAATTAGTTTTGTTTAAAAATGATAGAATTACTATGTGAGACAACATAGGCTTTAATCCTTGCGATTAATCAAATTAAGAAACACATTAGAAGTTCTCGTTGACAAATGATTTTAGGCGTGCCAGTCGCACAAGAAGACCCTTTAGATGCTGAAGATCCAGCATATTTGCACCATCGCTTTTGGAGTTGGAGGGATCGAAATGGGTTTCAAGAAAAAGGCCATCTACTCCCGTAACAATTCCCGCACGGGCAATAGTTTCAATATTTTCTGGTCGTCCCCCAGTAACCCCGCTTTTTTGATTGGGTTGTTGAAGGGAGTGGGTAACGTCCAGTATAGTCGGAGCGTATTTTTTCATCATGGGAATCCCTCTAAAATCCACGATCAAATCTTGATAGCCAAACTGTGTTCCTCGGTCGGTTATCCAAACATTATCATTACCATTTTCTTTAACCTTTTGTACGACAAACTGCATGCTTTCAGGACTCATAAATTGTCCTTTTTTCAGATTAACAAATTTATTGGTTTTGGCAGCCGCCACTACAAGGTCGGTTTGTCTTACCAAAAAGGCTGGGATTTGCAAAACATCTACAGATTGGGCCGCCATCTCAGCATCCGCAGTACTGTGGATATCGGTAACCGTAGGGATTTCAAAAGTCTTGCCTACTTTCTCCAAAACCTGCAGTGCTTTTTCATCACCTATACCCGTAAAGCTATCCAGTCGACTGCGGTTTGCTTTTTTAAAACTTCCTTTAAATATATAAGGTATAGATAGTTTGTCAGTAAAGGATTTTACCTTTTCAGCAATCCTCATTGCCATTTCCTCACCTTCAATGGCACAGGGACCGGCCATCAAAAAAAATTGCTGGCTATCGGCGTGGTCAATTCGAGGCAGATCAGTGATTGGCATATTTTTTTGATAAAATTACTTAAAGGAAATTCATTGAACGCTTTTTGCGCAACAAAACTTACGTTTTGGCAACCACTTCAAAAACTTTTCCGTCTTCACATTTAAATATTTTTCCAGGAAATCTAACAATCATTTGGTAGTCGTGCGTAGCCATTAGCAGGGTCATTCCCTTTTGGTGGAGCGACTTAAACAGTTGCATGATATCATGGCTTGTTTGAGGGTCTAGGTTACCCGTAGGCTCGTCTGCAATAATCAATTTGGGATCATTCAATAGGGCACGGGCAATGGCAATTCGCTGTTGTTCTCCTCCAGACAATTCGAAGGGAAACTTTTCCCTATTTACCTTAATTCCCACCATGTCCAAAACTTCATCAATTTTTTGGTCGATTTCTTTTTTATTTTTCCAACCAGTAGCTTTTAATACAAACTTGAGATTGTCTTGAATACTTCGGTCGGATAGCAGTTTGAAATCTTGAAAAACCACCCCTAGCGTTCTTCTTAGTGCGGGAATCTGTCTGCTTTTGAGTCGGGTAAGGTCAAAGTCTCCAACGCTACCCAATCCTCCAGCGAGTTCCAAATCACCGTAAATTGTTTTGATCAGGCTGCTTTTCCCGCTTCCAGTTCGGCCAATCAAAAAAACAAAACTTCCCTCTGCAACATCTACAGAAACATCCGTAAGAACGGTTCTCCCACTCTGTTGGATAATAGCATCACTAAAAGAAACAATGTTTTTAGTCATATTTTTCAAATATTCATCAAAAGTAAAGGGTTTTCATTGGCNANTAAAATTTGTTGATAAATTATACGNAAGCNNAAATAAATNCGTTNNTANAAGAAAGGTTTCTNATTAAATTTGAANATGATANTCATAAAAAAAAATAGNTTTNTNCTGATTTTGTTGTTTTTTTTTATGNCCCCANTACGGTCTCAACTTTTTGATGNTGCTGCNCTAAAAANTAATGCTACCGAACTCTATTATCAAGGGGTCTATCCCAATGTGGTTCAATCTTTTGCACTATACGANAACTACAATACCAATGCNGNAGAAACNGAGCAAATCAATTATTTCAAAATGGTTACCGCACTAAGACTNAACGANCCCNGTGCTGTAAAACTGATAGAAAGCTTCAGCTTGGATTATCCCAANACCGCTATTTTAAAAACAGTCTATCTCGATCTCGCCAACTATTATTTCNATAATGAAAAATATTCCTATGCCCACAAGTGGTTTTCCAAGGTAAAAGCAACTGAAGTGCCCAAGCCTGCNCTGCNAGAATTCTATTTTAATAANGGATANACTCTTTTTACCAAAAAAAAATATANGCAGGCTAAAACNCTACTCGAAAATGTAAAGTTTAATNNCAAATATGAGTCTGATGCCCATTACTATTTGGGACATATAGCCTATCAGTTGGAGGATTATGCTGTNGCCTCGAGCTCNTTTAATCGNGTGTCCAAAAAAGACCAACAAGAGAACTTGGGCTACTTTCAAGTAGAAATGAATTTTAAGTTAGGACGTTTTNAAAAGGCCATCCAATTGGGTGAAAAAGAAATTCAAACTACCAATGNNGAAAACCATTCNGAATTATCAAAAATTCTTGGAGAGAGNTATTTCAACACNGAANAATATTATAAGGCGCTCAANCATCTAAAAAACTACGAGGGTAAAAAAGGCAAATGGACCCATACCGATTTTTACCAATTGGGTTATGCCTACTATGAAACCAAAAACTACAGCCAAGCCATAGAGCAATTCAGTAAAATAATTGGTAAAAAAGACAAATTGGCCCAAAANGCNTACTACTATTTGGCAGANTGCTACCTTAANAAGGANAGAAAACCCTCAGCATTGAATGCATATAGAAGCGCTGCTTCCATGAAATTCAATCCTGATATNACTCATNTAGCATTNCTCAATTATGCCAAATTGAGTTACGAAATCGGAAACCCTTACGANAAAGTTCCACGAGTGATTATCCGCTACCTCGAAACTTACCCCAAAACAAANAACGAACNAGANCTTACTGCGNTGTTGCTCAGCTCTTACACNAATAGTNAGGACTANGACGGGGTNCTCTCCATNNTATCCTCACAAAATGACTACAAAGACGATNGNTTATTGCAAAAAGTAACTTTTCTNAAAGCCATACAACTTTTCAATGCTGGAGANTATGCAAAAGCGGGAGCTTATTTTCANAAAGCGGTTAAAAACGATAAGCTTAAGGAAATNACGNTGCAATCCATTTTTTGGTTGGCACAAACGCAGTTCGAACTAAATCAATTTGATGAGGCCCTCGATGGTTTTTTTCTTTTTGANAATAAGGCACCAAAAAGCATGCTCAATTCACTTGAGTTTCACTATCATTTGGGATATACCTTTTTCAAAATGGCTGATTATGAGCGGGCTTTATCTTNTTTCAAAAAAGTAATTGANNNNAAAAAAAATTTNNCAAGAACCAAAATCCGCGATGCCTANCTNCGTATGGGNGACTCTGAGTTTTCCCTNAATCGTTTTTGGCCCGCNATGGAGGAATATAACAAAAGNATAGCTATGTCTCCTGCACAGTCGGATTATGCCNTATATCAAAAATCCATNAGTTATGGTTTTGTAGATCGCAACAAACAAAAGATTACNACGCTAAANGAATTGATTCAAAAACACCCTAGTTCCGTNTATTTAGATGANGCCTATTNTGANCTTTGTAGTGCATATTCTGTTGCAGGTTCTTTTAATACCGCCATNAGCACCTACGACGAAATGATAGNTAGATTTCCCAAAAGTCCCTACCTACCNAANGCCATTNTAAACAAAGGTTTAATNCTNTACAATNATGAGAAACTTACTCNGGCGGAANAGGTATTAAAAAANTTAGTAGNNCGCTACANGAAAGATGCTGTNGCACAACAGGCGTTGGGCACCCTCAANGAAATCGCTGTAGATTTGGACAAAGTACCNGAGTTCACCCAGTGGCTCAGANGNNTGAATATTGANACTTTTTCCTNCAATGAACTNGAGCAAACAGCCTTTGCAGCAGCAGAAAAACAATTTTTAACCGACCGAAAAAAACNAGCTAANAAGTCCTTNATTTATTATTTNGAAAGTTATCCTGAGGGACCCANTGCNCTAAATGCTCATTTTANGCTTGCTGAAATTTACTTTGAGGAATCTNAAGCAGAATCNGCATTGGAACACTATCAAAANCTCATTGATCAAAAACCCAATGAGTTCTATGAGCAATCTTTGGTTCGATCTGCACAATTACTCGTCAATGAAGAGAGAGAGCAAGAGGCTGTACCCCTTTGGAAACAATTGGAAAATGTTACNGTNTATCCCGAAAACAAACGNTATGCNCTGTTTAACCTAATGCGATCNTACTNTCAGTCCAAAGANTTNAANTTGGCACAAGNNAAGGCAGAGGAGGTTTTGGAACTCAAAAACTTAGCTGTAAAAGTAAGGTGGGATGCCCTTGAAATTTTGGCCCAAACNGCTATTGNTTTGGGTGATTCTTTAAAAGCAGAAAATGCCTTTAAGATTTTGGAAAAAGCCCCAATAGACCCTTTGGCTGCNGAGGCNTTTTATTTCAGAGCCCATCAAAATCATCAGCGTAAAAATTTTAAAAAGTCAAATGAAGTAATCGCTNTATTNTCNCAAAAATTCAGCAGNCAACCCTACTGGGCNGCCAAAAGTCTGCTCTTGATGGCACAAAATTTTTATGCTCTGGATGATGCTTTTCAAGCTACCTACATTATAGAATCNTTAATCGATAACTACAAGCAGTTTCCCGAAATTTCANNCCAAGGTAAAACCNTATTNAANCAGATAAAACNACANCAGGCAGAACAAAACGCNAGTTTATCCCAACAAAATGTAGCCAATGAATTATAATAGAATATTTATCGGCTTTTGGATGNTGATANTGNNAATTANATGTGTTTGGGCCCAAGANNAGGAAANNGATGACTTGGGAACACAAGAGGTTACCGTTGTCAAGTCCTNTAGTCCCAGCCTCAAAAATGTATTTAANATCCGAACCAATCCCAAAGTGGANGACTCTTTNATACAGAAAAAAATAGAGGTAAATTATACTTTTGAGCCTATNCCTGTAGTTTCCACATTTGTTCCTAACAAGGCGAGCCCATTAAAACTTCAGCGACAAGAAAGCTCTTTTTATCACAATTCTTATGCATCAGGAGGNCTNGGAAATCAATCCTTTTTTAAAATNGATTTTTCTACTATGCTGCCTTTGGACCGGTCCCAATCTATTGGTTTTAAATTGTATTATGCTTCTNTGGGTTCCATAGAAAAAACNCTATTGAAAAGCGANNAAAATAGAACCTCTTTGGATTTAATTCACCANTACAAACAAAATAATATGCGCGTGGATTCCGATTTGCGTTTTGACCGTCAAGGTCATAATTTTTTTGGACTCTATGATTTGAATTGGGANTTTATNCCCTCTTTTAGACCTGAGGTCATCGATCCNNGNCAAAGTCTTAATTACCTTTCCANACGTTCTCGNTGGCANTGGTACGATAGTGTGTTTAGGAAAGTCAATTTCAATACCNATATTACNACAGANTCATTTAACAGCAAAGAACATATCGTAAATATCAATACACNGCTTAGAGTCCCCATTTTTAATCAATATCTAGAGTTGACTCCTGATGTCGAATTGGTCAACACCAATTTNGTTAGGGGGTATCTCAGTGAAGGCGAAATTAGNTCNCAAAAAGCACTGGCTAAGATAGCANTGGAGTTTCTGAGAATCGGTCAAAAATTAAATCTAAAGTTGGGCGCTCATGGTTTTTATNCCTTTGGTTCGCCAGATGAGGAGGAAAAAGCTTCATTTTACNTTTTTCCAANGGCAGAANTTTCTTATCAAGTCAANCAATGGAAAAATGGTNCCCTTTATCAAATACNNNGGGAGTTATGACCTNAACAGCTTAACGTCTTTTTCACTAGAAAACCCATATGTGNCTCCAACCTTGGAAATGAAATTTACNCAAGTAAATCACAANNGTGATATAGGATTCAATTCTCTTCNNGGATCTGGTTTATCTTTCAAGCTTAATGCTCATTANAGCCAAANGGATAACTTTCCAATGTATAAGCGGTTGCCTTATGATCACAACAATGATGACATGGCCTACCGCATGGCTAACGCTTATGAGGTCATCTATGCCCCTGTTGAAAAAATGGGGATTGTCACCAGAATTGCAATGCGNTTCAATGAGTACAACAAAATCAGTCTTGAATCAGCTTATTATAAATANCAAAGAGAGGGAGANGAGAAAGTTTTAAATTTACCCTCACTTACCATCGATTTAAATGCTAATTTCAGATTTGGAAGGAAAATATTCTTTCAGTTTGGAGGTCAATTNCTTGGAGATAGAAATTCNGTCAGAAATTTAGTAGTGCCATTGTCCGAATATACANTTGGAAATTTTGGTACTNATGAATCNTTGGGANCGNTTNTTTCGACCTCTTNCTCCCTAACTTGGAAAATTAACGAAAAATGGGANCTATTNTATGAGAATAAAATTATCNTAGGAGANAATANTTTTCGCTGGGCCNATTATCAAAACCAAAGACAACTTCATTTGGNTGGTNTTCGCCATAAATTTGANNTAAANCTTTAACAATCCTCTATATATTCTATAAATNTTTTAATTGTTTTTTTTAGTTTATTTTTGTCACCATAATTTTGAGAATGAANAGATTTTCTTTNCTACTTTTTGTTGTCTTTTGCATAACTANAGGTTGCACAAATAATGTGGANTTNTTNGTNCATAATGCGAATATCTATACTGCAAATGAAGAATTNGATAAGGCAACNGCTTTTGTTGTAGATAACGGTAAATTCGTNGATGTCGGTGGGGANGAACTCGTGAATAAGTACAANCCTGTNAACACAGTTGATGCCCGAGGNCTGGCAATTTACCCAGGTTTTATGGANGCTCATTGTCATCTNTTNGCCATGGGATTCAGNGAATACAAAACCGATCTTAGTCAGTCTAANAGCCTTGANGAGGTCATCAATANAATAGTNAAACACCANGAAAAANATAACNAAAATATCATATTAGGANAAGGCTGGGATCAAAACCGATGGGNAGACACTGNTTATCCNGATAATGNATTACTAAGTATAGTTTTCCCCAATACCCCTGTAATTTTGGAAAGTATTGANGGNCATGCTTATTTGGTCAATCAAAAAGCAATTGAAATGGCAGGCATTGANGAANNGACTCAAGTAAATGGTGGGCAAATNATNAAAAGAAAGGGNAAACTCACTGGAGTATTGATCGATAATGCNAAGGAAATGATCGATCGCATCATTCCTGAATTTACTAGGGANGATAAAACCAATGCTTTAATCAAAGCACAAAAGATTTGTTTTGAAAATGGCTTTACTACNATANCTCANGCAGGNATTTCAAAAAAAGATATTTATTTGATTGACAGTCTCCAGAGAATAAGCNTGATGAAATTGAGGGTTTACGCTATGATAGAAAATGATCCCGAGTCCNTTAATTACTTCCTNAATAAAGGAATTNTCAAAACTGACTATTTGAATGTACGTTCTGTAAAAATATTCGCTGATGGAGCATTNAGATCCAGAGAGGCGNCATTGAAACAAGACTANAATGACCAAGAGGGATGGAAAAGTAGCCTNTTGNTTTCCAAAGATTCTTTAATGCGNATTGCTAATTTATTGAAGGANAAATCTTTCCAAATGANCACCTATGCCNNCGGAGATAATGCCNATCAAACGGTTTTGGATGTGTATAATGAGGTGTTNAAGGAAAAAGATGACCCCCGCTGGAGAATNGAACNCGCACAGTTTTTGGACCNNAATGATTTTTCAAAATTTAATCCCAAAATCATACCCTCAATTCAACCNTCCAANGNNANTATTGATATGNAATTGGCCGAGTANCGATTGGGTTCAGAAAGTTTATCNGGTNCNTATGCTTANAAAGACCTTCTNGATTGGTCTGGTAGNTTGGCTCTAGGAACTAATTCNCCTNTAGAAAGCATCAACCCCTTTGAAANATTTTATGCTGCTGTANATAGAAAAGTACCTGATGGTNTTTCTTCAAAAACTTTACAATATAAAAATGCTTTNACCCGNAATGAAGCTTTGATGGGGATGACNCTGTGGGGGGCCTATGCCAATTTTGAAGAGGCTGAAAAAGGNAGTATTGAGGTNGGTAAATTTGCTGATTTTATNATNCTTGACCAAGACATAATGAAGGTTGATATTGATAAGGTAATCGAAACNANAATTGTTGCNACTATTCTCAACGGAAAAATTGTTTTCAGCAACAGGCTATAATTCCTTTTTTAGCTAAGTATTTCAACCAAACTCTNTTTTAAACTTNTTTAATTTATTATTTTAATAAATAANGTNTTTATAATTAAAANTATTAATCATTCNTTATTTTAANNAATANAAATTAAAATATTTATCTATTTTTACTTAAAATTTTAAATTATGTGTGGAATTGTATGTGCTTTTGATCTCAAGCAAGACTCAGAAAGTTTAAGACCTCAGATANTAGAAATGTCAAAACGAGTTAGACANAGAGGTCCAGATTGGAGTGGAATCTANAACAGTGATAATGCCATATTNGGGCATGAAAGATTGGCTATTGTTGATCCTGCCTCAGGAAAACAACCNCTTTACAGTGATGATAATANACTGATATTGGCCGCTAATGGAGAGATATATAACCACCTAGAACTTCGNAANCAATTTGAAGGAAANTATCATTTTAGAACNGAGTCAGATTGTGAGATAATNCTTGCTTTATACAAGGAGAAAGGATTCAAATTNGTTGACGACCTNAANGGTATTTTNGCNTTTGCCCTNTACGATAGTTCNAANGATAGTCATTTTATTGCTCGGGATCACATGGGCATCATTCCTTTNTACATGGGNTGGGACAAACACGGCACCTTCTNTGTTGCATCTGAGCTCAAAGCCCTNGAGGGCGTATGTGCCAAAATAGAATTATTCCCTCCNGGTCANTATTGGAAGAGTGGCGATAAAGCACCAACCCAATGGTATAAAAGAGATTGGATTGATTTTGAAAATNTAAAAAACAACCANACCAATATAGGAGATTTACATGATGCACTTTCCAACGCTGTTCNCNGNCAGTTGATGAGTGATGTACCTTATGGNGTATTGTTATCNGGAGGATTAGATTCTTCTATNACTTCGGCATTGGCCAAAAAGTTTTCTTCNAAACGGGTTGGGTCAGAGGANGAGCAAGAGGCGTGGTGGCCTCAATTNCATTCTTTTTCGGTAGGGCTTGAGGGTTCACCAGATTTGGCAGCAGCCAAAANGGTATCCCAACANATCGGTTCAATTCACCACGAGGTAGTATTTACAATTCANGAGGGACTNGATGCCATCAGGGATGTGATTTACCATCTTGAAACCTATGATATCACAACTGTNAGGGCTTCAACCCCAATGTTCCTTATGGCGAGAAGTATCAAGTCTCATGGTATCAAAATGGTACTGTCNGGAGAAGGTGCTGANGAACTGTTTGGCGGCTATCTCTATTTCCATAAAGCGCCTTCTGCTGANGAATTCCACAACGAAACTGTNAGAAAGCTCAATAAACTCCACCAATACGATTGCCTTAGGGCCAATAAATCATTGGCCGCATGGGGAATNGAGGGNCGTGTGCCTTTTTTGGATAAAGAATTTATCGATGTGGCCATGCAGATCAATCCNCAAGATAAAATGATCAATAAGGATCGTATGGAAAAATGGGTTTTACGAAAAGCATTTGAGGACTACCTACCNGAAAGCGTTGCNTGGCGCCAAAAAGAGCAGTTTTCAGACGGCGTAGGCTACANTTGGATAGANANCCTCAAAGAGGTGGTTGAACGTNAGGTANCAGACGAGCAAATGGAAAATGCNCATTTTAGATTTCCATTGCAAACCCCTCAAAACAAAGAAGAATTTTANTACCGTACCATTTTTGAAGAACACTTTCCNAGTGATGCTGCTGCATTGAGTGTGCCCTCAGTCCCCTCNGTGGCATGTAGCACNCCCATTGCNTTGGAGTGGGATGAGGCATTTAAGAANCAAAATGACCCAAGCGGAAGGGCCNTTNCNAAGGTTCACGGTGATGCCTATTAGNATTGATTTTTCAAATNCAATTCTAGCTTNATTTATCGTAANTTTTTTNCACATTTTGTGTTAATAACTTCGTNGTCACAANAAGGCTTTATCCACNATTTNTACTGGCATTTTGAGTATATTTGATNNTACGAAAAGATTTAAAAAACAAGCTGTAANTNCATGNGTGAATCCAATAAAAACTCTCACTATTCAGCAGACAGTATCCAGGCCTTAGAAGGNATGGAACACGTNAGAATGCGACCCTCCATGTATATCGGAGATGTTGGGGTNAGAGGATTGCATCATTTGGTCTATGAAGTNGTGGATAATTCCATTGATGAGGCTTTGGCAGGTCATTGCGATACTATNTCAGTAANCATNAACGAGGACAATTCCATNACCACGAAAGATAACGGNAGAGGAATACCNGTGGGAATGCATAAAAAAGAANGTGTTTCTGCANTAGAAGTAGTGATGACCAAGATTGGAGCAGGAGGAAAATTNGATAAAGACTCCTANAAAGTTTCTGGAGGNTTACACGGTGTTGGTGTATCNTGTGTTAATGCCTTGTCAGAANAACTTAAAGCTACTGTATACAGAGACGGAAAGGAATGGGAACAAATATATGAAAGAGGTAAACCCATTTCTANCGTAAAAGAAGTGGGTAANTCCAATCAAAATGGAACCNTAGTTACCTTTAAACCNGATTCGCAAATCTTTNATCAGGTATTAGAGTACAACTTTGATACCCTTGCTAANAGAATGCGTGANTTGTCNTATCTCAATAAGGGCATTACCATCAATCTTACTGATGGGAGAAGAAAAAACCAGGAAGGANATTTCATTAATGAAACTTTTCACTCCGATGAGGGATTAAAAGAATACATTCGTTTTTTGGANAGCAANAGAGAGGCCATCNTACAAGATGTTATTTCTATGGNNGGNGAAAAGAATGNTATTCCTGTTGAGGTAGCTATGATATATAATACCTCCTTTAATGAGAATCTTCATTCCTACGTNAACAACATTAACACCCATGAAGGAGGAACTCATTTATCTGGTTTNCGCAGGGGTTTNACTACCACTCTNAAAAAATATGCAGACGCNTCAGGACTTTTGGATAAACTCAAGTTTGAGATCGCCGGTGACGATTTTAGAGANGGNCTTACAGCNATNNTCTCNGTAAAGGTAGCTGAACCCCAGTTTGAGGGTCAAACNAAAACNAAGCTTGGAAATCGTGAGGTCAGCGCAGCNGTTTCTCAGTCNGTTTCAGAAATGNTAGAAAACTATTTGGAGGAACACCCCAANGANGCNAAAATCATCATACAAAANGTNATCCTTGCTGCTCAGGCGNGACATGCAGCNNGAAAAGCTCGTGAAATGGTTCAGCGAAAAACGGTTATGACTGGTGGAGGNCTTCCCGGTAAGCTCTCNGATTGCTCAGAACAAGACCCCTCTTTGTGCGANGTATTTCTNGTTGAGGGAGACTCNGCAGGGGGAACTGCGAAGCAAGGAAGAGACAGGAATTTTCAGGCCATACTNCCATTNAGGGGAAAAATCCTCAACGTTGAAAAAGCAATGCAACACAAGGTTTTTGAAAATGAGGAGATTAGAAACATATATACCGCNTTGGGAGTNACAATTGGAACNGAAGAAGACAGNAAGGCCCTNAACACNGAGAAATTGCGATACCATAAAATTGTNATCATGTGNGATGCNGATGTTGATGGAAGCCATATTTCTACTTTGATTCTAACNTTCTTCTTCCGCTACATGAAAGAATTGATCGAATCGGGTTACATCTATATNGCAACTCCACCACTCTATTTGATTAAAAAAGGTGCCAAAAAAAGTTATGCATGGGACGACGATCAGCGTGATCGANTGCAACAAGTGTATGGATCNGGATCCAGNGTNCAGCGATACAAGGGGTTAGGAGAGATGAACGCCGAACAACTTTGGGACACAACTATGAACCCCGANATGCGTACCCTGAGAAGGGTAACNATNGACAATGGNGGGGAAGCAGACCGNATCTTTTCCATGCTCATGGGNGATGAAGTACCACCNCGAAGNGAGTTTATTGAAAACAATGCTATTTACGCCAATATTGANGCCTAAATTTTTGGAATTTCGATGTNTNCACTCCCACAAAATTCTTTTANTTTTAAANNGTTTTTTGAATTTAAATCATTAAAAATGAAAGTAACCATTGTNGGGGCNGGAAACGTAGGTGCCTCATGTGCAGAATANATNGCCATTAAGTCTATTGCCAGTGAAGTAATGTTGTTGGACATCAAAGAAGGTTTTGCCGAAGGTAAAGCCCTTGATTTGATGCAAACTGCTACGACTCTAGGTTTTAATTCCCGGATTACAGGGGTAACCAACGACTACTACGCTACCAAAGACAGCGATGTGGTTGTAATCACCTCTGGAGTGCCTAGAAAACCAGGAATGACCCGTGAGGAATTGATCGGTATAAATGCAGGTATCATCCAATCTGTTTCCAGTAATATACTAGAACATTCTCCCGATACAGTGATCGTTGTCGTTTCTAATCCCATGGATACTATGACCTACCTCACATTGAAAGCTACAGGACTACCTAAAAACCGTGTTATCGGAATGGGAGGGGCTTTGGACAGTTCTCGATTCAAGACTTATCTCTCCTTGGCTATGGACAGACCAGCGAACGATATCCAAGGAATGGTGATCGGTGGGCATGGAGATACTACTATGATTCCCCTTACCCGATTGGCGAGTTATAACGGAACTCCTGTTTCCCAACACCTAACCGACGTGGCTATGGACCAAGTTGCCGCATCGACCATGATTGGAGGAGCTATACTTACCAAACTCTTGGGAACTTCAGCATGGTATGCTCCTGGCGCCTCTGTTGCCTATTTGGTAGACAGCATTGTTAATGACCAAAAGAGAATGATTCCCTGCTCTGTATTGCTTGAAGGTGAATACCAACAAGAAGACCTTTGTATTGGTGTNCCTTGTATTATTGGGAAAAACGGTTTGGAATCTATTGTGGATGTTCAACTCAACTCCCAAGAACAGGACAANTTCAACNAAAGNGCCGCNNCCGTAAAGANAACAAACGAAGCACTNAAGGTCGTTCTNANATAANTGAATTNTCTTANCCTCTTTTAAAGTTGCTAAATCATTGCCTAAATTTTATATTTGCACGCTTANTTGAGCGTAAATAAAAACCAAAATGCAAAATAACGTACTCATAAGACTCTTTGCCATCCTTTTTGGAATGGTGAGTATCTATCAGCTTTCTTTTACATTCATTACCAGTCAGAAAGAATCTCAAGCTAAGGCTTATGCNACTNCAAAATATGCCTCAGACGTAGAGAATTACATTNAATTGAGGGATCGTGCTTCGGTCAACTACCTTGATTCNATNGGTAATNAGNCTATTTTTGGNATCACCTCCTACAATGAAGCCAAAGCNAAAGAACTCAATAAAGGTCTTGACCTTAAAGGAGGGATCAATGTNATCCTNCAGATTTCNGTAAAAGATATCCTNAAAGGCCTAGCAGAAAATTCAAAAAATCCAATCTTTAATAAATCACTNGATCAAGCCGATGTGCTGCAAGCCAGNACCAACGAGCCTTACATAGAATCCTTTTTCNCTGCTTTTGAANCANTAAAAGGCGATCTNAAATTGGCTNCNCCTGATNTTTTTGCTAACCGTACTTTAAGCGACGAGATCACTTTTCAAATGACAAATAGTGANGTACAACCCATTCTGAGACGTAAGGTAGACGAGTCCATTNTCTCTGCTTTTGAAGTATTANGAAAACGTGTAGATAAATTTGGAGTTACCCAACCTAATATTCAACGTTTNGGAACTTCCGGTAGAATTCTNNTAGAACTCCCNGGAGCNAAGGACGTGGACAGGGTCAAAAACTTATTNCAAAGTACTGCCCAATTAGAGTTTTGGGAAACCTATAAGAACGANCAGTTGTTTNAATTTTTGGTGGAAGCCAACGAGTATCTTAAAACCACTGACACCANAAGTANAGAGNNGGAANANCCTGCCANAGATGAATTTTCAATAGACGANNTATTGGCCGANGTTGAAGCANAAGATTCTACGGANGTCGCTTCTGTNAATCCTCTTTTGGATTTGATNTTGGGATCAGGTTTTCAAGGAGGACCTGTCTTNGCTCAGTTTGCTTCCAAAAATGCTGATTTGGTTATGGAATACNTCGACCGACCNGAAGTAAGAANGCTATTACCTAGGGATTACCGTTACATNCGTTTTGCTTGGGGAAAACCTACTGCTGACAGTGAAATAATTGAACTTTATGCNNTAANGTCAAATCGGGATAANCTNGCTCCTTTAAGTGGTGGTGNNGTAGTAGATGCCATGCAAACCTATGATATGATGGGGAATCCTGCTGTNTCGATGCAAATGAATTCGAAAGGAGCTAGAACTTGGGAAAACATGACTGGAAAAGCCTTCCGTGANNCTTCTANTATCGCNATNGTATTAGATGATATCGTNTACTCNGCTCCAGGAGTCTCNAGTGGAGCNATTTCAGGGGGTCGTTCTGAAATCACAGGAAANTTCTCCCTTAATGAAGCNATTGACTTGGCCAACGTGTTACGTGCAGGTAAACTCCCTGCCGCTGCAGAAATTATACAATCNGAAATTGTAGGACCCTCTTTAGGTAGAGAAGCTATTCAGAGTGGTGTNTATTCNTTTATCATTGCCTTGATTTTGGTCTTGNTATGGATGGTCTTNTATTACGGAACNGCAGGTATATNTGCGGANATAGCNTTGGTNTTCAANATCCTTCTTATTTTTGGTATNCTTGCAGGATTGGGTGCGGTNCTCACCCTTCCNGGAATTGCAGGTATCGTACTGACNATTGGTATATCGGTGGATGCNAACGTGCTTATTTTTGAAAGGGTCAGAGAGGAACTTAAAAAAGGGAAAGGAGTAAGAAAATCAGTTGCCGATGGCTTTAANAATGCATTGTCATCTATTTTAGATGCCAACATTACTACTGGATTAACNGCCNTGATTCTATTTNTATTTGGTACNGGACCCATAAAAGGATTTGCCACTACCTTATTGATNGGNATTGCTACTTCGCTATTTACTGCCATTTTCATTACCCGCTACTTTATCGATGCCCGTAATGAAAAAGGAAAGTCTGTTATTTTTGGAACCCGACTCACNCAGTCNTTGTTTACCAATATCAACATNAGTTTTTTACAAAAAAGAAAAATTGCCTATATCGTTTCAGGAATNATTTTGGTCTTCAGTTTATTCTCTCTTTCTTTNCAAGGCCTNAACCAAGGTGTNGATTTNATTGGGGGNCGTTCATATACAGTTCGTTTTGATCAAATAATCAGTNCCTCTGNGGTACAATCAAGTTTGATTCCCTTCCTNGGAAGTGCTGAAGTAAAAACTTTCGGTGAAGAAAATCAATTGAAAATTACCACCAAATACAAGGTNGATGTNGAAGGCTTGGNGGTNGANAATGANATACAAAANATTCTTTTNAAAGCATTGCAATCCTTCTTACCCAAAGGNTTGACNTATGANGCTTTTGTCAACGGTGCTGACGANAAACAGGTGGGAATAATGTCCTCNATNAAAGTAGGTCCAACCATTGCGGATGACATCAAGAAAAACTCTTTACTTGCTGTTATCGGNTCGCTAATAGTTGTCTTTTTGTATATTCTATTGCGATTCAGGAAATGGCAATTNTCCNTAGGTGCAGTNGCTGCTGTATTCCATGATGTATTGATAGTNNTGGGAATTTTCTCCCTTACNTATAANATCATGCCNTTTAATATGGAAATNAACCAAGCCTTTATAGCGGCTGTATTGACGGTGATTGGTTACTCCCTCAATGATACNGTAGTAGTTTTTGACCGTATACGNGAATATATAGNGGAACATACNAANTGGNANTATAAAGATACTGTAAANNGGGCATTNAACAGCACANTAAGCCGTACTTTGAANACCTCATTGACGACCTTGATTGTACTCTTGACTATNTTTATTTTTGGAGGNGAGTCTATNAGAGGATTTATGTTCGCGCTNATAGTAGGAGTCATTGTAGGAACNTANTCTTCTGTATTTATCGCCACACCNGTCATGTATGATACTCAAAGAANGAAGGCGATNANTGAGGATATTTAGTAATTTGTCNGACTNTNGGAAAATTNTTTATTTCTTGGANATGTATCTNAANTTCTTCAGTGGAGTGGAAATCCTAATGATTCATTCAAATCNNCCTAATTGAAATTTTAATNTTTCGACNNNGGNATTCCTCATGGAACGATCAGTTAAGNAACTTTTTTACGGAACGACAAAGCCAAAACAANTAGTCCGAAGACAATAAANGGAATACTCAACCATTGACCTGTAGANAACATGGGCATGATGTCTTCAAATCCTCCCTGACTTTCTTTNACAAATTCCACNAAAAAACGGATNCTAAACAGACCTGAAAAGAAAACTCCTAAAAGNAANCCANCTTGNACTCTAAAACGACTGTTGTATATTTTNNTTAATATAAAAAATAATANTAAATACCCAAATGCCTCATACATCTGAGCAGGGTATCGCGGAAGTATTTCCCCTCTATTTTCGAAAACNACCCCAAAGTTGGATCCTGTATATTTTCCTACAATTTCGGAATTAAAAAAGTTTCCTGTACGGACAAAAAATCCACCAATTGCAACGGGTATGGATAATCGGTCGAGTATCCAAATCAGGGGTTTGAATTTATAGACGCGTTGGTACAAGAATATACCGGTCATTATACCTATGGCCGCCCCGTGGCTAGCCAGTCCTCTNAATCCGATGAAGTCATAACCAGAACCGTCTGCACGTTCTTTGATNGGGAGTAAAATTTCGACTAAGTGGTTTTGGAAATAATCCCAATTGTAAAAAAAGACTTCGCCCAGTCGGGCNCCCAGTAGNGTAGAAACCACCATATATATAAAAAGNGGTTCCAAATATTTTTGATCTATATTTTCTTTGNTGAACATCTTCTTANACAAGCGTAAACCAAGTAGAAAAGCNATGATAAACATTAGGCTGTAAATGTGGATACCAAAGCCAGCAATTTCGAATAANTTTTCGTTGGGTGCCCAATTAAATTTTAAAAAGNTCATAATTTTAAATACTTGTTAAATTTAATACAATTCTTAAACAATCATTGATTGAAAAAGTTAAGGAACAGGGTCATATCCACTTTTCCCCCATGGATGGCATTTCGAAATTCTTTTGACGGTGAGGTAAAAACCNTTTATAAGGCCATGTCGTCGAAANGCTTCGANTCCGAAGTGAGAGCAAGTGGGGGTAAATCTACAGCTGGGGGGCAGTAATGGAGAGATCAANAATTGATAACTTTTAATTANNAAAATAAATGGGAAGATCAANATTTTTCTAAACATNGNGTTTAATTTAGTGTATACTGNGTCCCCTCTTTACTNTCNTTGAGNATTATTCCATNTGAGAGGAGTTGGTCTCTGATCCNGTCGGAGGTTGCAAAATCCTTATTTGCTCTCGCTTTATTTCTCAATTCGATCAACAGTTCCANAGTTTTGTTCAGTTTCTNAGAAGTATTATCNCTTGAGTTTTGCTCGGGGNGGATGCCCAATACGTCATGGANAAAGANCGNTAGCATTTTACTGAGGGTTTCCCATTGAGAAGAACTGATNGGGTGGTCTTTGTGAANGACCATATTGATAAATTTTACAGCCTCAAAGAGCTGTGCNATNAGCNGNGGACTGTTGAAATCGTCATCCATAGCGNTATAACATTTTTTCAACCACANTTGGGTGTCAAAATCTCCCTCTNTTNTTCCNGGGGTNGTTTTGGAAAGTTGGTTAACTGCCTCTATTAATNTTTCGTATCCTTTTTCGGAACNTTCCAAAGCGTCTTCACTTATNTCCAATATACTNGTATAGTGCGCNTGAAGCATAAAGAATCGAACTACTTGGGGAGTNTAGGGTTTTTTGAATTTATCGTTNTTGCCNGNAAAGATATCCATGGGAAGGATGTTGTTTCCTGTGGATTTGGCCATCTTTTTACCGTTNAGGGTTAACATATTGGCATGAAGCCAGTATTTGACAGNAGGTTTNTNGTGAATGACTTGCGCCTGAGCAATTTCNCATTCGTGNTGGGGNAATTTAAGGTCNATACCACCTCCGTGTATATCGAAAGACGAACCGAGGTATTTNGNACTCATGGCGGTACACTCTAGATGCCAACCAGGGAAACCGTCGCTCCAAGGTGAANGCCAACGCATGATGTGTTGGGGTTCTGCCTTTTTCCAGAGAGCAAAATCTTGTGGATTNNGCTTATCACTTTGACCCTCNAAGGTACGNGTNTTGTGAATCAACTCCTCTATTTTACGACCACTNAATTGGCCNTAATGGTAGCTNTNGTTGTATTTTAANACNTCAAAATAAACCGATCCGTTGACCTCATANGCAAAACCTGCTTCAANNATTTCTTTAATNAGNTCTATCTGCTCAATGATGTGTCCNGTTGCAGTGGGCTCAATACCGGGGGGTAGGGTGTTGAATTTTTCGAGAANCTGATGGAAGTCAANGGTGTAGAATTGTACTACTTCCATGGGCTCTATTTTTTCAACACGGGCTTTTTTNGCAATNCGATCTTCGCCTACATCCTCNTCGTTTTCAAGGTGACCAGCATCGGTAATGTTACGGACATAGCGCACTTTGTAACCCAAGTGTTTGAGNTAGCGATAAATAAGATCAAATGATATAAAGGTTCTGCAATTGCCATNGGTGAACACTACTGTATACTGTGGGGCCACAAACATACATGCCAACATAACCAGGTTTAAGCGGTTTAAAAGGTTCTTTTTTTCCGCTGAGGGAATTTAAAACGACCAGGGAGTTGTCGATCAAAACTCTGTTTCTAGTTTTANATAATCCAAAAATTCTCTCTTAATTTCCTTTTCCTTAAAGCNCCCACCAAATTCNGATGTNACGGTGCTGCTNGAGATATCACTAATGCCCCTAGAATTAACACAAAGNTGTTTGGCATCNATTACACAGGCAACATTTTCNGTATTCAAANTNTTTTGNAGTTCCTCAACAATTTGAAGAGTNAGGCGTTCTTGCACTTGAGGACGTTTTGCAAAGTAATCCACAATNCTATTCATTTTGGAGAGCCCTACCACAGTTCCGTTTGATATGTATGCCAAATGTGCTCTTCCAACAATGGGGAGCAAGTGGTGTTCGCAAGTGGAGTAGAGGGTGATATTTTTTTCGACCAACATTTCTCCATACTTNTATTTGTTTTCAAATGTAGANGNGANAGGTTTGTTGTCNGGATGAAGACCACTAAAAATTTCATCGACAAACATTTTGGCTACTCTNCTCGGCGTNCCTTTAAGNCTGTCATCAGTGAGGTCCATACCAAGGATGTGTAGTACNTCCTGAACTTTTTTNTGAATGAGTAATGTTTTTTCNNTATTNCTCAACTTAAANGCATCNGGACGAAGGGGNGTCTCTTTGGAGCTGCTTTGATGNAGGTCTCCNATTTCATNCATTTGCTCCCTCAATAATTTTTCTATTTTCATATTNCTAAAAGAATNNCAAAGATAGTTATTTATCAACAAATAATATTGNTGCTTTTAAANGGGAAAAAGTTNNAGAAAANCTANANTTTNAGTAAGTAAGAAACCAGGAATTGAATTTGGTCATTGTTGATTTTTATGGGGTCTNTAAGACCGTCTTGATACATNGATTCNGAACGCTGAATTTCNATTTTGGAAATGGCGAGNTTCAATACACTTCCACCAAAATCATAACCCAANCCAAAGGAAAAGCCNTTNNTNAGGTCTTTTGAAGTCNTATTGATGCTTTGTTGGTTAACAAATCCTCCTCTNAGACTCAATTTATCGANGCGGTATTCTCCNCCCAATTTGAGGGTTCCTGCGGATTTAAGCGTAGATGCAATTTTTTNATTTTGNTTTATGAAATTGACATCTCCATTTCCAACATCAAATGAGCTGTTTTGATAACTGGCATGATCNTATTGAAAACTAATTAATCCCTTGCNTCCAAAAATATANGCCAATCCACCAGAGTACATTGAGTGGGTGGACATCTTGTATTCGTAAATGTTAATAATNTTGGGNTCTACTGTATCAGTTCCTGTNCTTTTATTGGTAATGATGTACTGCTGTAATTCGTCTGTCATNTTNTACCATGTCGGACTTTGATAACTNAGNCCCATNCGAATATTGTTTGTGGCTTTNTATANGGCGCCCAACTGAAAAGAAAAGCCTTGACCGATNGTAAGNAGTTCATTTTGAAATTCGGNNAGNTNAAAAGTGGANCCCAAGCCATAATTGTTTTCTACCAAATTATCAACCCTAGTGAANTCGGATCGGTAGGANTTAAGANTGAAACCTACATAAANNTTTTGTTTGTATTGGGNNGCTAGGGTGAAGCTGTGTTTACTNTTTTTCCCTNTTTGGTTGACAAAAAAATCATGATTNACAGAGTTNCCTTGAGGGTTACTGTTGGTTACATAGAGTGTGTTNCTATCTTCTTCCACANGCGGGTTGATCATATAGCCCTGAAAACCCATAAAAGCCTGTTGGNCAGAGAAACCCNTGTTTTCTCCCAAGTATCTATATGAATCGGAGANTGTTTCGTCATCNTAAGTTTTNATGTCCTCATAAGGNACTCCANTAGCAAAAGTCAAAAAATAATCNTCCAAACCCCTNTTGGGATTNGTGCCTCGGGCATTGTACTTATTATTAAAAACTTGCTCATTTTGGTAATTATAGGCAAAAGAAACCTTCACGAAATCATTTTCCTTGGTATCATTTAGCACCAAAACCACTCCAAATTGATCAATGTCTGTTGACCTAGAATCTAATTTGTTGTTTACCCCAAAATAGTTGGCGTNGATTTTGTTATCCATNGCATTNANAGTAANCCCCAATTCCGAGTTTAGAAATACAGCGGCAGCGGCAGGATTATCGCTAANAGCAGATAGGTCACCACCAAGAGCNTGAAAAGCACCCCCCATAGATACGTATCGGGCTGAACCTTTTAATTCNGGTCTTGTGTANCGCAAAACATCATCCATNGACTGAGCATAGGAACCTAATGAGTATAAAAAAACTNTTAGAACATGTGGNATGTACTTCTTCATAGTCNTCAATATTTTTTATGTTATCTGCCTCTAGAACTGCTTCTACNTCCACNGNTNGAGCCTCTCGATCCNGAGCTGTAGCTTGAGGAACGGCNANTGCTTGAGGAATAAGATCGTGACGGACTGTAACTTCTTCCCGAATTNTAATTACTCCTNNTACTTCTNGTNGAGTTGTTGGAATAAGANTTAGGGTTTGATTGNGGNGAATTCCTGTATGTNGAACTTTGGTTAGACTGTGGGCTTGCATTTCGCGTTACCCCTTGGTTGGATCTATCATTTTGAGNACTTCGCCCAACATTGTAACGGTTAACANTCGAGCNGTTATTATTAGAACTTACNCTGGAGTTGTTATTGGCTCTANAAGAACTGTTTGTTTGATTATTTATTTGCCTTGCCCTGCTTNCNCTTGAGNTGNTGGCCCTGTTNGANTAGCCNTTANAACCTCGNGAATATCCAGAGCGGGCATAACCTCTATTATTTCCATANCTGTAAAAACGGTTTAAAAGAGAATGCCTAGTTAAAAAATTATATCGATTGAATCTATATCCGAAATTTATCCCACCTCTGTAAAAAAATGGATCATAAAAGCCTAAGCCCCAATTAGGNTATATGANNCCTCTATTNTAAAANGGACTAAAGCCCCAGAAAGGATCGTAAAAGGAATTGTAAAAGCCTCCGTAAAANCCCCNGTTAAAATTAAAATAACCCCAAGGGTTGTTATTGATATAATAGACTTCAGTTCGAGAGGTGCGGTCTCCCCAAGGCGCCTGAGAATTCACTTTTACATTTTTATTTCCCCCATTACTAGAGTAATTTTCAGTATCTGTATATACATAATCCTGACTATTATTCAATGAGGAGTAATCGTCAGCAATGTTGCTGAAATAATCTTTGTAATAAATTGCTTTTGGATTGGTTTTAACTTGAGCAGGTTTTATTCTAGCTGTTAATTCTCCACCATAAATACCATCAGAAGCATAATAAGATACCCCCTGATAACTTCCGCAAGAATNAANANTGGATATGAGAAAAAGATANCTTAATAGACANGTNGNNTTTANTTTAAGTATTGTTCTCATAGTTGNTNTCTTTTGGAATGAAAAACAATCAAAAAAATAGTAGTTTTGTTCTTCATATTATTCAAATNNAAAGAAACAAAATCTGTGCCAAACTTTTCGTGNAAAAAAAATTAACTAGTAGATCAGAGGATTACTCNAAGTGGTATAACGAGTTNGTCGTNATGGCGGATTTGGCAGAAAATTCGGCNGTTCGTGGCTGTATGGTTATCAAACCNTATGGTTATGCAATCTGGGAAAAAATGCAATCGGAATTGGATAAAATGTTTAAGGCCACAGGCCATCAAAATGCCTACTTCCCNTTGTTTGTTCCAAAAAGTCTATTTGAGGCAGAAGAAAAAAATGCTGAGGGATTCGCAAAGGAGTGNGCTGTNGTGACCCATTATAGATTGAAAACAAATCCAAACGATNATACAAAATTAGTTGTNGACCCAGATGCTCAATTAGANGAAGAACTGGTCNTACGNCCTACCAGTGAGGCAATCATTTGGAATACTTATAAAAANTGGATTCAGTCCTACCGAGACCTNCCNATACTAATCAATCAATGGGCCAATGTTGTTCGTTGGGAAATGCGTNCCCGTNTNTTTTTGCGTACANCTGAGTTCTTATGGCAAGAGGGCCACACTGCCCACGCTACAAAAGAGGAGGCTTTNGANGAAACGAAATTGATCAATGGTTTNTATGCCGATTTCGCTGAAAACTTTATGGCCATCCCTGTTGTCCANGGNGTGAAATCAGAAAGCGAACGTTTNGCTGGGGCGGANGAGACCTATTGTATNGAGGCCCTNATGCAGGANGGNAAGGCTCTGCAAGCGGGAACTTCTCACTTTTTAGGTCANAATTTTGCCAAGGCTTTTGATGTAAAATTTGCTACCNAGTCTGGTGTTTTGGAACANGTTTGGGCTTCNTCATGGGGTGTATCTACCCGATTAATGGGGGCAATTATCATGACCCATAGTGATGANAATGGACTTATACTCCCCCCNAATTTGGCCCCGATACAAGTGGTTATTGTNCCTATTTACAGNGGTNTTGAACAACTNAAGGCCATTTCTNAGATAGCNAANAAAATAATGAANCAATTGACCGATGCAGGNATATCTGTAAAGTATGACGATCGGNATAACNTTAAACCAGGATACAAATTTAANCATTACGAGCTTAAGGGGGTTCCACTGAGAATTTCCATTGGGNCTNGAGATTTGGAAAATAATGTGGTGGAATTGGTACGTAGAGATACGNTAGAAAAAAATAACCTCCCAATGGAAGGACTGANCCAACAAATTCAAACTANNTTAGATCAAATTCAAACCGATCTTTTCAGTAAGGCTTTACGCTTTAGAGAGGAACACATAACAACAGTNNATAATTTTGAAGAGTTTCAATCNATTTTGTCTGAAAAAGGAGGCTTTATTTACGCTCACTGGGATGGAACNTCTAANACGGAAGAAGCTATAAAAAATCTGACNAANGCGACNATTAGATGTATTCCGTTNGAGGAAACTCCNNCANCGGGAAAATGTATTTACTCAGGAAAACCCTCATCTCAAAGGGTNTTGTTTGCCAAAGCTTATTAANCTACTCCCTTCTTTTTTTGNAAGATTTCAGCCAGTTTTTATGGTTGGATAATAATTTTTTTAAGTGTACATTTGCGGACTGAAAATAATGGCCCGTTCGTCTATCGGTTAGGACGTTAGGTTTTCATCCTAGAAAGAGGGGTTCGACTCCCCTACGGGCTACTATTTAAAAATAATTATATGGCAAATCATAAGTCTTCTTTAAAAAGAATTCGTTCCAATGAGAAAAAGCGCTTGCGTAATAGATTTCANCATAAAACTGCGCGAAATGCAATTCGNAAACTGAAAAGCGTTTCNAACAAAAAAGAAGCTAACAAACAATTTCCAGAAGTGGTGTCTCTAGTTGACAAATTGGCAAAGAAAAATATAATTCATGCCAATAAAGCNNCTAATTTAAAGTCTAAGCTGGCCAAGTTTGTTGCCTCTTTATAAGNAAATGTNNTTTTTAATTAGNTAGTNTTTCNCTNGNGGAATTTTTNTACGAGTTCATTGANATAAGGAATTCCTCATTNTTTTTNGTCTTNANGAATCNGNCATTAATGAATTCCATNGCCTCAACAGGGTTCATGTCNGCCAAATACTTTCTCATNATCCACATACGTTGAATNGTATTCTCATCAAGAAGCATATCGTCACGACGTGTACTTGAGGAAATNAAATCAATAGCAGGGAAAATTCTTCGGTTNGCAATTCTACGGTCNAGTTGAAGTTCCATGTTACCCGTACCTTTAAATTCTTCAAAAATAACTTCATCCATTTTAGANCCAGTTTCTGTTAGNGCAGTGGCTATAATNGANAGTGAACCGCCTCGCTCAATGTTTCTAGCCGCACCAAAGAACCTTTTGGGTTTGTGCAANGCGTTNGCATCCACACCACCACTAAGGATTTTACCCGATGCAGGCTGAACGGTATTGTAGGCTCTTGCCAGTCGNGTGATGGAATCCAAAAGAATTACCACATCATGNCCGCANTCTACCATTCTTTTGGCCTTTTCAAGTACTATGTTGGCTACCTTTACGTGGCGATCTGCAGGTTCATCAAAAGTGGAAGCGACTACTTCACCATCAACATTCCTTTGCATATCAGTAACTTCCTCAGGTCTTTCGTCTATTAATAAGATCAACTGGTACACNTCAGGGTGGTTTGCCGCAATAGCATTGGCAATNTCTTTGAGAAGCATGGTTTTTCCNGTTTTGGGTTGGGAAACAANCATNCCNCTTTGTCCCTTTCCTAGTGGNGAAAACAGGTCTATGATCCTNGTTGATATGGTGCTTTGTTTTTCAGCNAGATTAAACTTTTCNTCNGGAAAAAGAGGGGTAAGGTGTTCAAANGATACCCGGTCTCTTACAACTTTNGGGTCTAGACCATTAATTTTATTAACCTTAATTAATGGGAAATATTTCTCTCCTTCTTTNGGAGGTCGAACTGTTCCCAATACNGTATCTCCTGTTTTTANGCCAAATAATCGAATTTGTGATTGGGAGACATAAACGTCNTCTGGTGAGGAGAGNTAGTTAAAATCGGATGAACGNAGAAAACCGTAACCCTCTTGCATCATTTCTAAAACACCTTCGGTATTGATAATNCCCTCGAATTCAAAATCNGGTTCNCGATANCGNTTGCGATTGTCTCTATTGTGATTGACTTCGANGTTCTCTTTCTTTCTTTTTTGATTGTGTTTACCGTTNTATTGATTATNTCTGTGATGTTGTTGATGATCATTTTTATCCNCCTTTTGCANTTCATTTTTNTTTTCANCTNTNCCTTGGNTATTCACTTCTTTATATTCNTTATCAACTTTACTTANAGCCGGTTCAACTTTTTCTTTTNTTGGACCAANNGTTGGATTTTTATCATTTGGTGCAGCGGCTANCGTATCAATTATTTGATAAATGAGTTCCATTTTTTTGAGTCCGTTGGTTTTTTTGACNCCTAGGGACTTTGCCATCTCCTGTAATTCAGGAAGTTTTTTGCTTTTTAGCNTTGCTATCTCGTACATCGAATGAGANTAATAATAAAAGGTGAGAAATATATGAAAAATNTNTGGTCGTGTGGGGATGTTTNNTTTCGACAAAGCAATATTACAAATTTTATTTTTAATTTTAAATTTTACAGAAAAAACTTAGCATTTAATAACTTTAGTTNATGATTCAACGCATTCAAACCNTTTATTTANTANTAATATCTTTNTNTTCATNTTTAGGATGGTTTTTGCTNCCTNCGCTTGATATCTCTATTTTAGANTTTCCCNGATCNATACCTTCGAAAGCGTATCTTANTTCNTCTNGTGGAATNGCACTTTTGACNCTANTGCTGTANAAAAAAAGAAAATTACAATTGTTGTTGAATAGGNTACATTTTTTTATTCAAATCCTNATTCTAGCGNTATTGGTTTATGNACTNATTAACTCTTCCAANANAAATTCTATTTTGANTTGGCTNGTTTTNCCNTTGATGGTATTAATCTTATTAATTTTNAGTAGTAGGGCNATACAAAAGGACGAAGATTTNATCCGTTCTNTTGATCGCTTGCGCTAAATCCTNCTCGTTTTCCCAGTTCNANAGCTTCTAGATTTTCTATTTTACCNTGATTGATTTCAAACCTTAAAAGGGTTCTTNTTTGATGGAAACCTTGAACTCCNCCTGCNCCNGGGTTCATGTGTANAAGNTNGTTTTTGGNATCTTGAATGACCTTGAGAATGTGAGAATGTCCACAAATGTANAGTTGAGGCTTTNCTTTNGAGATTAAATTTTTTACCCTAGTGTTGTACCTACCAGGATATCCNCCNATATGTGTCATNAAAACTTTNACGCCNTCGCAANTNAAAATTTGATTTTCTGGAAACTGGNTTCTTAGCTCATGACCATCAATATTNCCGTAGACTCCTCTNATGGTTTTTAATGCTGAAATTCCATCCACTACCGCTTTAGTTCCTATATCTCCTGCATGCCAAACTTCGTCCACCCCATTTATATANTTGATAATTTTTTGGTCCAAATNTCCGTGAGTATCNGATAGTANTANGATTTTTTTCATTTTTCTTTTATGGTTTTNCAAAGATATCTCAANTTTCTAGTTTTTTNAACNACAGTTGTTTTGATTCNTAAAACAATATCTTTGTNGCAAAGATGGCACTTAAAAGATATTTTATTGAGCTGGCCTACAATGGTTCTGCATATAATGGTTGGCAGCGCCAACCNAATGCGATAAGTATTCAAGAGTTATTGGAGGAAGCGTTGGGTAAGCTTTTGAGTAAAANTATANCNATTGTTGGGGCGGGTAGAACCGATACGGGAGTCCATGCGCTCCAAATGTTTGCCCATTTCGATGTGGAGCAGGATATTAATAAGCCNANGGAATTAGTTTTTCTNCTNAATTCTTTTTTGAAAAACGACATCACTATAAAAAATATNGTNAGGGTTAAATNAGANACACATGCTCGATTCGATGCCACGTATCGCTCCTATGANTANCACATCAGTACAGTNAAAGACCCTTTTNATTNTGGACTACATTATTACTTNAAAAATAAGCCTAATATTGANTTAATGAACCAAGCGGCAAAAATTATTCTTAAACATGAANATTTTCAGTGTTTTTCAAAGTCAAANACCGATGTAAAAACTTTTATTTGCAATGTCAAAACAGCAGTTTGGAAACANGAANAATCTTCTNTGGTGTTTTACATNNGAGCCAATCGATTTTTGAGGAATATGGTTCGGGCCATAGTNGGAACNCTCTTGGAGATAGGTTTTGAAAAAAGAATAGTTGANGACATGGAAGANGTGATCAAAAGTAAGGACAGAAGTCAGGCAGGTTTTTCAGCNCCAGCTCACGGGTTGTACCTTACCCATATNGAATACCCAGAAAATATTTTTGAGTAATNNTGGTAAAGGAAAAAGCAAATATCTTCGATTNAAAATTATTTTCTAAGNTNATGGTCTTCGTCAAGCCTTACAATAAGNTTTATTATTTTGTAATGACTACTGCGATCCTTCTTGCGGGTTTTTCTGCCCTTACCCCTTATTTATTAAAAATCACTGTTGATGATTATATCCGAGTAAAAGATTACNNCGGGAATGATNTTCATCATCGGAATGATGCTCATTACCCTNATGGGGGANGTGATTTTTCAGTTTTTGTTTGTCTATTTTGCCAATTTTTTGGGTCAGAATGTAATTCGTGATCTTAGGGTGGTATTGTTCCAAAAAATAGTAGGNTTCAAAATGGCCTATTTTGATAAATCGGCTGTTGGGAGATTGGTTACNCGTGCNGTNAATGATATTGAGACCATTGCTAGTATTTTTTCTCAAGGTTTATTTATGATCATTGCTGATTTGTTNAAAATGGTGGTGGTNGTTGTTATNATGTTGTTGATTGACTGGCAACTTTCGTTGATTGTNTTTTCCATATTGCCNGTTATTTTATACGCTACGCGNTTGTTTCAGAAATCNATGAAATCNGCTTTTGAAGAAGTGCGACTTCAAGTTGCCAATCTAAATTCTTTTGTTCAGGAGAGGATTACAGGCATGCAAATTNTTCAATTGTTTCATCGNGAAAATATTGAGTATGNCAACTTTGTTGCTATTAACGAAAAACACAAAAAAGCATGGTTGAAAACGGTTTGGTANAACTCTATTTTTTTTCCTGTAGCAGAAATTTCATCNTCNATNACCTTGGGGTTGTTAGTCTGGTATGGCGGCTTGAATGTTGCGGTGGGAGGTTCNGTNTCTTTGGGAATGATNTTTTTATTTATACAAATGTCACAAATGCTTTTTCGACCTCTTCGTCAGATTGCAGATAAGTTCAATACACTTCAAATGGGAATGGTTTCTGCTGATCGTATTTTTAAGATTTTAAGAACAGAAAGTCAGATAGCGGATGAGGGACATTGGGAGCCCCAAAATATAGAGGGTAAAATTTCTATCAAAAATNTNAGGTNCAGTTANTTACCTAATGAGGAGGTCATTCATGGAATTGATTTGGAAATCCAATCNGGNGAAAAAATTGCCATTGTAGGAGCTACNGGTGCTGGAAAATCTACCTTAATNNACCTTCTTTCTCGTTTTTATGAATTTGAGNAAGGAGAGATTNACATAGACGANTACTCCATTAAAGATTTTACACTTCGATCTTTGCGACAACANGTAGGCATTGTCCTCCAAGATGTGTTTTTATTTGCCGACTCCATTTATAATAATATTNCGCTNAANAATCCGAATGTTNCTAGAGCAATGGTTTNCGAAGCAGCGGAACAGATNGGGGTACACNAATTTATTGAATCCCTTCCAGGAGGGTATGATTATAATGTCAAAGAGCGCGGGGTCATGCTTTCNTCTGGTCAACGGCAATTGATTGCATTNTTGAGGGTTTATATTTCCAACCCAAGTGTATTGATTTTGGATGAGGCTACTTCTTCTATCGATACTCATTCAGAAGAATTGATCAAAAATGCAACTCATCAAATCACCTCNAATAAAACCTCAATTTTGATTGCCCACCGACTNTCTACGATCAAAAATGCCGATNGAATNGTAGTAATGNATGCGGGAAATATTGTAGAGATAGGCAAGCACAAGGAGCTNTTNAATATAAAAGATGGGTTCTACTCACAGTTGTATAAGACTCAATTTNTAGAGNTAGTCGNTTGACCTAAACTGANAGGTCTTCNGTCAATAATCTTTTGAGGTCATCNATATTTNTGAACNTACAAAANTCACCATCCTTAACGAAAGATATTTTTCCTGTTTGCTCAGAAATCACCAATACCACAGCGTCTGTTTTTTCGCTCACACCAATGGCAGCCCTATGGCGGAGACCAAATCTAGTAGGAATAGAAGAAGATTCAGAAACGGGAAGTACCACTCGGGTGGCTTTTATNAAGTTNTTTTTTATGACGATCGCCCCATCGTGAAGCGGACTGTTTTTGAAAAAGATAGNTTCCAATATTTGCGCACTTATTTCAATATTGGCTTCGTCTCCCGTATTTTTNANAAAATCGAGNTTGTTCTCTCTTTCAAATACGATNATAGCTCCAGTTTTTTCACTGGCCATTTTTTTGCAGGCATTCAGTAAGGAGGTTAAATCTANTTTTAACAATTCTTGATCTTGATTAAGAAACTTGAAATAACGGATTACATTCCTTTTGGAAGCAAAATTGGTAGACCCAATTAACAGTAAGAATTTTCGAATTTCTTGCTGAAAAACCACTATGAGGGCGAAAAAACCTACGCTGATGAATTTTCCCAAGATATTACTCAATACGTCGAGGTTGAGGATATCTGTTAATTTCCAAATTAAGTAAAAGATGACAATTCCAATGAAAATATTGATGGCTACTGTGCCTTTGACTAAACGGTAAGCATAAAACAGAAGTAGTGCCACCAGAAGAATATCGATAATGTCGATGAAGTTGATGTCGAGAAAATCAATTTTATCCAATACGCCTGTTTTTGTAAAATTAGGAAACTATTGTAGGGCTTGCAATAAATCGATACATTCTTTGGCTTCTTTTACGTCATGAACCCTGAGAATATTTGCTCCTTTGTTAATGGCGGTTGTATTAAGTACCGTAGTCCCGTTAAGCGCATGTTCCGGTGTTGTTTCAAGCTTTTTGTAAATCATTGATTTTCTTGAAACACCTACCAATAGAGGCAGTTCAAGTGTTTGGAATAACTCTAAATTTTTCATCAACTCATAGTTGTGTTCCAGTGTCTTTCCAAAACCAAATCCAGGATCAATAATGATGTCGTTAATACCGTTGCTGTATGCTAGTTGTATTTTTTCAGAAAAGTAATACAAGACTTCCTGCACTACATTTTTATAGGTTGGATTTTTTTGCATGTCTCTGGGTTTGCCCAATATGTGCATAATAACATAGGGAGCGCCGAAGTTTCCAACAGTTTCCATCATCGCATGGTCAAATTGACCTCCTGAGATATCGTTGATGATGGAGGCACCTTTGGATAAGCAACCTTTGGCTACAGAGGCTCGATAAGTATCTATAGAGAAATGATTTTTAGGAAATTCTTCAATAAGCCTTTCAAGTACTGGGTAGAGTCTTTTTTTCTCCTCCTCTTCACTGATTTCATTTGCCCCTGGTTTGGTACTGCAAGCGCCAAGATCAATGAAAAAAGCTCCTTCACAAATCATTTTTTCCGCCTGGGTGATTGCACGGTCTATTGAGTTGTATTTTCCACCATCAAAAAACGAATCTGGAGTCAAATTAAGTATTCCCATTATTTTGGGTTTTGTAAGATCAATGAGTTCCCCTTTGAGATTGATGGTCATACAATAAATTAATTAGTTTTCAAACTATTATTAATATCCTTTACAGAGAAAAAAAAATTATCGAAATTTACATCAAAGATAAATAAACCCATGACATCCACTAATGTTCAGTATCAAAGGGTGATGAGGCATTGTAAGTCTCTATTTGAGAAGAAGATGAAGGATTACGGCAGTGCCTGGCGTATACTCCGCCTTCCCTCATTGACAGATCAGATTTTCATTAAAGCACAAAGGATTAGAGGGTTACAAACTAACTCTACAAAAAAAGTAGAGGAGGGTGAGGCCTCCGAGTTTATGGGAATCATTAATTATTCTATTATGGCTCTGATCCAGATTGATATAGGTATTTCTAATACTCCAGACCTCAACGGCGAAAAATCCATGGAAAATTACGAGAAACAAGAACAAGTCGTTTATGAATTGATGATGGCAAAAAACCATGATTATGGTGAGGCTTGGCGAGATATGAGGGTGAGCTCTCTCACAGATTTGATCCTTCAAAAATTAATGCGGGTCAAGCAAATAGAGGGCAACCTTGGTAAAACCATTGTTAGTGAGGGAATTGATGCTAATTATCAAGATATCGTTAACTATGCTGTTTTTGCTTTAATTCATTTAAGGACTTTTGAAGAATAGATGTTAAGAAATCTTCTATACAAACTTATTTATGCGTTATTAACGCTCTTTGGAGTCGTAAGTTTGGTTTTTTTTCTTTTTAACGTTTTACCGGGTGACCCCGCTCAAATGATGTTAGGTCAAAATGAGAGCAGTAAACAATTAACATTGGTTAAAAAAAAGTATGGATTTGATCTCCCTNTTTCAAGGCAATACNTTCTTTATTTAAANGATTTATCNCCNATTTCAATGCATTCNAAAGATGAAGANGAGCTTTCTTANTTTACCACNGANAAATACAGTGCTTTTCCCATCATTGAAAACGAAAATTATATAATGACTATTAAGTGGCCTTATTTGAGAACGTCCTATCAAAAAAGAGGTAAAAAAGTATCAANAGTTATCGCGGATACCTTTTCCAATACNTTTGTATTGGCGGTAGCTTCCATTTTGATNTCGATNATNTTGGGGATTTTATTTGGTATTGTTGCTACATTGGTTCACAACAGTTGGATTGACAGGTGGTTACAGATTTTAAGTACTNTGGGTATGAGTGTTCCTTCTTTTTTTAGTGCNATTCTNTTTTCTTGGTTTTTTGGTTTTTTNTATCATCAATNNACNGGATTAAATATGAGTGGNAGCTTATATGAGATGGATGATTTTGGAGAAGGTAGGGTGTTGCAGTTAAAAAATCTNATTTTACCNTCTGNNGTTTTGGGAATTCGGCCAATTGCAGTAATCATTCAATTGATNCGCAGTAGCTTGCTTGATGTTTTGTCTCAAGATTATATCAAAACAGCCTATTCTAAGGGAATGTCAACNTATCAAGTAATTTATTATCATGGTATCAAAAATGCGCTAAACCCAGTAGTAACTGTTATTTCAGGTTGGTTTGCCTCCNTNCTTGCAGGTGCTATTTTTGTNGAATATATATTTGGGTGGAAAGGTATGGGAAAGGAAATCGTAACCGCTCTCAATACCCTCGATATCCCTGTCATTATTGGAATTGTATTAACACTNTCTAGTCTATTTATATTGATTAACTTGGCGGTTGATTTTATNTANGCTCANCTNGATCCAAAAGTCAANCTATAACANACNNANACATNGTGAGAAAAAAAATTGTAGCCGGAAATTGGAAAATGAACAANAACAAGCGTGAAACTGAGGAATTAATTANTGCTCTTAAACCGCTTAACTTTTCNACNGATNTAAGGGTAATGATNGCNCCNGCTTTTACCCATTTAGTTCAGGCTNAAGAGTTGACNCAAGGGGGNAGAATAGAANTATTGGCTCAAAATATGAACNCTGCAGATTCCGGTGCTTTTACAGGGGAAATATCTGCTGGAATGCTGCAAAGTATTAATATAAACAAGGTGATTTTGGGACACTCTGAAAGAAGGGCTTATTATAACGAGACAGATGCAGNACTAAAGNAAAAANTTGAAACAGCACTGACTCATGATATGGAANTTGTTTTTTGTTTTGGAGAAGAATTTGATGAACGNAAATCTAGAATTCATTTTGACGTTGTTAAATCCCAATTAGAAATTGTACTCTTTNNATTGACTCGCTNTCAATGGNCAAAAATTATATTGGCCTANGAACCTNTATGGGCAATTGGAACTGGGGAGACTGCNTCACCNGAAGAGGCNCAAGAAATGCATGCATTTATNAGGTCACTGATCGNATCAAAATACGATNAAACCCTAGCGGATGATGTTTCTATTCTCTACGGAGGAAGTGTTAAGCCTACNAATGCATCNGCTATTTTTTCTCAANCTGATGTTGATGGTGGATTGATAGGGGGNGCTGCNTTGAAGGCAGAAGATTTTTCGGCTATCGTTCAATCGGNATAGANGGCGCTAGNTAAAAACTTCNCNANCTATANNATTAACTGACNAAGTGGGTATAATTTTGGTGTTNGGGACCAATATCAATCGANATGTCTTAATGAATCAAATTGAGGATTATGCTCAAGTTTTATNNTNNAGTNGAAATTTNTTTNCNAGTNNNTTTTATNTTGAANATTTGNAGATCATTAGAGATAAATGTNAATCGCTCGGATTTNGATTTATTCGTAATTTTGAAAAAAATAAATGNGTANNTACGCATTTTANNATGANATGANTAANGAAAAACCACAAATTGAGAAAGAAAGTGAAGCAGAGTTGTTAACTCAAGTAGAGCGGGAACACGAAATTATACTTTACAACGATGATGTCAATACATTTGAACACGTCATCAATACCCTCGTTGCTTATTGCGACCANACTTATCAGCAGGCNGAGCAATGTGCNTACATAGTACATTATTCGGGAAAGTGTGCAGTAAAATCAGGTTCTTATGAAGAATTGGAGCCTATATGNCTNAAATTGTTGGAGGCGCAATTATCTGCNGAAATTCACTAATTTTTCTTGTTTAATCTTTTTTGATTTTTTTATAACAAAATAAAAGCCGAAATTTGTNTTATGAAAAAGATAGCNCTATATATCTCGNTNATTTTAATTGCTAACGTTGGTTANTGCCAAAATGAAAATGCTATGGATAAAACAATTTATCAATTTAAAGTCAAAGACATTCTAGGTAAAACCTTTGATTTTGAACAGTTGAGGGGAAAGAAAATCATGATTGTTAATACGGCCTCCAGGTGTGGTATGACTGGACAATACAAAGGTCTTCAGAAACTTTATGAACGTTATAAAGATAGTGGATTTACTATAATAGGTTTTCCCGCCAATGATTTTTTATGGCAAGAGCCAGGGAGTGACAAAGAGATTGCAGCATTTTGTAAAAATAACTATGGTGTTAGCTTTCCTATGATGAGTAAAATCTCAGTAAAAGGAAGTAAAATGCATCCTTTATACCAATTTCTTACACAGGTTCGTCAAAACGGATATAAAAGTTCAAGTGTTTCATGGAATTTTCAAAAGTATTTAATCGGTTCTGACGGTAAACTAGAAAAAATCATCACCCCAAGAACTGCTCCCATGAGTGGTGAAGTGATTGATTGGGTAGAAGAAACCGTAATGGCTGTTAACTAACTCAATGAAATTAGATATTTTGGCTTTTGGAGCTCATCCAGATGATGTTGAACTTGGTTGTGGAGGTACCCTATCTAAGGCAGTTGCTGAAGGTAAAAAAGTCGGCATAATAGACCTCACACAAGGAGAAAAATCAACTCGAGGAAACATAGAAACAAGAAGGGAAGAATCTCTTGCGGCTAAAAATATTCTCGGAGTCGATATTAGAGAAAACATAAATTTTAAAGATGCATTTATCTTCAATGATGAAAGTCATCAAACGAAGGTAATCCATGTGATTCGTAAATACGCTCCTGATGTGGTTTTGTGTAATGCTGTAAAAGACCGTCATCCCGACCACGGAAAAGCCTCCGAACTATTAAGTCAGTCCTGCTTTTTGAGTGGTCTACAACGAATAGAAACTAAAGACGAAGAAGGAAATAAGCAGGCTGCATTTCGTCCAAAACATATTTTCCATTATATACAGTGGGAAGATCTTAAACCAGATTTTGTAGTAGACATCACAGGCTTCTTGAATCAAAAAATGGAGGCCGTTCGTGCTTTTAAAAGTCAGTTTTATGACGAAAATGCTCGAGCCCCTCAAACCCCTATTAGTTCTCTTAATTATATAGAAAGTGTCGCTTCACGAGCTAAAAATATGGGTAGGTTGATCTACAAAGATGCAGCAGAGGGTTTTACAACTGAGCGTCTCCTAGCTTTAGAAAATTTTGACAGTTTGCTCTAAAATTATATTAAAAAGTCATTAAATTTACACCTTATTATGGTGGTTGTAGCTCAGCTGGTTAGAGCGCTAGATTGTGGTTCTAGAGGTCGCCGGTTCGAAACCGGTCTTCCACCCAAATTAATCAAGGGTTGCTCAATAGTGACCCTTTTGTATCCCACTTTTATTTTAACAAAGTATCTTTGAGAAATACAAAATAATAGAACTAACTTTAGGTAAATGCTAGCACCATGTTAGTATTAAAAAAACTTATAAAAAAATAAGTTCATTATATTTTAAATTATTAATAAATCATATCAAATGAAAGAATTCGAAATTTTTCAATTAGGGCAATTACAGTATATCAATAATGCGATTTATACCTTAGTCGTTGTTCTGATGACTGCTTTGGCCTTTTATTTAATAAGAAGAAGAAATGAATTAAACCTTCCGTCCTATTCAAAAGTAGTTTTGTCTCTTTTTTGTACTTGTATTGTGTTTTTTGGATTACGGGTAGGTGGATTTTTGTATCAGACTCAAAGAATGATGTCGTATCAATTATCGGAACTTAATGCTTCAGGTGTAGCCATTTCTAATACAGCACAAAATTGGATTGATTTCGTGGGGCATACTTTTCAGGATGGCGTACCTTCGGTGTCACCAGATGTGCCTACCATAATACTGTGGGCGTTAATTGCATTTATGTTTGTTGGGGGTATTTGGTTCAGAATGCCCGATCAGAAATAGTTTGGGTCTTTCGGTTTAGGGCAGGTCAAAATGCCGTTTAGAGACTTTTCCAGCGTAAAGTTTAAAACCTTTCTTAACGATCAATTGAGTTTTATCCTTTCTGCCCTGTTGACCAACTCCCATAGGGTGTAAAATATAAGTTGAGTTCTTTTCTTAAGAAGAGGAAAGTTTATTTTTTCAACAGTATCAGTAGGTTGGTGGTAATCTGAGTGAGTACCATTGAAATAAAAAATAACAGGTATATTATTTTTGGCAAAATTGTAATGGTCGCTTCGGTAATAAAAGCGATTGGGGTCGTCATCTTCGTTAAAAGTGTAGTCAAGCTTTAGTTTTGTGTATTTTTCATTAGTTGCCTCTGAAATGTCGTGTAATTCTTGGCTGAGTTTGTCAGCTCCAATAAGGTAGATGTAGTTTGGGTCTTTATCTGTTCTTTTGGGGTCCAACCTTCCAATCATATCGATATTGAGATTGGCAACAGTTTGAGAAATAGAGTATAGAGGGTTTTCAACATAATACTTTGATCCTAAAAGGCCTTTTTCCTCCCCGCTTACGTGAAGAAATACTAAGGATCGCTTTGGACCTATACCATTTTTAGAGGCTAATTTGAAAGCTTCTGCGATTTCCATAATAGCCACTGTGCCTGACCCATCGTCATCAGCTCCATTATTAATTTTACCGTTTTGTGTGCCAATGTGGTCAAGGTGGGCCGAAACAAAGACATACTCGTCAGGAAATTGTGTTCCCTCTAAAATTGCAACTACATTTTCGGTATCCACTGATATGCCATTAATTCTAAGCTTCATTTTCTGGAAATAAAGTTCAGTACCCAACGCAGGTGGAATATTTTGTCTGATATAGTAGTCCCTTAGGAAATCTACTGCAATTTTTTGTCCCTTTGTACCCGTTTCCCTTCCCCCAAAATAGTCTGAGGCATATACATATAGATGTTCCTTTAACTCTTGGGTAGTAATGGTATTGGCATAATCGGTCACAGTAGTGAGTTGTCCATTAACAAAATTTGTTATTGAGAGAATGAAAATCAGTAACAAGCGAATCATGTTAAGATTTTTTTAGTTTGGGTAAGTTTTAGGTTAATTCCATCCCACAGGGCAATACGTTTTTCAAGTGCAAATTTAGATGCGGAAATGGCTTCTTCCCATTTTACAGAATTGGTTCCGCATAGATTTTCTATCATTTCTAAAGCCATGGGGCCATGGGAGTCTCCATCGACCTCAATGTGTCTCTCGAAGTAATAGATAATTTTATCAAAATTTTGCTCGTTTTCTCGATTCATTTTTTTGATCATAGAGATGAACATGTCTGGGATCAAATCTTCCCTTCCAAAAGTAAAAACCGCAGCGATTTTATGTGTTTTTCCCTCCTCGATGATACGAAAGGTGAAGTTTAAGAAATCGGCCACATAATTAGGAATAACTGCTTTATCAATGGTATTAAAAATATCATTTCCTTGTTGTAATTCAAATAGCATATTTTCTATTCCACGAGTATCGGCATTAATTTGATGCATGGCATTAAGGTACATTTCAAAGTGGCTTACAGAATTACCGTCTTTATCTACATCTGTTTCCTCTCCCAACACAATTTCGTTGATTAACTTTGAAGCCGAATTGTTTACTGGTGGTTGCCAGGGAAGGGTTGTCGTTGTTAAATCCAACTGTAATTTTTTTACTAAAGACATAAAATCCCATACGGCATATACATGGGACTCCATAAACTGTTTTAAACTGTAAATGGAATTTATATTTTCGTAAAGAGGATGGACAATTAAGCGATCTCTGTAAAAGGAGATCTCTGTTTTTAACTTTTCAATCATAAATCAACTTCATTTTCAAAAGTAAAATTAATTATAAATAATTATTTATAATCATTAAATTACAATCTGTTAAGCAAATTATAATATTTAGTTAAATTAATTCCTATGGGTATTGATGTAAATGATAAATCAAATATTATATTTTTTGATGGAGTTTGCAATTTTTGCAACTTTTGGGTAAGCTTTGTAATTAAAAATGATCCTCAGGGAGACTTTACTTTTTCGAGTTTGCAATCGGATTTTGCCATGAATTTTTTAAAAAAAAATGGGATAAAGTCGGATTTTCAAACAATAATCTTTTTCAGTGAAGGAAAGTTTTTAACCCAATCGGATGCAGTACTTTCTATTCTAAATAAAAACGGAGGGTTCAATAAATTTTTATATCAACTTTTTAAACCCATTCCTATAAAAATAAGAAATGGTCTTTACAGATTCGTTGCTAGAAATAGGTATCGACTTTTTGGAAA
>PAHA01000051.1 GCA_002711215.1 Flavobacteriaceae bacterium
GAGGATTATTCATCGCCAAATCTGCTAGTACTTTCCTATTGAGCTCTATATTTTTGGATTTAACTTTTCCCATAAACTGGCTGTATGACATTCCATGCTGTCTTGCACCTGCATTGATTCTTGTAATCCATAGTGATCTAAAGTTTCGTTTTTTAGTTCTTCGATCACGATAGGCATAAATCATTGCCTTTTCTACAGCATTTTTAGCAACAGTCCAAACGTTTTTTCTTCTACCAAAATAACCTTTGGCTAGTTTAATTATTTTTTTTCTACGGGCTCTTGAAGCCACTGAGTTTACTGATCTTGGCATTTTAATTTATTTTTTGACATGGGCAGTTTTTCAACATTTTTAGGCCACATGTCATGGTTCTACAAATATTACCTAAATTGACTTATTTCAATCTTAATTGTTCTTTTATGTTGGTGGTATCACTTTCATGGACAAAGGTAGAATGCGTCAACTTTAGTTTACGCTTCTTAGATTTTTTGGTCAGAATATGACTTTTAAACGCGTGCTTTCTTTTTATTTTACCAGTAGCCGTGAGCTTAAATCGCTTTTTGGCACTTGATTTTGTTTTCATTTTTGGCATATCGTCAATTATTATTTTTCACTTTTTTTTGGGAGAGATGAACATGGTCATTCTCTTTCCTTCTAATCTTGGCAACTGTTCTACTTTTCCAATTTCTTCGAGATCTTGTGCCAACCTCAAAAGTAGTATCTGTCCTTGTTCCTTAAACACGATTGATCTTCCTTTGAAAAATACAAAAGCTTTTAGTTTTGCTCCATCATTTAAGAATTTTTCAGCGTGTTTCTTTTTAAACTCGTAATCATGTTCGTCGGTTTGTGGACCAAACCTAATTTCTTTAATAACAACTTTTGTCGACTTTGATTTAAGCGCCTTTTCTCGTTTCTTCTGTTCATACAGAAATTTCTTGTAATCCAAAATCTTGCATACAGGGGGTGATGCTTTTGGAGAAATTTCTACTAAATCTAACTCCAACTCTTCAGCCATTGCAATGGCCTTTTGAAGTCTGTAAACCCCTACCTCAACGTTGTCTCCTACCAAACGTATTTCCATGGCAGTGATTTTTTCATTGATTTTATGAGGATTTTCCTTTATTATCCTCGCAGGTTTATTAGACCTTCTTCTTCGTATTGCTATGACTCGTTATTTTAAATTAATTTTTAAATTTAGATAAACTTTTTGATATCTCATCCTGTATGATTTTGATTAGGTGTTCCGCTGTCATCGTTCCAATATCACCTTCACGGTGTTTTCTTACAGAGATATTATCTAATTCTCCTTCTTTTTCTCCTAGAATCAACATGTAAGGAACTTTACTTAACTCAGCCTCTCTAATCTTTTTCCCGATCGTTTCATTTCTGTTATCCAAGGAGGCGCGAATTTCGTTATTTTCAAGGAANTTTAAAACTTTTTGAGCGTATTTNTCGTGTTTTTCACTNACACTCAATAANTTCACTTGAGTAGGGGCAAGCCAAAGTGGGAAATTACCTCCAGTATGTTCCAATAAAATAGCTACAAAGCGTTCTAAACTTCCAAAGGGAGCTCGGTGGATCATGATGGGACGGTGGAGTTCATTGTCACTNCCTTTGTANGTGAGGTCAAANCTNTCAGGAAGGTTATAATCCACTTGAATGGTACCNAATTGCCACTTTCTNCCNAGTGCATCTTTGACTATAAAATCTAATTTTGGACCGTAAAATGCGGCTTCTCCTTCTTCNATTANAAAATCCAATTCTTTCTCCTGAGCAGCAACAATTATNGCTTGTTCGGCTTTTTTCCAATTTTTTGCCTCTCCAATATATTTTTCNGGATTTTTGGGGTCCCTGATGGATACTTGTGCTTGAAAATTATCAAANCCCAGAGAACCGAATACATATAGTACTAGATCGATAACATTTTTAAACTCCTGATCTAANTGTTCGGGGGTGCAAAAAATATGCGCGTCGTCTTGNGTGAATCCNCTNACTCTGGTCAATCCGTGAAGTTCNCCACTTTGTTCATAACGATAAACGGTTCCNAATTCAGCATATCTTTTGGGTAATTCTTTATAACTCCAAGGTTTTGTGTTNTATATTTCACAATGNTGGGGACAATTCATAGGCTTTANNAGAAAGGTTTCCCCTTCAGCAGGNGTTTCTATGGGTTGAAAGCTATCTTCNCCGTATTTCTCGTAGTGACCAGAGGTCATATANAGCTCTTTATTCCCAATATGGGGGGAAATGACTTGCTCATACCCGGCCTTTTTTTGGGCAGATTTAAGAAAATCTTCCAATCTTCCCCTTAATGCAGCTCCTTTGGGTAACCACAGGGGTAAACCTTGNCCTACTTTTTTTGAAAAGGTAAANAGCTCCAGTTCCTTCCCCAACTTTCTATGATCGCATTTTTTGGCTTCTTCCAAANGTTCCAAATACTCGTTGAGTTCTTTTTGTTTGGGAAATGAAATTCCATACACACGAGTCAGTTGNTTGTTTTTTTCNTCNCCACGCCAATANGCCCCNGCTANACTCAAAAGCTTTACGGCTTTGATAAAACCAGTGTGNGGTATGTGTCCNCCTANACANAAATCCGTAAAATCGGNATGGTCACAAAAGGTNATGGTACCGTCTTCCAGATTTTCAATGAGTTCAATTTTGTAGGGGTTTTCATCTTTTCGATAAAAATNGAGTGCCTCTTTTTTGGAAATAGATCGCATTTTGAATTCAAATTTTTGACGNGCGAATTCTAAAAACTTTTTTTCAANATCCNTNAGTTCTTTTTCTGTGATAGAGTTATCTCCAAAATCAATATCATAGTAAAATCCATTTTCAATCGCTGGACCAATGGTTAGCTTGGCATAGGGATAAAGGGACANAATTGCCTGTGCCAATACGTGGGCAGAGGAATGCCAAAAGGCNGTTTTTCCCTGCTGATTGTTCCATGTGAACAATTGAATATCTCCATTTTNCNGAAGTGGGGTGGCTGCCTCNACAGTTTGGTCGTTAAACTGGGCGGATAGAACATTTCTGGCCAAACCCTCACTTATGCTNTGAGCGACCTGNAAAGGAGTNGTTCCCTCTGGATAGGATCTGACAGACTGATCTGGAAANCGAATTTCAATCATTTTTGGATTTAATGATACCCAAAGATAAGGGGTCTCTTGGTAGCAAGCAATCGATTCTTTAAAGTTTTGTTTTNCGATTACCTAGAAGGGCATTGACAATTNTTTTGATTNCAGAAAAACCATAATACATGGCAGNAATTAAAAAAANGANACCTAAAATAAGTACTGGAACNNAAAAGGNGTGAGTNTGATTTTTAAAAGCTTGATGTACAATTACTGGACCGATAAAACAGCAAAGCAAAAACANACTCATTTTTTTTANACCTTTTAAAAGTAAAGATTTNTTCATNATCGATNTTTCTGNAGTAAAGATAAACAAGTGAACTGAGATTNGAGNTTAACTNATTATTTNATTCAATACAATTACAATTAAATATNCTTNATTATAGTTGAATTCCAAAGTATATTGATTGTTAGTAAAANTTTAATCTNTTTCATTGAAAAANTGTTGTAAGATAATTNNNNTTATTTNNACAAAATTGTAANNGATTTTATAATTTANANNATNTGATNTGCTTGGATATCAACTNNAGCCANGNTTTACATAANCNATAGATTNAAATTAAAAATNGNTTTTTCNNACTCANNNTTGAACTNTAACCAATGAAATCNACTCCTATTTTAATAACAGCTTTNNGTCGGNNAAAAAACGGGGATTAGCNGAAGATTTTTAATTCNGGGTANAAATCAAGTTTGGGGAGATTGTANTNTANTTTANTAAAAAANCTATTACNTTTTGTATGCATTGATCGCCNTACGAACGTTTTTATGTTTTTGNAATAAGGTTTTGGCGGTGACTAAGGGGACCTGGAGTTCACTCATTACAATNNGTTCAGCACGTCCTNCAAGTTTATTNTTGGANAGNTTCATNTCTACCATTTTGTTGCCCTTAATCCTACCCAATTGAATCATACTTGAGGTCGTGATCATATTGAGAATTAGTTTTTGNGCNGTACCAGCTTTCATTCGGGAACTGCCTGTTACAAATTCTGGNCCTACGATCACTTCNATCGGAAAGTCGGAGAATTGAGCAATGGGGCTATTGAGATTGCAAGTAATNCATCCNGTTAAAATACCATTTTCCTTACATTTTTCTANGGAGCCCACCNCATAGGGAGTNGTTCCCGAAGCNGCGATACCTATTACAAAATCATTTTGNTTCACTTCGTTATCTTGTAAATCTCTCCACCCTTGTAAGTAATCGTCCTCAGCATTTTCGATGGATNGATGAAGGGCGTCNACNCCNCCNGCAATAAGACCTTTGACCATTTTTGGGTTGGTACCAAAGGTAGGGGGACATTCTGANGCATCCAATACTCCNAATCTTCCGCTGGTTCCTGCGCCNGTNTAGAACAGTCGNCCACCTTTTNTGAGTTGAGNCACTAGTTTNCTAATTAGGTTTTCTATTTTNTCTAAAACAAGGCCTACTGCTTTNACNGCAACTTGATCTTGCTGATGAATTCCNGTTAAAAGCTCCTTTATCGATTTTGTTTCNAGTGCATCGTAGTGNGAATCTTTTTCTGTTATTTTTACAAATTTCATNATTCTAATCTATACNTTTAAAATTTCTTGTCNACCAGTTGNTNTNTAANTAGACTNTNAACTTAATATTANCTAANATTAAATATTTATGCATAATNATTTNGCTANTCAAAAAAATATTAAGGTATAAAAGTGTCATTTAGNGGATTAACNTGANTAAAAAATATTGAGAGNGTTANAAGAGTTTTTTATGACNAATCCANNAACNTATAGTTANCGAAAAATGAAAAAACTAAGCGAGTTTAGAATCTAAATTTNCNTTTAAGACATCCAAAAACTCTTGCGTANTCAANTAGTGTGATTCGTTTAATTTNTCTTTATGGATNAANAAAGCCAAATCTTTAGTCATTTTACCANCCTCGATAGTTTCTATNCAAACGGTTTCNAGNGATTGGCAAAAATCAATAAGGGATTGATTATTATCCAACTTACCTCTGTGTGCCAATCCTCTTGTCCAAGCAAATATAGATGCCATTGGATTAGTAGATGTTGCCTTTCCTTNTTGGTGTTGTCTAAAATGACGAGTGACGGTTCCGTGTGCTGCTTCAGCNTCCATAATTTCCCCGTCTGGAGTCAAAAGGGTAGAGGTCATNAGTCCCAANGAACCAAATCCTTGGGCAACAGTATCGGATTGAACGTCTCCGTCATAATTTTTACAAGCCCAAACAAAACCNCCATTCCACTTCATGGCNGCAGCGACCATATCATCAATCAAACGGTGCTCGTAGGTGAGCCCTGCCNCTTCAAACTTATTTTTGAATTCATTNTCAAAGACCTCTTGAAAAATATCTTTAAAACGACCATCATAGGCTTTCATNATGGTATTTTTTGTTGAAAAATANAGGGGCCAACCTTTNTCNANTGCCCTGATCATNCAAGAGCGAGCAAAACCATAAATAGAAGATTCGATATTGTACATACTCATTGCTACACCATTTTCTTGGAAGTTATAGACTTCCCAAGAAGTTGGTTTACTCCCGTCTTCNGGNGTAAAAGTCATCGTTAATTTCCCCTTAGTTTTAATGATGGCATCGGTAGCTTTATANTGATCACCAAAAGCGTGTCTTCCNATACAAATGGGTTTTGTCCAACCTTGAACGTATCTGGGAACATTTTTTAATATAATNGGTTCTCTAAAAACAGTTCCACCCACAATATTTCTAATNGTTCCGTTTGGAGAACGATACATTTTATTTAGACCAAACTCCACCATCCTNTCTTCATCGGGGGTAATTGTAGCACATTTAATACCAACTTTATGTTTTTTTATTGCTTTTGCGGCGTCTATGGTAATTTGATCTTCTGTNGCATCCCTAGATTTCATTCCTAGATCATAATAAATTANTTCTATATCCAAATAGGGCANNATTAATTGNTCCTTNATAAATTTCCANATAATNCTNGTCATTTCNTCTCCNTCTATCTCCACGACAGGNTTATCGACAACAATTTTTGACATTTAAATTTTAATTAAAANTTTAGNAAATATAATGAAGGAACCGCTNAGTTTAACATGTNGGATTCGAATTTGTGGTACAAAAAAACCGCTTAAAAGCGGTTAGTCTATTTTATTGTTCTTTTATTCGAGCTTTCTTACCTCTTAAATTTTTNAAGTAATAAATTCTTGAGCGTCTTACTTTACCTTTTTTNTTGATTTCAATTTTTTGAATAGTNGGTAAATTAATTGGAAAAATTCTTTCTACCCCAATGGANCCTGACATTTTTCTTATTGTAAATGACTTAGAAAGNCCTTGTCCTTTGATTTGAATGACTACTCCACGAAAAAACTGAGTTCTNGNCTTNTCACCCTCACGAATTTCNTAATAGACAGTTATAGTATCACCNGCAGAAAACTNNGGAAATTCTTTTTTNTGAATAAATTCTTCNTGNATATACCTGACAAGNGTTTCCATTATATTANTTAATATTNNTTTAAANTCGTAAATTNTAAGAATTAAATNTNANGCAAAATTAAAATTATTTTTGATTTAAACAACAAGGANAAATGTAAATACNATAAAAAATTAATCTTGATCNTCCATNAGATCTGGTCTAGTNTTTTTTGTTTTTTCTACNGCTTTGTTTTCTCTCCATTTTTCTACTTNAGGAGTGTTTCCTGANGTGAGGATTGGNGGTACNTCCCAACCTTTGTAGNTGGCAGGGCGAGTATATATTGGTGGAGCNAACAAACCATCNTGATAGCTATCNGTAAGGGCAGAGGATTCGTCGCCCAAAACTCCAGGNATCAGTCGGATGATACTGTCACATAAAACCGCTGCTGCGAGTTCACCTCCAGACAGNACAAAATCTCCGATNGAAATCTCACGAGTGATCAGATTATCCCTNACGCGTTGGTCNACTCCTTTGTAATGACCACAAAGGATAATGATATTTTTTTTGGTAGACAGAGNATTNGAAATANTCTGGTTAAGTTTTTCNCCATCGGGTGTGAGATAAATAATTTCGTCATATTCNCTCCCTTTTTTGAGTTTATGGATACACAAGTCGATNGGNTCAATCATCATGACCATTCCCGCNCCTCCTCCAAAAGGGTAGTCGTCCACCTGCTTTTGCTTGNTNTGAGCATAGTCNCTCGGGTTGTGAAAATTTACCATTACTTTGTTGGCCTNTATTGCTCGTTTGAGGATNGAGGCCTNAAANGGGCTATTTAGCAATTTTGGGAAAAGGGTTATNATATCGATCTGCANNTATTANAAATATTTTACAAATAAAAAAGCTACANAAAACTTTTTGGGAGTTTTTATGGGAAGAATTCTATTGNAGATNATNAAATCAATNTGACGGNTAAGCTTTTTAGNTATTNTATTTTTTTGTTCTGATGAGTAATTATCTAAATCTAACGGGTCAAACTCTTTTTGACTNCGGATTTTGGTATNACTCCCTAAATTTTTCATTGTGGAGGTNTGATTTANAAANNTCAATTTACCTNTTTTTTTGNGACAAAAAAAAAGAGCTNCCTNANANAGACANCNCTTTTGNGTTAAACTNGGAAAATTTTATTCAAAAATAATTCTTTCTCTTTCACCATCTGGTTTTAAAAATAATATNCTCGAGAGGTTTTCAAAATCAAATGCATCTACATCCGCTACATCCTTGATTTTTTTGTTATTTATTTCCAATAAAATAAAGCCTTCTTCAATTCCATAACNGTAGAGACGCTGGTTGGCCAAATCCTTNATAATCACACCATTTTCTANATCAAAGTATTNTTTTTNATCACNATCNATATTTTTTAGATACATACCCAAAAATTGAGTAGTATTGGTTTTCTTTAANGTAACTNTTATTTTATCTTTTACTCCATCTCTGCTAAAAGTNACTTCTACTCTCGTTCCNGGTCGTTTGGTAGAGAGATAACCAGTCAAATCGGAAAAGGAGTTAATTTTCACATTATCCACTTTTTTGATAATATCCCCGTTTTTTAATCCTGCTTCTGATGCTCCCATACCTCCNATTACTTCACCGATAAGAAACCCTTGTGTCTCATTNACCTCAAATTTNTCTGCTAATTCNGCATTNAGNGCACTACCNGAAACGCCNAGNAGACCTTTTTGTACATTTCCATANTCNATTAAGTCCTCAAAAACTTTCCTNACGATATTACTGGGAACAGCAAAAGAATAGCCTACAAACCCCCCTGTAATTGAAGATATGGCGGTGTTGATACCGATCAACTCTCCATCGGTGTTGACTAGTGCGCCGCCACTATTACCCATGTTGACTGCTGCATCNGTCTGAATAAAAGATTGATTTTTACTATCTCTNTCATTGAGGTCTCTTGATTTGGCACTAATNATTCCNGCGGTAACCGTAGAGTTNANATTGAATGGATTTCCTACAGCCAACACCCATTCGCCAATTCTTGCAATATCTGAGTCACCAAAAGGAATAAAAGGCAGGGGCTCATTTGTCTTAATTTTTAAAACGGCCAAATCCGTATTGGGATCTGNCCCTATGATTTCAGCTACATAGGTTTTATTTTTATTNGAAGTAACCTCAATTGCAGANGCATCTTCGATAACATGATAATTGGTAATGATTAATCCGTCAGGGGAAACGATAACTCCCGATCCTGTNCCAATNCTTTTTTCGTCGTAGGCATCTCCATAAAAATTCTTCAGCCAACTNGATACATTGTTTTTTTGAATACTGGTATTTTTNACGTGTACCACNGCNTTAACNGTNTTTTCTGCTGCAATGGTAAAATCTGTAATCTCGGCAGCAACNCGATTGGTNTTNAAACTGTAAGTGGTGGGAATCAAATTANTNTTCTCATTTTCTACAATTTCANTGTTCTCATTTGAGAAATAATGATGAGCTGCAATNGTGATNATAGNACTTACTGCAGCGATCNNAANTGTNTTTAANGTAGATTTCATATNCATTTTTTTTAAACAACNCAAAATTATAAATTCTATCTTTTAATTATTGNTCATTTAACGACTATTTAACAAATTTAACAGAGGTTAATTTTTTCTAAATTAGCANTATGAATTTNNATTTTGAAAAATATCAAGGAGCNGGTAATGATTTTGTGATCATNGANGATAGAGAAGAAACNTTTCCCGANAAAGAATNTGATCTNATCCAAAAAATTTGTGATCGNCATTTTGGAATTGGTGCTGATGGNTTCATTCTAATGAGGACCTCAGATCATTCTAATTTTAAAATGTTATANTTNAATTCGGATGGTCAGCCCACTAGNTTATGTGGAAATGGAAGTCGGTGCNTTTATGCCTTTGCCCAAAAGCATGGTGTTGTCGGGAGTGAAGGCACNTTTGAAACNTCAGNTNGAATTCATAAAGCNTCAANGAAAGACGNTCATTTGGTTAGTATANATTTTGNAGATNTAAGTGATATNGAAAAAAGAGATNCTTCCGTTTTTCTTGATACAGGTTCCCCNCACCATATTGAGTTCGTNAAGGATGTGGCTNAGATAAACGTNAAGGAGCGTGGAGCTTTCATTCGTTATGGTGCTCCTTATTTTGAANNNGGATCTAATGCTAATTTTGTTGAAAAGTTAAANGAAAAAGAATTCAAAATCAGAACTTACGAAAGAGGGGTTGAGAATGAAACTCTTGCCTGTGGGACGGGTGCTGTTGCGGCAGCTATTGCTGTTCATTTTACTGAACTAACATCNATGGATATATTAATTATCCATGCGCTGGGAGGAGAGTTACAAGTATCTTTCATCGCTGATTCTGGNANATATANGAACATTCATTTGACCGGTCCAGCAGATTTCGTTTTTTCTGGTAATTTCACTTTAAAATNATGCAACTACAAAATGAAGATGTAACCCTTAGGGCCATTGAGCCTGAGGACATAGAACTACTATTTGAATTGGAGAATGATACNGATTTGTGGAAATATTCCAATCGGTCTCAACCCTATTCAAAACATCTANTGAAAAATTATATCACCAATGCTCATAAACATATNTTAGAATTTCGNCAGATAAAATTTACTATAACCATTGATAATAATCAACCCATTGGGTTTGTTGATTTATTTGATTACGAACCTTTGCATCGNAGAGCAGNNNTAGGATTGGTTGTCCATAAGGAAAATAGANAAAGAGGTTANGGCACTGGAGCACTTCAATTGATGGNTTTTTATGCCAAAAAACATTTACANCTTCACCAGCTATACGCTNATATTGCAGAGGAAAATAAAGCCAGTATNGAACTTTTCAAGGGTCAAGGTTTTATTTTTGTAGGTAAAAAAAANGATTGGAATTTTTACGANGATAAATTTCATGATGAATCTATATATCAAAAAATTATCTGATTATGTATCTTAGGAAAATTCTGNTGNTTNTCGTGCTCATGGGATTGGCTTTNGGCTTNTATTTTNTNANNTTATTTGGTAAAACTTTTTTTTGGGACAATACCATTTTTGAGGACGAAAANATATATGTNTANATAGGTGAGAGTGATGATTTTATGGATTTGAGAGNGACATTANCTCCATATNTAAAATCCATTTCTGATTTTACTTTAGCAGCTNAGAAAAAGGGCTATATAAATCGTGTAAAATCGGGAAAATACNCAATATTAAAGGGNAGTAATAATAATGACATCATCAATACACTGCGTNCTAAAAGCNTNACAGTTCGAGTTACTTTCAATAANCAAGAGCGTTTGGAGAATTTGGCAGGNAGNATTGCTNAACAAGTTGCGCNTGATAGTACAACTTTGATCAAAGCATTCTTAGATCCTNATTTTTTAGAAGAAAAAGGNTTTTCNAAAGATAATGCTTTNAGCATGTATATACCAAACAGTTATGATTTTTTTTGGAATACCTCAACTGAGAATTTTAGAGATAANATGTGGAGTTATTATCAAAGTTTTTGGACTGATAANAGAAAAAAGAAAGCTGCTGACCANGGGTTAAGTTCGAAAGAGGTAATTATCTTNGCGGCAATAGTTCAGAAAGAGACTCAAAAAGTTGATGAGCGTCANCGAGTGGCNGGGGTGTATCTGAATAGGCTTAAAAGANAGATGAAGCTACAGGCAGATCCTACTGTGATCTATGCTATGAAACTNAAATNTCATAATTTTGACACGATCATCAAAAGAGTTCTTCNTAAGGATTTAAAAATAAAATCAGCCTANAATACATATAAANACTNGGGTTTACCTCCAGGTCCAATTACAATGCCCGATATATCTTCGATAGAGGCGGTTTTGAATCCTGAGCAACATCGTTANTTATATTTNGTAGCGAATCCNAATAACCCAGGATATCATTTGTTTGCNAAAAATGGAAGGGAACANAANATNAATAAAAAAATCTATACCAATTGGCTTAACAAAAATAAGATCTACCGGTAAAATTCTTTGTGAAGTNTAAATATGGCAGGTTTTTTGTNAANNNTGATTTTTGTTTTCCTCCACATNGCCACGGACATAGTATTTATAAACTCNTCTGGTTGTGTGAGCTCGNANGCAATGCTAAGTTTTGTTTTTGAATCTAATATAAGTTTCAATTCCTCAAATAGTTTTTCATTTCTGTAGGGCGTTTCCATAAATATTTGACTTTGGTCAAATTTTTGAGATCTATTTTCTAGCGCTTTTATGGCTTTTTTTCTCTNACCCTTATCAATTGGTANGTAACCATTGAAAGCAAAATTTTGTCCATTTAATCCNGANCTCATCATCGCTAAAAGTATNGAGGAGGGTCCTGTTAGAGGTTTTACTTTAATATTATTTTCATATGCATTTTGAACAATTATCGCACCAGGATCAGCAATTCCGGGACATCCCGCATCGGAAATCAATCCCATATTNTTTCCCTCGGAACAGGGGTTCAAATAGGTTGATATCGNATCCTCAGNAGTATGTTTATTGAGNGGATAAAGCACTAAATCTGATTGTTTTTTTTCGGGNGCTATTTGTTTNATAAATNTACGTGCTNCTTTTTCATTTTCAACAATGAAATGATTCAATTTTTCGATGGTGNATTTTATCTCATTNGGAAATGATTGAGGATTAAAATNCTCTCCTAANGGGCTGGGGATNATATATAAGTNTGCANTCATGATTTTGAATTCAGTANTTTTTTGNTNATTCNCTCGCAGGNATTATCNATAAGGTCAAACATTTTTTTGAATTCATTATCATTTCCATAATAAGGATCAGGAANCTCTTTATTTTCAANCAGTAAAGCGACTNTATTTACTTCCTNCNCAGTAATGGNAATTTGTTTTANATTTTTAAGATTACNTCTATCCATTACATAGANTCTGTCAAATCNTTTGAAATCTTCACGGATAAATTTTCTGNCNGTTTGTTTANTGATATTAATNCCGTTTTGTGCTNCGATTTCANTACTTCTTGGNTCTGNANACNTGCCAATATGAAATCCTTCAGTACCTGCCGANTCTACNTCGAAAGTCTTTTNNGGTAATTTACTCTTTAGAATACNTTCTNNTANAGGANAACGACAAATGTTTCCCAAACAAACCATTAAAACTGAAGTTTTCACTTTAANTGTTTAAAGAGAGAGTTTTTGGTTGAGGTCNTCAACGTACTTTCTGAATTGTTTGTCTGTAAAACTCANGTTNTCAACAGTTTTACAGGCGTGAAGGACNGTAGCGTGGTCTCTTTTTCCGATTTGNGATCCTATNCTTGCAAGTGAGGCTTTGGTAAATTTTTTAGCGAAGTACATGGCGAGTTGACGTGCCTGTACNATATGTCTTTTTCTGGTTTTGGATTGNAGNGTNGCAACATCCATTTGGAAGTACTCTGAGACGACTTTCTGTATGTAGTCNATAGAGACTTCNCGCTTAGTATTTTTTACAAATTTATTAACNATCTCTTTNGCCAGTTCAAGATCAATNTCCACACGGTTAAANGAGGATTGAGCAATAAGNGATATAATAGCACCTTCTAATTCTCTGACATTTGTCTTNATATTTTTAGCGACATATTCTACAATGTTGTCNTNAATAGTAACTCCATCTCGAAANAATTTGTTCTTAAGNATAGAAATTCTAGTTTCTAAATCAGGTATCTGAAGCTCGGCTGAAAGTCCCCANTTAAANCGGGAAAGCAAACGTTGTTCAATGTCTTGCATATCAACAGGTGCCTTATCGGAAGTGANNATGACCTGTTTGCCATTTTGGTGTAAATGNTTGAAAATGTGAAAAAANACGTCTTGTGTTCCTGATTTTCCTGAGAAAAATTGAACATCATCAATAATGAGTATATCAATAACTTGATAAAAGTGTATAAANTCGTTTCGAGTATTTTTCTTTACTGATTCNATGTATTGTTGTGTGAATTTTTCAGCTGAAATGTAAAGTACTGTTTTATCAGGATANTTATTTTTTATTTCAACACCAATGGCATGAGCGAGGTGNGTTTTACCTAGGCCTACCCCTCCAAAAANCATCAATGGNTTGAAAGAGGTNCCTCCTGGNTTATTGGANACTGCCATCCCNGCAGAACGTGCCAATCTATTAGAGTCGCCCTCTAAAAAATTTTCGAAATTATAATTNGGNTTGAGTTGNGACTCTATTTGTAGGTTTCTAATTCCTGGAATAACAAAAGGGTTTTTGAGTTCACTGGAAAAAGTTTGGAGTGGAGCATCAACTTGTTGGGCGTTGAGACCAGATTGATTACTACTGGGAATACTTTCAGTAAAGGGAGCTTTATTCCCAAAAGTATTTTCCATTTTTATGATGTAAATNAGTCTTGCCNNTTCACCNAGCTCNCGGGTTAGCGCNACTTTTANAATTTTTACATAATGTTCNTCAAGCCATTCGTAAAAAAANTTGCTNGGAACCTGAATGCTGAGAGAGTTNTCTGTTATTTTAATAGGAACAATAGGCTCAAACCANGTTTTGTANGCTTGNCGCTGNATATTNTCCTNGATGAAAATCAAGCAATTATTCCAAATTTTTTCAGCNGAGGCCTCCATTCAATNTTATTAATNTANGGTTANTTTNTTCAANTTTTTTGGGGGTATAATACACNACATCATTTNTACAAATATTGAAATAAAAAACCAAAAAAAATCTTTTTTTTNTANTGATTTTTCAATTTTTTTTTTTGAAATTATAAGACAAAAATTATATATTTTTTAAAAAAAAATTCATCTTTTTGATAACCTATTTTACCAAACCTTTTAGAATAAGGTATACAGAGACCGACCAAATGGGATTTGCCCATCACAGTAATTATTTAAACTATTTTGAAATGGCCAGAATAGAATGGTTAAACAAAATCGGCTTTTCCTATAGAGAGTTAGAGGGTCAGGGGATAGTTATGCCAGTAGTTTCAGCAAATATTAAATTTAAAAGTCCGGCTTTTTTTGATGATTTGCTGAGGATAAAATTAACTTTAAAAGAAATTCCAAAGTCAACAATAAAAATTAACTACATAATTATTAATGAGTCAGAGGACGAAATAGCAAACGGACAAACGATTTTAGCTTTTTTAAATCAGACAAGTAATAGACCTATAAGGTGTCCAAATTCCCTGTTGGAATTGATTCATTCTCTGTAGATTGTTAGGAGCTTGTCTTTTTTAATATTTTCAAAATAGCTTATTATATCTAGATTGATTTTTGGAGCTGATAAACCCTCGTTTAATTTTTCGTTAGAAAAAAAAATTCTTACTTCATCAAATAAATCTTCATCAATAAAATGTTGAAGTGTTTTAGCCCCCCCTTCAATAATAACTGATTGTAAGCCCGTTTCAAATAATTGATTTAAAATATCTTTTGCGGCAATATGGGGTTTTCCTTCATCTTCTTTAATTTTTTTATCCTTTATAATTAAAAATTTTTTCTTTTTAAGTTTAAAATCCCTAACTGAGAGTGAAAATTTTTTATTAGGATCAATTATAATGGGCAATGGGTTTTCCCCAGTCCACAATCGGGTGCTTAATTGCGGATTGTCTATAAGCGCTGTTTGAACCCCTATCATGATAGATTGCTCTTGACTTCTCCATTGGTGTACACGTTGTTTGGATAAGGGATCTGTAAGCCAAAAATCGCTGTAAGGCTGCTTTGGTGCAACGAAACCGTCAGCACTTTCTGCCCACTTGAGTATAACATATGGACGTTTTTTTTGGTGGAAGGTAAAAAAACGCTGATTCAGCTTTTGGCATTTATGTTCAAGTACTCCTAATTTAATTTTACAACCATTATCCTTAAGTTTCTTTACTCCCTTTCCTAAAACTTTTTTGTTTTGATCCAGACACCCAATGACCACTCTTGGGATTTTATTATCTATTATGAGATCGGAGCAAGGAGGAGTTTCCCCATGGTGATCACAAGGCTCAAGATTAACATAAAGCGTACTATTGAAAAGAATTGACGTGTCTTTTACTTTTGAAATAGCTTCTCTTTCAGCATGACTTCTTCCTGCTTTTTTGTGCCAACCCTCTGCAATGATTTTACCATTATGCACAATAACACAGCCCACCAAGGGATTGGGGTAAGTATAACCCAAGCCTTTTTGAGCAAGCGCAATACAACGTTCCATAAAAAAAGAGTCATACATTGTTTTAAGATTAATTTTACAGAATTTCAAATTTAGTCAAAAATGATTGTGTTAATTTTATAAATGCTTTTAAATGAATTNAAAAATCATTTTACATCTAGTTTATTAGACGATTATCCAAAATCTGAAATCAAAACTTTTTTTAGACGAATAACCCTCTTTTATTTTGGTTGGTCACCNACATTTTCTTTNTCGAATCCTGAGTACTTTCTNAATAATATGGAATTNCAAAAATTAAATNTTGCCTTGGANCATTTAAAAAAATTTAAACCCCTTCAATATATATTGAACGAGGCACATTTTTATGGTAGAGAATTTTATGTAAATGAAAATGTGTTGATTCCACGACCGGAAACGGAAGAGTTGGTCAAATGGGTTTTAGATGATTTTAATGATTTAGAGCANCCATTGAATATTTTAGAANTGGGAACAGGTAGTGGTTGTATTGCAATAAGCTTGGCAAAAGAACAAAGTCATTTTATNATTGAGGCNATTGAGNTTTCTGAAATGGCATTANCAGTTGCCAAAACAAATGCCGCATCACTAGGGGCNNANATTAANTTTTTTCAAGAGGATATAAANAATTTAAAGCNATGGCATAAAACTTTGGATGTTATCATTTCCAATCCACCTTANATTGAACCNGATGAAAAAATAGAGATGATGTCAAATGTTTTGGATTACGAACCCCANTTAGCNCTTTTTACACCNAAGAAAGATCCACTTTNTTTTTACAAAAAAATAATTGATTTCGCTCAGTCTGTTCTCCGGACAAATGGAAATATATTTTTCGAGATTAATCCAAAATATTCAGTTGAGTTGAGAACCTACATTAAAAACAGAAGTTTCAAGGATATTGAATTGAGAAATGATATTTTTGGTAAAATTAGAATGCTCAAAGCTGTNAAAANATAAATGGATATTAAAGAAAAAATAAGACAATTAAGGGAATCCCTTCATGAACACAATTACTTATACTATATAGAGGATAANCCCAAAATAAGTGACTTTGAGTTTGATAAAATGCTNAANACTCTTTCTAATTTGGAGNGCAAATANCCTGAATTTTTTGATCCTAATTCTCCTACNCAAAGGGTAGGNGGNGGGATCACCAAAAATTTCAANACACAAGTTCATCGTTATCCAATGTATTCACTATCCAATACCTATTCAAAAGAGGAATTGATANATTGGGTGGGTCGTGTGGAAAAGGTTTTGGGAGATGAAAAGTTTGAATTTACCTGTGANTTGAAGTATGACGGTGCNTCTATTAGCCTTACATATGAAGAGGGAAAATTTTTGAGAGGTGTAACNAGAGGTGATGGNGCGAAAGGAGACGATGTTTCACTTAATTTAAGAACGATTCCTACCATCCCATTGGANTTAAAAGGGGANTATCCCACCTTTTTTGAAATTAGAGGAGAAATTGTTTTACCTCTTGANGGATTCAAGGCCATAAATNAGCAGCGTTTAAAATTNGGNGAGGAGCCTTTTATGAACCCAAGAAATACAGCCTCAGGATCTCTCAAGCTTCAAGACAGCAGATTGGTTGCAGAGCGACCCCTNGAGTGTTTTTTATATGCACTTGCGGGTGAAAATTTGGGAATAAAATCTCAAATGGNAGGTTTGGAAAAGGCCAGNTCATGGGGCTTTAAAGTTCCTGANACGGCTATTTTNGCCAAATCATTGGATGAAGTGTTTGGATATNTAGATTATTGGGATAAAAATAGATTTGATTTACCTTACGAAATAGACGGTGTNGTAATTAAGATCAATGGATTTGATCAACAAAATANATTGGGGTATACCGCCAAATCATCNCGNTGGGCCATTGCATACAAGTTTCAGGCCGAAAAGGTATTAACNGAACTTGAGTCTGTGANTTATCAGGTNGGAAGAACTGGAGCAATTACTCCAGTNGCCAACCTCAGACCAGTNCTATTGTCTGGTACTAAAGTCAAACGNGCTTCGCTTCANAATGCGGACCAGATCNAAAAGTTATCTTTAAGAATTGGAGATAAAGTTTTTGTTGAAAAGGGAGGAGAAATAATTCCAAAAATTGTAGGAGTTGATCTTGAAAAACGTCCAATTGAGTACTTCGAAATTAAATTTATAACCCATTGCCCTAAATGTCAGTCCGAGTTGATCAAGGAGGANGGTGAAGCGCAACATTATTGTAAAAATCAATATGAATGTCCCCCGCAGATTGTTGGAAAAATTCAACATTTTATTTCAAGAAAAGCNATGGATATTGATGGTTTAGGAAGTGAGACTGTAACCTTATTGTNTCAGAATAATTTGATTTCCAAAATTTCGGATTTGTATTTTTTGAAACGCAAAGAGTTGCTGCCCTTAGAGCGCATGGCTGAAAAATCAGTGGATAATCTGCTNGGTGGAATTGAGGAATCCAAAAAGAAACCATTCAGTAAGGTTTTGTTTGGANTGGGAATTAGGTATGTAGGGGAGACAGTTGCCAAAAAGCTAGCCAAGGCCTTTAGAACAATTGATCAATTGATGGAAGCTGACCGAGAGCAATTGATTAAGGTTGACGAGATAGGAAATCGGATTGCTGATAGTTTGATCGACTATTTCATAGACCCAAGGAATATTTTCATGATTGAAGAATTAAAAAAACAAGGATTACAATTGGAATCTTTGAAGGAATCCAAAATCAGTTCCTTGTTAAAAGATCAAAAATTTGTAATCTCAGGTGTATTTAAAAATGTCTCTCGTGAACAATTGAAAGAGAAAATTGAATTTTTTGGTGGATCAGTAATGACTTCTATATCTGCAAAGACAAGCTATGTCTTAGCAGGTGAAGGTTTGGGACCTAGCAAAAAAATTAAAGCTGAAAAATTTAACATACCCGTGATTGATGAATTAACATTTTTTAA
>PAHA01000052.1 GCA_002711215.1 Flavobacteriaceae bacterium
AAAAGGAGACACTGTTATGATCATAGAGGCAATGAAAACAATGAATCATGTTCCTTCAACTTCAGACGGTGTAGTTAAAGAAATTTGTGTTGAAGACGGTCAACCTATCGAGTTTGATCAAAAAATTATAATTCTAGAGTAATGTTTAAAAAAATATTAATTGCCAATCGTGGAGAGATTGCCATGCGATTGATAAGGACTTGTAAAGAAATGGGAATCAAAACGGTTGCAGTATATTCAACAGCCGATGAGGAAAGTCTCCATGTTCGTTTTGCGGATGAGGCAGTTTGTATTGGCCCCCCTAAGAGTTCTGAGTCCTATTTAAAGATTGCTAATATTATTGCCGCTGCTGAAATTTGTAATGCTGATGCGATACATCCGGGTTATGGATTTTTATCTGAGAATGCCAAATTCTCAAAAATATGTAAGGAACATGGTATTAAATTTATAGGTGCTTCTTCAGATATGATTGAAAAAATGGGAGACAAAGCCACTGCAAAAGCTACTATGAAAGCTGCGGGAGTTCCAACTATTCCTGGATCTGAGGGCCTCGTGGAGTCCTTTAATCAAGCCAAAAAAATAGCCATAAAAACAGGCTATCCTGTAATGCTTAAAGCAACAGCAGGAGGAGGAGGTAAGGGCATGCGTGCAGTTTGGAAAGAAGAGGATTTACACAAAGCATGGGAGAATGCTCGACAAGAAGCTGCAGCTTCGTTTGGTAATGACGGAATGTATATGGAAAAACTCATTGAAGAACCCCGCCACATTGAGATTCAAATTGTAGGAGACTCTAAAGGAAAAGCCTGTCATTTGTCAGAACGCGATTGCTCAGTACAGAGAAGGCACCAAAAATTGACGGAAGAAACCCCTTCACCTTTTATGACCAGAGAACTTCGCGAGGAAATGGGAGCGGCTGCAGTGAAGGCAGCAGAGTACATCAAATACGAAGGGGCAGGAACTATAGAATTCTTAGTAGATAAAAATCGAAATTTTTACTTTATGGAGATGAATACCCGTATTCAAGTAGAGCATCCAATTACAGAGCAGGTCATTAACTTTGATCTGATAAGAGAGCAAATTCTTGTGGCAGCTGGAGTAACTATTAAAGGCGATAATTATCTACCCAGTATGCATTCCATAGAATGCCGAATCAATGCCGAAGATCCCTATAATAATTTTAGACCCAGTCCAGGAAAAATAACTACCCTTCATTTCCCGGGTGGTCATGGAGTTAGACTTGATACACATGTGTACGGAGGATATATCATTCCTCCCCATTATGACTCTATGATTGCAAAATTGATTACTACCGCTCAAACAAGAGAAGAGGCTATTAACAAAATGAGACGTGCATTAGATGAATTTGTAATTGAGGGGATAAAAACTACCATTCCTTTTCACCGTAAACTGATGGATCATCCCAATTATATTTCAGGGAATTACACCACGAAATTTATGGAAGACTTTTCGATGGAGTATTAGTATATACTCATCCTATTTTGAATTCTTCCTCCAAAATTTTTAACTCAGCTATATATTTTTCAATTTCCCCAATTTCCTTTTTCAATAAGCTTAGAGAATCATTGAGTTCCGTCAATTGTTACTTAAACTTTTCATTCTCCATTTCCAGCTCTTTAATTCTTACTTACAGATACGAGTCCAGCGGATGCAAAGCGGCTATAAGTTATTTTAGATTCCTGAATAGAGGAACTTTGGTCCTCTAAGCATCAAAAACTGACCCGTTATAAACCAATTAGAGTAAATATTGGTATCTAAAATTAATTTCTATGTTTGTTCAAAAGTAATTCTTCTTTGCCCCGTCAGCAGTTTGAATACCTCATGTAAAGGTTGATCCGTTAACAAACCTGTTTCAGTCTTGGAGTTAACAACTTCACTTATTATCAAGTATTTCAATATTCTAGCATAGAGCTGGGTCATTTAGTTTTAAAATTTTTACTGGCCATGTATACAAATTGTTAGGTGTTATACTCTAAAAAGTTTGGAAATCAAATATGGAAAAAGTCGACAGATATTTTAAAAAATAAATAGGAGATATATTTACCATATAGCGCCTCGTCGCATGTTTTCTTTTAAAATCATGGTAACTTAAAAATTTATATTTTTATTAAAGTTCTACTGAGTAGTTTCATATAGTCTCATAGTTTCCCAATAAGAAACAAATATTAATTAATTTTAAGGTGCGCGAAATATAATTTTCATGAAAAAATAAACCTAATCACATCACTTTATTATTTCATTTTCTTGGGAATTTAGACGAAATTTTATTTCTTTTAAAAAAAGAATTCAAAGGAGTTAAAATTTGACAATTTAGCACCCCTTAAGGAATCAATTCATACTTTTTTATCCTGATCTAAGAATCCTCATTCTTTCATTAATAGATTTACCCTACAGGTCAAGAGTCTTTTATTAAATGATTTGAAGAAAAGCTTCAAAAGTGGTGTGCTAATGCTAAATAGACAATCGCAGCACTATGTCAGAAATCACAATAGGTTTTTAACATTTCACGAAGCAAAGGTTTAAAAACCGTTTGAAAGATTAGATAAATTTTTGGTTAAGCAGGTACTCAGCAATTTGAATTGTATTAGTCGCTGCTCCTTTTCTAAGGTTGTCGGCTACCACCCAGAGGTTAAGTGTTTTGTCTTGTGATTCGTCTTTTCTGATTCGTCCAACAAAAACCTCATTCTTCCCTTCTGCATAAATGGGCATAGGATAGATATTCATATTGGGATTATCTTGTACCACCAGACCCGGACTCTCATTAAGTAGCTTTATAATGGCCTCCAATTCGAAATCATTTTTCAATTGCACATTGATCGATTCGCTATGCCCACCTACTACAGGAATTCTTATGGCAGTGGCAGAAACTCCTATTGATTTGTCATTTAGAATTTTGTGTGTCTCATTCACCAATTTCATTTCCTCCTTGGTGTAACCATTCTCCATAAAAACGTCACAGTGGGGTAATGCATTTCTATGAATGGGGTAAGGGTAGGCCATTTCGCCTTTTTCTGCATTGTATTCGTTTTCCAGCTGTTGCACCGCCTTAATCCCTGTTCCAGTTATCGATTGATAAGTTGACACCACTATGCGCTCAATTCCATATTGTTCTTGTAAGGGATTCAATGCCACTAACATTTGAATGGTAGAGCAATTGGGATTAGCAATGATTTTATCAGAAGAAGTCAATTCATCAGCATTGATTTCTGGAATAATCAATTTTTTTGTGGAATCCATGCGCCAAGCAGAGGAATTATCAATCACTATAGTTCCCACTTTAGCAAACTCTGGGGCCCATTCTAATGAGGTCGAACCACCCGCAGAAAATAATGCAATATCAGGTTTCATGGAAACCGCTATTTCCAACCCTATAATCTCATAGGAGTTGCCTTCATATACTACCTTTTTACCGACAGATCTTTCTGAAGCTACAAGAATTAACTCCGTAAAGGGAAAATTTCTCTCTGATAGGACTTGAAGCATCACTTCTCCAACCATTCCTGTTGCTCCTACAACTGCTAATTTCATGGATTAAAATTTTTGGCAAAATTAAACTTTATGACATTGCCCACAACTTCAATAGTATTTTTTTCAAAATCTCAACAAAATGTTTGATTTATAACAGTTAATAATTTTAGGTTTTAATAATCCTTGGAATTCGATTTCCCAAAGCAGAGAGCAATTCATAAGAAATGGTTCCAGCGTTTTCTGCCAATTCATCGGCTCTGACTCCTGACCCGATAACCACTACCTCTGATCCTTCATCGCAAGGAATATTTCCAAGTTCGACCATTATCATGTCCATACAGACATTTCCCACCACTGGTGCCTTGCTGCTATCGATCAATACCCAGCCTTTGCCATGTCCATATTGCCTTGAAAAGCCATCGGCGTGTCCAATGGGCAAAACCCCAATCCGGGTGTTTTGAGTTGCTTTCCAGCCACAATTATAACCGACAGTCTCACCAGCTTTGATCTCATGAATCTGGGTAATATTCGTTTTCAGTTGAGCAACTGGTTGTAAAGTTACGTTCCACTGAGGATGATTTGCAAAGCCATACAATCCAATACCAACCCTTACCCAATCCAAATGATACTCTGGATAATTGAACACCCCTGAGGTATTTAAAAGATGGAACTCAGGCCTAGGATGATTAGCTTCCTTGTGTCTTTGCATCACCTCCTTGAAGAGACCAATTTGACGCTCTGTTTCAGCATCTGGCCTGAGGGATTCCGTCTGTCCTAGATGGGAGTAGATGGATTTTACCTCAAAAGGGGCATTACTGATTTTCTCTACAACCCAATTTGTCTCGTTGGGGTGAAAGCCAATTCTATTTAAACCTGTATTATATTTGATGTGTATTGGATAAGCGGCTTTTTTTTCCTCCTTTACGCGCTCCGCAAATTTTTCCCAACTCCTCTTGCTGTACAAGACGGGTTCCAAATTGTGATGGATGATATGTTTAAAATTTTCTAACTGTGGATAGAAAACCAAAATAGGGACCTTAATTCCAATTTGCCTCAGTTGGACAGCTTCCTCAGCATAGGCTACTGCGAGAGCTTTTATGCCCAGCCCAACTAATTTTTCTGCAATAGAGGGAGCAACGCTCCCATAAGCATTTGCCTTAATCACTCCTATCATATTAGAATTGGGACTTAACCTTTCTTTTAATGAAAAATAGTTAAATTCTAATTTTTTTAGATCAATTTCAAGAAAAGTCAAGATTTTTTCTTTTTATCATTCTTTTTTGATGCCTCTTTTTTTTGCTCTTTTAACGCTAAATTAAAAGCGCCTCTACTCAGAGGTTCATAATTGTTTTTTTCTCCTAGAACAACTAATTCTTTTTGATCCGATGTCCTATGGCTATAATGTGCCAAGTTCCCCGTTCGGGTGCAAACAGCGTGAACCTTAGTGACATATTCTGCAGTAGCCATAAGAGATGGCATGGGCCCGAAAGGGTTTCCCTTGTAATCCATATCAAGTCCTGTAACAATTACCCGCATGCCACTATTAGCCAAATCATTACAAACTTTTACGATCTCTTCGTCAAAAAATTGGGCCTCATCAATCCCAATTACTTCACAGTCATTCGTCAAATTAGGAATGCTGGACGCTGTAGTGACAGAGGTAGAAAGAATCTGATTGGAGTCATGTGAAGTGACCATCTGGTCGTCGTATCGCTTGTCAATGGCCGGTTTGAAAATTTCTATTTTTTTATTAGCGAATTGGGCACGTTTTAAGCGACGAATCAACTCTTCTGTTTTTCCCGAGAACATCGACCCGCAAATTACCTCGATCCATCCAAATTGTTCTTTATGGTTTACAGGGTTTTCTAAAAACATTTTGTAATTTACAGTCAAACAAAGGTATTAAAAACAAAGTTTCTCAATAGGATAATTTATGTCCAATAAAATCCATCAACAACTCAAACAGTTGGCTAAGGAAATTCTTGAGATGGAGGAGCCTTACAACTATAAGAAGGTTTACGATGCTACTTTTCTACTATTCGAATGCCTAATTCTAATCAAAAATTCGGAAGGCTTTGAAAAAGATTTTTGGGAAGATTTAGAAACAAATTTCGATCGAGCTGTTGACTTTATTAAATTTAAACCCGAGTCTGAAACACCACAAGAACACTTTAGTGATCCGGAGGAATTCCACCCAATTATGGGGACCATCAAAGAAATCGTCAAAGAAATACCCGAGGTAAAGCCCCCGGTAGCCGACTTATTTCAGGGCAACAATACGGAGATGTCATTTGAAAAGAAAAAAGAAGCTCCAATTACAAATAAAGAAACACAAAAAAGTTTAAATGATAAGTTTTCTAAGGGACTTCAAATAGACCTCAATGATAGATTAGCATTCATCAAACACCTATTTGATAAAAAGCCAAATGACTATCAACGTGCTATCTCGCAGATTGCTAGCCTTCAGACTTGGGAGGCTGCACAAAAATTCATCCTCAACATGATCAAGCCTGATTACAACTATTGGGAGGGGAAAGAACAATATGAAAAAAGATTTTTGAAAATTATAGAGAATAATTTTCAGTAGCATTTTTATTTTTATAATTACAAAAAAATGGGGGAGCTTTATTTAGTACCAACACCGATAGGAAATCTTGGAGACGTGACCTTCAGGGCTGTAGATACCCTTAAAATGGTAGACCTGATATTGGTGGAGGATACTCGAACCAGTAGTAAGCTACTCAATCACTATAAAGTTACCACTCCCATGCAAGCTTTCCATATGCACAACGAGCACAGAAAATTGGAATTGGTTACTTCAAAATTGACTGCTGGAATAAACATCGCACTCATATCAGACGCGGGAACGCCCGGGATTTCTGATCCTGGTTTTCTTTTGGTTCGTGAGGTATTGTCACTCAATTTAAAAGTCACTTGTTTGCCTGGTCCTACTGCACTTATCCCCGCATTGGTGCAAAGTGGTTTTGCTTCTGGTCGTTTTGTTTTTGAAGGTTTTTTACCCTCAAAAAAAGGAAGAAACAAACGTTTGGAAATGTTGTTTAATGAATCTAGAACACTCATTTTTTACGAATCGCCTCACAAACTACTCAAAACTTTGGGCCAGTTTTCTGAAATCTTTGGCCCCGACAGAGGGGTTTCAATTTCCAGAGAGCTTTCAAAAATGTTTGAGGAAACTTACAGAGGATCAATAAAAGATGCGTTGGACCATTTTACCACCCAAATCCCTAAAGGAGAATTTGTCATTTGTATAGCTGGTAATAATAAATAATAGAGATGCAATGGAGCCCTAAACCTCTCCCCGATGAGAATAAAATCACACAATTACAGTCAGAAATAGGTGTTCCGAAAGAAATCGCATCGCTACTTTTACAACGGGGTATCGATGATTACGATTCCGCCAAATCTTTTTTTCGTCCAGAACTCTCAGATTTGCATGACCCATTCTTGATGTTGGGTATGCGAAAGGCAGTTTATCGGATTATTGAGGCCGCTCAAAAGGAGGAAAAAATAATGATTTATGGGGATTATGATGTCGACGGAACTACGGCCGTGGCTCTAGTCTACTCATTTTTAACGAAAATCCACTCCCATTGTATTTATTATATCCCTGACCGTTATGAGGAAGGCTATGGTATTTCGATTAAAGGAATAGATTACGCCAAAGGAGAAAAAATAGGATTGATTATTGCTATGGATTGTGGAATAAAAGCAGTCGACAAGGTTGCCTATGCCAAAACTTTAGGAATCGATTTTATCATCTGCGATCACCATTTACCCAGTGAAGTACTGCCGGAGGCTGTTGCAATTTTAGACCCCAAACAACCGAATTGTTCCTATCCATTCAAAGAATTATGTGGATGTGGAATTGGATTTAAACTGATTCAAGCCCTCAACCACGAACAAAGAGGTACGATTGAGGACCTTCTCCCTCTAATAGATTTGGTCGCTATGGCAATTGCCGCAGACATTGTGCCTATAGTAGAAGAGAATAGGGTACTTACTCATTTTGGTATTAAACAAATTCAAGAAAACCCAAGATTGGGCATCCGTTTTTTTATCAGTCAACTCAAAAAGAAAATTAACGTATCCGATTTGGTATTTGTTATCGCTCCGAGAATCAATAGCGCGGGAAGAATTAAACATGGGAGTCATGCTGTTGCGCTCCTTTTGTCAGAGAATCAGGAGGAGGCCCTTTCCATAGGAAGAGCCATAGAATTATTCAATAGTGAACGCAAAGAGTTGGACCAAAAAATCATCGTTCAAGCCCTTGACCAAATCAAGCTAAATGATGAGGAAGACACATTTTCAACAGTTGTTTTTCAGCCCGATTGGCACAAGGGTGTTTTAGGGATTGTGGCTTCAAGACTTATAGAGAACTATTACCGACCTACCATTGTTTTTACTTCCTCAGGAGGTTATTACACTGGTTCGGTACGATCGATAAAGGGGGTAGATATTTATCAGATTTTGGAGACTTGTAAGGAGTATATTGTTCAATTTGGAGGCCACCGATATGCTGCGGGACTAACTATCAACCCCGAGGATTATATTAATTTTAAAAGAGCATTTGAATTGGCAGTAGAGCAGACCATATTACCAGAACAGCGAATCCCCTCTAAATCATATGACATTGAAATTACATTGGATAAAATCACTCTAAAATTTCATAGAATCATGGCACAGATGGCTCCTTTTGGTCCAGGCAATATGCGTCCTGTTTTTTTGACCAAAGACTGTCTGGATGGGGGGAGGACAAAGGCCGTTGGTGAAGATCATAGTCACTTAAAAATCGAAGTGAAAGACGAATCAAAATCTACCATATCGGGAATTGGTTTTGGGATGGCCAACTACATCAGTAAAATCAAAAGTATGAACCTTTTTGATATACTTTACACAGTAGAAGAAAACGAATTCAGGGGAGAGAAGAGCCTCCAACTGAAACTCAAAGATCTTAAATTCTAAAATTATTTTCTCAATTTTTTGTAGTGCTGGATCAGCCCTTTGGTTGAAGCATCGTGGTGGTCAAATTCTTTTTTGTCGAAATCTTTGAGGATGTTATTGGCCAATTGCTTACCCAATTCTACTCCCCACTGGTCGTAGCTAAAAATATTCCAAATGACACCCTGAACAAAAATTCTGTGTTCGTAAAGGGCGATAAGTGACCCTAAGTTACTAGGGGTCAGCTGCTCAATAAATAAGGTATTGGAAGGGCGGTTTCCTTCAAAAATCTTAAATGGTAATAGTGCTTCAATTTGTGCTGGGGATTTTCCCTGATCGGACATTTCTTTCCTAACTGTCTCTTCATTTTTACCCTGCATCAAGGCTTGGGTTTGAGCGAAAAAATTCGATATCAATTTATCCTGATGATCGTTCTTCTTATGCAATGGTTGGGCAAAACCTATAAAGTCAGCGGGAATCATCTTGGTTCCTTGGTGCATCAATTGGAAAAAGGCGTGCTGTCCATTTGTTCCAGAGGCACCCCAAATGATGTTCCCTGAATGATAATCTACTGATTTTCCATTTCTATCCACTCCTTTTCCATTGCTTTCCATTATGGCTTGTTGAAGATAGGCCGGGAGATTTCTCAAATATTGAGAGTAGGGAATAATGGCCTCGGTTTCTACCTTCCAAAAATTATTGTACCAAACTGTGATGAGTGCCAAAATAACAGGAATATTTTCAATAAAAACGGCGGTACGAAAATGTTGGTCCATTTTGCCTGCCCCTTTAAGTAAATCTTCAAAATGGTTTGGGCCAACAGCCAAACAGATTGATATTCCTACTGAACTCCATAGTGAAAAACGTCCGCCAACCCAATCATTCATGGGGAAAACATTCTCTTTGGCAATACCAAAATCGGTTACCTTTTCCAAATTGGAGGAAACAGCGACAAAATGATTGCTGATGGCCGATTCAGGCGCGTGGTTTAAAAACCATTTCCTTAGGGTTTTAGCGTTACTCACTGTTTCTTGTGTGGTAAAAGTTTTTGAAACAATCAAAAATAATGTTGTCTCTGGATCCACTTTCTTTATCACTTCCGCCAAATGATCTCCCTCTACATTCGAGACAAAAATCATTTGAAGGTGATTGCTGTAAAACTCAAGTGCTTCGGTTACCATAGCAGGTCCCAAATCCGACCCACCAATTCCGATGTTGACTACATGTCTAATTTCTTTTCCTGTATGACCTTTCCAATTGCCTGAAATGACTTTATTGGCAAAATCATACATCTGTTTTTTGACTGCATGAATTTTTGGAGTGATGTCCTCTCCGTCTACGATTATAGATTTGGGATTGAGCTGTCTTAGTGCGGTATGGAGAACAGCTCTGTCCTCTGTCTCGTTTATCTTTACTCCAGTGAAATATGCTTCAATTGCATCGTTTAGACCTGCTTCTCTTGCCATCTTCGTCAATAGATTTAAGGTTTCTAAATCCAACAAGTTTTTGGAGTAATCTACATAAAAAGAGTCCCATTGAAGGGAAAGGCTTTCCACGCGCTTGGGGTCTTCTGAGAAGTAGTCGGTTATTTTTTTCTGAATGTTTTTTTTGAAGTTGGACTCCAATAATTTCCAAGATTTAAGGGACAAAGGATTTTGCTTATTTAATGTCACTTTCTGTTAGGGCTATTGCTGAGTTAATATATGTTGATTCTGTAAAGAAAGATATGCAATCTAGTTGGGTTTTCAAATCTACAATGGCATTTAAATAGTTGAATTTTAGTTGGTTTGAAATGGGTTTTGCTTCAGGTAGTTTTTGTCGGAATGGGTCTACCTGTCTACCGTTTTTCCAAAACCTATAGCAAACGTGGGGTCCTGAGGTGTAGCCAGTCATCCCTAACCATCCTATGACTTCACCTTGGGTGACAAACTGCCCTTTTTTGACCTTTCGGCGTTTCATGTGAAGGTATTGTGTGCTGTAAGTATTGTTGTGCCTTATGGTTACATAATTTCCATTTCCTCTGGAGTATGAGGAGTTGACCACTATTCCATCGGCAGTAGTAAGTATGGGTGTTCCAACACTAGCAGCAAAGTCGGTACCTCGGTGGGGTTTTATACGATTATTATAATAAGAAATTCTGCGTTTGAGATTGTAGCGAGATGTTACAGGACCAAACTTCACAGGGGCTTTTAAAAAAACTCTTCTGAGATTTTTGGCATTTTCATCAAAGTATTCAACTATACCTTTAAGGGAATCGGGTTGAAACTCGAAAGCGTAAAAATCCTTTCCAGCATGTTGAAATATAGCCGCTTTTATACGCTCTACACCAATGGAAACCGAATCATCTACAAATTTTTCGGTGTAGATCACCTTAAATCGATCCCCCTTGTGCAGGCGGTAAAAATCTATATTCCAAGCATAGACATCCGCCAAATAATATGTCAATTGATCGTTTAATCCGCTATTGGCCATGGTCTCGTAGAGCGAATTTTCGATTAGTCCGTTTCCTTCTTTAAGCATAACCTTGATGGGCTTGGTAACCTTTTTACCATATATACTGTCCCTAAGCTGAATTACATTGTAGCTCTCCATTTCAGGTTCATAGATAAAGGCTTTTGGTGATGCAATACTGTCTTTTGTATAAAGAAGTTTGTAAGTTTTACCAGTCACCAAACGCTTGACACTTACTTTATTTTTGATGTTTTGTAGAATATTGTAAACCTCCGGATAGTTAATTCCATTATCCTCTAAAATCGAACTAAATGTATCTCCCCTTCTGATTTTTTTCTTTACGATTCTGAATTGATCCAAGTCATAACCGTATTTCAGATTTTTAAGTTTGATTTCCGCTTTAGTTTCAGTGGTTTCATCTATAACATGAGAGTTGTTGGATTCACATGACGGAAGCAAAACAACAACGGCCAATAGGTATAGTTTGACAAAAACCTTATTCATAGGTTTACGAATACTTTTTTGTTTAATGCAAATTTGCTGCTTTGTACATTGAATCACAAGTGATTTAACAAAAAGTTATTCAAAGAGTAATAAACAACAGGAAAGCTTCAATTATACTGGATATTGAAAGGGGCATTTAGATTTTTGAATTGATCCAAATCCACCTTAATTGAACCAATTGCTAATTCGGCTTGAAGTCTGATAGGAATTTTATTAAAGTCGTCCGTAATCCATATTGTTACACTTTCTTTTTCCCTAAATACCCTTCCTGATTGAACGTAAGGCCTAAACTTCATACATTTAATTTTACCAAATTTGGTAGGGAGGATTTCTTTTCCCACGTATTTCATTTTAAAAATATAGTTTTCTTTATCAAAAAACATGTTGATGCCAAAAGTTTCATTGATTGTCAGTTTATCCTTTGGGAAGAAGGCGCGAAGGTAGTAAAAAGCAGAAATCAAATCTTGGGCATTTTCAGCAATTAAGAAAGACTCTTTTTTTTGGTGTTTCTTATCATTTACGTGAGCTAAATTTTGATCGTGATCAAAATTAATTTCTAAATTTTTGGTATATCCCCCTTCATATATATCCCTCACAAATCGATAGGGAATGACTTTTTTTTCATCAAAATAGGTATCGTAATGATCCTCTACTTTAAAAAACCACCGAGCCAGTCCTGTTGTCGTTCCATAACCCTTGGCATGTAAAACAGCTTTATTTTTTACTGTATCTTTGGTTAGACCTAAGGTGGCATAACTTGCATTGAAAATACCGTAATGGATTCTGAATTTAAACCATTCACCTGCCTTGAAGGGCAGTTTAACCTCAGGTACGTCAACTTTAGCAGGGGGTTGAGCAAAATTAAGCGTACTTATACTGCTTATAAAAAGGATAAGTAGCTGTTTTTTATTTGGTAGCACCATAAGGCAAAATTAAGTAAATGATTGTTAAACCGTTTTTTCACTGTTAAGAAGTCTAAAAGTAAATCAAAGTCGCTGTAACTTTTGATAAATTTTAACACCTTTAACATTGCCCAACAGTTGAATGATAGCTGCTCTTGGAGCGGATTTGATCCTTTTCAGGGATTTAAATTCCTTGAGTAATAGTTCTTTGGTCTTTGGGCCGATCCCTTCCACACCATCCAAAGGTGATTTCAGCGCACTCTTAGAGCGAATTTTACGGTGAAGGGTCAATCCAAAGCGGTGTGCCTCATTACGTAACTGTTGAATGATTTTCAAAGTTTCCGATTTTTTATTCAGATGCATGGGAATACTGTCTCCAGGATAGTAGATTTCCTCCAGTCTTTTGGCAATACCTATGATGGCAATTTGACCTCGAAGTCCCAGTCGATCCAAACTTTTTACAGCCGAAGAAAGCTGTCCTTTCCCACCATCGATTACGATCAACTGGGGTAGGGATTGCCCCTCGTCAGACAGGCGTTTGTAGCGTCGGTGTACGACTTCTTCCATGGAGGCAAAATCATCGGGACCTTCCACGGTTTTGATCTTAAAATGACGGTAGTCTTTCTTAAAGGGTTTACCATTTCTAAACACTACACAGGCTGCAGTAGGATTCGATCCTTGGATATTGGAATTGTCAAAGCACTCGATATGAGTGGGTTCCTGATGGAGGCGGAGGTCGGTTTTCATTTGGTTCATCAAACGCTTTACATGGCGTTCGGGGTCAACGATTTTCATTTGTTTAAAGCGCTCTAAGCGGAAAAACTTGGCATTTCTTTGAGATAATTCTACTAGCTTCTTTTTATCGCCGAGTTTGGGAATGGTCACTTTAATATTTGGGCCCAAGTCTATTTTAAAAGGGACATATATTTCTTTGGATTGGGAATTGAAACGCTGACGTAAGCCGACGATGGCTAAGGGCAACATCTCGGCATCGTTTTCCTCTAGTTTTTTTTTGATTTCCACTGTATGGGACATTATGATGGAGCCAAAGGCTACCTGGAAAAAGTTGACATAACCATAGCTTTCATCGGATATGATGGTAAAAACATCCACATTGGTGATTTTGGGGCTCACAACAGTAGATTTGGCTTGGTAGTTTTCCAAAGACTCAAGTTTTTCCTTGATCTCATGTGCACTTTCAAATTTCATTGCGTTGGCATATTCCTCCATTTGACTTTTGAACTGGTTTATTGAGCTTAGGAAATTCCCTTTGATGATATCTCGTATTGCTACAATGTTTTGGTCATAATCTTGTTCACTCACTTTCGCCTCGCAAGGAGCCATACAATTACCAATATGGTATTCCAGACACACCTTATAAGACTGTTTTTGCACTTTTTCTGCACAGAGATCGAAGTTGCATGTGCGAATAGGATAAAGTCCTCGAATGAGTTCGAGTAAGGTATAAACCGTTTTTACATTTGGATAGGGCCCAAAATAGCTCGACCCATCTCGGATGACTTTACGTGTGCTAAAGACCCTCGGGAAAGGTTCTTTCTTGATGCAAATCCAAGGATAAGTTTTGTCGTCCTTTAAAAGGATATTGTACCGAGGACGGTATTTCTTGATGAGATTATTTTCCAATAAAAGTGCGTCAACTTCTGTAGGGACAACTATATGCTCCATACGGTGGATTTTTTTTACCAGTATTCGGGTTTTTGCGTTGTCGTGAACTTTTGTAAAATAGGAAGTTACCCTGCGCTTGAGGTTTTTGGCTTTACCTACATAGATCACCGTGTCATTTTTATCAAAATACTGATACACTCCAGGATCGGAGGGTAGTGTTTTGAACTGAATCGCAATGGGCGGTTGTTCCATATTACGAAGTTACGATTTTCTCTAGGCATTAGAAAAAAACATCTTGATGAGGAGGATGCATAAATATGCTTAATTTTAGAATAAAAAATTAAAATTAATTGAATACTAAATCAGCTTTAAGAAAGGAATACCGGGAGCGCAGAGAATCCTTAACGGAATCGAGAATCGAGGATTGGAGTATTGAAATTTCCAACCGTTGTTTGTCTTTGGACTTATGGGATTATTCCGTATATCATTTGTTCATGACGGCCGAAAAAAATAAAGAAGTAGATACTTCCTATCTGCTTTCCGTATTACAGGGCAAAGACAAACAGCCAGTTGTCCCAAAGATCGCTGAGGGCTATATTTTGGAACATTTCTTACTCACTGATCAAACCCCTTTGAAAATCAATCGCTGGGGTATACCCGAGCCTGTATATGGGATTCCCATCATGGCTCAACAAATTGAGGTAGTTTTTGTTCCACTTTTGACCTTCGATCGCGAGGGTCATCGCGTTGGATATGGCAAGGGCTATTATGATCGTTTTCTAGCGCAATGTTCTAATAGCACTCTTAGGATCGGCCTCTCTTTTTTTGATCCCGTTACCAAAATTGAGGATGTAGATGCCCATGATATTGCCTTGGATTTTGCAATTACTCCGAAGGAAGTCTATACTTTTTGATTAATTATTCTTAAATCACACTATTTAGATGAGATCTCGATTTTATTTGGTATTTCAAATGCAATAAAAGGGTGTAAGGATAACGTTTTTCAATATTATTGTTTTTAGTTTACTCCGCTCGAGATATTATAAGTGACAATGATTATACAGTATTTTGGTAAATAATTTTGGAATTGAAATCGACAAAAGATGAGTTACTGATAATACTAAAGACTCATGTATGTAATAAGCAAAATGAATAAGTAATTTACCCCTCAAGACAAAGCATAGATAAATATGAGACTAAATTTTAATAATGGGATTACACTCGTATTTGTTTTGGTTGCTTTGACCAATTTACTGAATTTAGATTTTCCCTTTAGAGCGGAACTAATTTTTCTATCGGTAATCTATATTTAGGGGTTGATTTTACCTGCCTTTTGATTAGGAGAATAAGAAAAAAATGATTTATTACCCTTTTACGCAAATAGGGGGATATAAACTTATTCTAACATTTAAATCAAAAAGATGAAATACGCATATACAATCATTTATGTTGAAAATGAAAAAAAACGATAGCCTTTTACCAAAGTATTTTTTGATTTCAGTTCAAATTCCTGAACTCTGTAAATGACTATGGAGAACCGATTTCAGGGGAATCTAATATTGCTTTTGCTTTAAAGTAACAGGTAAGTTCAAAATGTAGTAAAGGCTATCATCTTCTTACCAATACCTCAAGCCGATGAGAGTTGAAATAGCATTTGTAACTGAAAATATTGAAGTTGATTTTAAAGAGCCGTTGAAAAGGGCGCATTCGAATGGGTACTCTTAATCTAAAACCTTGAGGCCAGACGTTAGGTTATGTCAGAGACAATAATGGTTTTTAATTGAAATTTGCATTTCAATGAATTATGAGTAAATAATATACCGTTTGCTTTTGAATAGTAGTTATGTATTGTGATGTCTATAATTGGAATTTAAATATTATTTTAAGCTTTCAACATTATGATTGATGAAGTGCGGGCAATTAACAATGAAAAATTAATATTAAAAGCTGTTGTTCCTTTATATGATCAGACAGAATTTTATAATAATAGACATGGAATAATTGCGAAAAAGAATACTTTGCTTTTTAACTCACTAGTCATCACCCTTACCCAAAAATCTTTTTATTAAAAAAGATCATAATCCCAACACCAATGCTAATAGCGGAGTCGGCGATATTAAAAACATATTGAAAAAAGGTGTAGGATTCTCCTCCTACCCAAGGCATCCATTGTGGCCAATTCCAGCTTACCAAAGGAAATTGCAGCATGTCCACCACATTACCCTGAAAGATAGGGGCATAGCCACCTCCCTCAGGGAAGAGTGTAGCTATCTGTCCATAGCTGTGGGAAAAGATCACCCCATAAAAAACGGAGTCGATGATGTTACCTAAAGCCCCAGCAAAAATAAGACAAAGGGCCAAGCGAAAGAGGTTGGAGGTCTGTTTCCTTATATTATCCCACAACCAATAGCCAATTCCTACAATAGCCAATAAACGGAATAGGGTTAAGACCAGCTTTGCCCCTTTATCCGTTAAAAATGGAAGAATATCATTGAGTTTTGTTCCCATAGCCATCCCCTTGTTTTCAACAAATAGCAGTTTGAAAAACCCCCAATCTATGATGGCACTATTGCCATATATTGAAAGCGGATAACTCAGTTTGATGAAAAACTTTGATGCCTGATCAATCAACAGCAAGCAAAGTATGATCACAATGGCTGTTAACAGATTGATATTAGAGACCTTAAATTTCAATTGCTATTTTTGCATATTTTTGGCCTCTATACTCAAAGTTGCGTGGGGCACCAATAAAAGTCTTTTCTTATTGATTAATTTCCCAGTCACACGACATACACCATAGGTTTTATTCTCTATGCGAATCATTGCGTTTCTGAGATCGCGAATAAACTTTTCTTGACGGATGGCTAATTGCGTGTTCGCCTCCTTGGACATGGTTTCAGAACCTTCCTCAAACGCCTTAAAAGTGGGAGACGTGTCGTCTGTTCCATTATTGCCATCATTCATATAAGCACTCCGGAGCAGTTCCAAGTCTGCTTGCGCCTTTTTGATCTTTTCGTCAATCAATTTTCTAAAATTATCCAACTCTTCATCAGAATATCGTGCTTTTGTTTCTTTAGCCATCTTAAATCTTTTTAATGGTTATTTGTGTTTTAATATCATCAAATACAACTTCGGTACCTTCATTCATTTTGTGTGGAAAATCAATTTTTTCTCCTAAGGTTTCCAAGCAAATGTACTTTTTGTTTTTATCAATTTTCTCTTTTAAACTTTCATCAGCCAAAAAGCTAATATCAATTTTATCAGTAACTTTTAGACCATTGTTCTTTCTGATGTTTTGAATCCGATTGACCAACTCTCTCGCAATCCCCTCGTCTATCAAATCTTCTGTAAGGGAAATATCCAAGGCTACAGTCAAACCATTATCATGAGCAACAAGCCACCCTTCGATATCTTTGGAGGTAATTACGACCTCACTCAGGTCTAAAATAATATTTTTTTCATTAAGAGGAATGTTAATTTTTCCTTCCTGCTCCAAGGTCTTTATTTCATTCTCTCCAAAACGACTGATCTCTCCTAACACAGTTCCGATTTCTTTTCCGAATCGGGGCCCAAGCACTTTGAAGTTGGGTTTGATCTCCTTCACTAAAATATTACTGTCGTCATTGATCAATTCTATGGATTTGACATTGATTTCGGAGCGTACCTGTTCTTGTATCTTTTCAATCTCAATTTTTTCCTCTGGGCTGTTGGCTGCAATCATTAAAGTTTGAAGGGGCTGTCTTACTCTTATTTGCTTTTTTTTCCTTAGCGAAAGGGCCAAGGAAGTGATGTTTCTTGCTTTGTTGATGCGGTTTTCCAGTGCAGAGTCGATAGACTTGCCATTGACCGTTGGAAAAATGGATAAGTGGACCGATATGGATTTATCGCTTACCGTATTTTCGGTCAAATCTTGGTACAAACGGTCACAGTAAAATGGAGCAATAGGCGCAGCCAATTGGGTTATCTTGAGCAGGCACTCCCAAAGGGTTTGATAGGCAGCGATCTTATTTTTTTGATATTCTCCTTTCCAAAAGCGTCTTCTACACAATCTCACATACCAATTGCTCAGTTTCTCTTGAACAAACTCGGAGATGGCACGGCTGGCCTTGGTGGGCTCATAATCCTCATAAAAAGCGTCAACTTTTCCTATAAGACTGTTTAATTCCGATAAAATCCAACGGTCTAATTCGGCGCGTTCGGCTAAAGGTATAGGAGCCTCTGTATTTTTAAAATCATCAATATTAGCATAGAGGCTAAAAAAAGAATAAGTATTGTGTAAAGTGCCAAAAAACTTTCGCTGGACTTCGCCTACACCTTCCAAATCAAATTTGAGGTTGTCCCAAGGATTGGCATTGGAAATCATATACCATCGAGTAGCATCTGCACCATATTGGTCAATGGTTTCAAATGGATCTATCGCATTGCCCAAACGTTTGGACATTTTCTGACCGTTTTTGTCCAAAACCAGTCCGTTGGATATAACGTTTTTGTAGGAAATGGAATCAAAGACCAATGTACTGATGGTATGAAGGGTGTAAAACCACCCTCGAGTCTGATCCATCCCCTCGGCGATATAGTCCGCTGGAAAGGCAGTCCCTCCGTCAATTTTATCTTTATTTTCAAAGGGGTAGTGCCATTGTGCGTAGGGCATAGAACCAGAGTCAAACCATACGTCGATCAAATCCTTTTCACGATGCATGATAGTTCCTTGTGCCGATGTCAATACAATATTATCTACAATATGTTTGTGAAGATCCACCTTTTCATAATTAGAATCGCTCATATTCCCCACTTCAAAACCTGAAAGGGGGTTGGAAGCCATATGTCCTTGCTCAATGGACTTTTCGATTTCCTCGAACAACTCTGCTAGTGAACCAATGACTTTGGTTTCCTTGCCTTCTACTGTCCTCCACACTGGTAGTGGGATGCCCCAAAAACGTGATCTGGAGAGGTTCCAATCATTAGCATTGGCGAGCCAATTGCCAAAACGCCCTTCACCTGTGGCCTTTGGTTTCCAGTTGATTTCATCATTCAAGGCGTTAAGTCGATTTCTAACTTCTGTGACTTTGATGAACCAAGAGTCAAGGGGATAGTAGAGGATGGGCTTGTCTGTTCTCCAGCAGTTGGGATAGGAGTGAACATATTTCTCTACCTTAAAAGCAGCATTCTCATCCTTAAGCCTTATGGCAATTTGTATATCAACGGATTTTTCGGGAGCTTTGCCTTGTTCGTAGTATTCGTTTTTGACGTATTGCCCTGCTAGGCTTCCCATTTCTGGGCGGAATTTACCTTGTAAATCAACCAATGGAACCTTATTATTGTTTTCGTCTAAAATCAGAAGTGGAGGCACTTCGGGCGAAGCTTCCTTTGCGACTTTGGCATCGTCTGCACCAAAAGTAGGGGAGGTGTGCACAATTCCTGTTCCGTCCTCAGTGGTTACGAAATCTCCTAAAATTACCCTGTAAGCATTTTCAGGATTATCAACGGGTAAGGGAGCTTCATGCCATATTTTTTCATAACGAAGGTCGGTGAGGTTGGTTCCTTTCATTTCCTTCTCGATGAAAAAAGGAATTTTTTTGGCCCCTTCAGAGTAATTATCTAAATCTGAAATTGTTCCGACTTCTTCGTATTTTCCATAGAATTGTTTGCCCACTAAAGCCTTTGCTAAGATTACACGTATGGGTTTAAATGTATATTGGTTGAAGGTGCGAACTACAACATAGTCAATTTTGGGACCTACGGACAGAGCGGTATTGGAAGGCAGCGTCCAAGGGGTAGTGGTCCATGCCAAAAGATAAAGCGGTACAGAGCCCTTCAGTGAATTAGGCAACGAATCTTCCTTGGTTTTGAACTGCGCTGTAACAGTGGTTTCGTTAACATCTTGGTAGGTACCAGGTTGGTTCAACTCGTGTGAGCTCAGCCCAGTTCCCGCCATCGGAGAATAGGGTTGAATGGTATATCCTTTATATAAGAGTCCTTTCTCGTGTATTTGTTTGATCAGCCACCACACCGTTTCCATGTATTTAGAGGTATAGGTCAAATAGGGGTCGTCAATGTCTACCCAGTAACCCATTTTTTGGGTCAGGACGTTCCAAACATTGGTGAATTTCATTACCGCTTCTTTACAAGCGGTGTTGTATTCCTCTACTGAGATAGATTTACCTATGGCATCTTTGGTTATCCCCAATGTTTTTTCAACACCCAACTCAACAGGAAGTCCGTGGGTATCCCAGCCTGCTTTTCGATTTACTTTAAAACCCTTTTGAGTTTTGTATCGACAAAAAATATCTTTTATCGTACGTGCCATAACGTGGTGAATCCCGGGCATTCCATTAGCTGACGGAGGACCTTCATAAAAAATGTATGGAGGATGATTTTCTCTTTCTAAAATACTTTTATTAAAAACCTCGTGCGCTTCCCAATAGTCAAGTATCTCCGAAGAAATTGAGGGTAAATCCAGTCCTTTATACTCCTTAAAAACCATGTTAGGCCGCGTTTGATAAAGATGCGAAATTAAGGATTTTAGGTAAAAAAAAGAGATTTTAGATTTTAACCTTTACTCCTAACTGTAAACTTCTCCCTTCTGCCGAGATGCCTGAAGCAAATGTTCTGTAATGCAAATCAAAAATATTTTTAAGTCCAACATTGAAAACAATATTTTTTCTGAACTGATATTGGGATAAAATCGACCATATATTCCATGAGGGCATACCGTAATAACGATCTATTTCATTGATGGCTTCAGGATTTACTAATGGAGTTTCATTCAATCCATCCTCACCTCCCAAACTGTATTGGTTAGGATATTTTCTTTGACTGAATTTCCAAATCAGTAAGGTTTTCAAGTTACTAATTTCATTAGAAACGGTAAAGGTTCCAAATAATGGTGAGATGGAAGGCATGGGACCATAATCCTGATTCTGGTCAGCCCTAGTGTAGGTAATTCCTCCAATGATTTCAAAGGATTTACTCAGTGGCCATTTGCCCTGAAGGGACCCCCCATATATAAAACGGTTTCCCAAATTTTTATTGGCTTGTGTAATGACCTCCTCCCCGTTGTATAAGATAGTTTTTTCATCGATGGTCGTGGTATCGGTGAAAACAATAAAATCAGACCTTACAATATGTCTAGATACCAATGTTATAAAAGGCCTTAGGTCGATAAAATTGATTTTGTTAGGGGAGATACGCTTGATACCCAATTCAAAAGTATAAGCATATTCAGGTTTTAAAAAGGAATTGGGCATTAATAAAAAACCATTGTTCTCACGAATTTTTCCAATATCATCTATGTTGGGATTTCTAAATCCACTGGAAATTAAACTATTGATTTGCCATTTTTGGTTGGGTCGATAGGTCATTGCCAATGTATAAGTCAACGCCTTTGATTGAAGATTTAAAGTGGAAAGAAGTTTGTCAACCTGTGCGGTATCATTCCACCTTGCACTGATTTTCGATCCTGTTAGCCTTAGCCCTCCATTAAGTATCAAATTTTCATTTGCCCTGTAAATCCAATTCAAATAACCAGCAAAACTCGAAGCGCTACTCCCTTCGTTGGGGTATCTTGAAGGGATCATCGTTCGGTTGCTGTAGCCAATTATATTATCTGAATCAAGCACTAGATCAAGTGAAAAACCTTCTGATCGAATTTTGTTATGGGTCCATTCCAAACCATAAGATACAGAATTCCCCTCCGCTATATTTCCGTAAAAGTCTGCATTGATACTAAAAATATCTACTTTTTCAATTTGGTGGGAACGAGTTAGACTTCCAAACTTTCGATTGATTCTGGACTCCTCCACATTTTGATAGGCAGCCGTTAGCGTTCCTTTTTTCAGCCAATTTTTACCCATAAAAAACTTCAGTTGAGGGGAGAGAAAAAATCTCTTTTGAGGGCCGTAATACCATTCGCTAAACCGCAAACTACTATTGCGCTCCTCCACCAATTTATCGTACCTATCTATATCTGATGACTCTGAGTATTGGAGGTTTAAATTTAAAAATATGTCGCGAGGAAGACGAACCAAGAATTTTTGAAAAATATCTAATTGGTCATAAGCGGTATTTTTTTGGATTGTAGGTCTAGAGTTCGTAGTTGGATTGACTTTGTATTCATTCCTACTGTTTAGGGATTGATAAGGGGTTAATCCCCAATCCGAGAAACCATGCTTCCTGTTTTCGCCAATTTTGATATCACCAAAACTAGAATAGGATACACTGGTTAGACTGCCCCAATTTTTATAGCTCATAGCTGTACTGACATTATTTATGAAAGAGAGGTTGGCACTATTAAAATTGGATGAGAATTCTGATTGGATAGCTGTCTTACTGTTCAATTTAGGAGACTTGGTATAGTAGTGGATTACCCCCCCTAGTGCATCGGAACCGTATCCAACCGAGGAAGACCCAAAAGTGACCTCAACTCTATCAATATTGCGGGGGTCAATGGTAATGGCATTTTGTAAATGACCAGACCTGTAAATAGAGTTATTCATTCTTACTCCATCGACGACAATTAATACTCGATTGGCCTCAAAGCCTCTCAAAACTGGGCTCCCCCCTCCTCCTTGTGATTTTTGAATTCTTATATTTGGATTGATTTCTAAAAGTTCCGCTCCTGTAGCTACTGCTTCTATTTCAATTTCTTTTTGTGAGATAATTCCCACTTGTTCTGCAATTTTGTCTCTCGTCGACTGGGAACGAGCTACGGATAGAAGCACTTCCTCCAAAACTTCACCTTCCGAAGTCATTTGGATTATTTTTTTCCCTTCCAATACCTCAAGTATAGATATCATCAAGGGTTTGTACCCCAATAAATTTAATCTGATTCGTCCTTGGTCTGGAAAATTCTTGAGTGAGGCCCTCCCCAATGCATTAGTTGTAATATTATGAATGCCATTTTCTGTGAAAATAATTACACTTTCTAGAGGGTCCCCTGTAACAATATCCTCTACCCAAACCTCCTGACCCAACAGATTATCGCAGAATGTGAGAAATGTAAATAAAACAAGAAAACAATTTCTACAGAAAAATTTCATGGAGTATATCGACTGATTTTATTTTTCCAAAACCTTGTAAATGTAAATTAAAATAATCTATCAATATGCTCAACACCTTTGATCTCAATGTGTTTGACAAAGTTATTTGAGCTAAATCTTCAAAATTAGTGCCAAGTAATTTTTTTAAAGCATTTACCGACTCACCTTCAATCACATATTTGGAGGTACAGCTACAACAAAAGCATCCATTTTCCAAATCAAAAAAATCCTCTTTCAAATTCAACTGATTTGGATAAAAGCCGAGATGATTGGTGAGTTCTAGCACAAACTTTAAATGAAATAGGGGGGAAAATTCTTTTACCTCCAAATGAATAACGTATTTTTCGATGAAATGATATAAACTGTTATTGGGTGCGCCATCCTCTGAAATTACTTTTGTCAATACTTCTGATAAGAAAATAGTGATAGCATTTTTCTTGATATCTGAGGGAATCTCCACCAAAGGGAAATAGACTTTTGCTTCCTTAATAAATTCAAGCCTCTCATGGTTTTCATTTTTTACCTGTGTAATCAGACTAATGATGTTTAGGGGTTGAAAGAGGGATTTTTTTAAGGCCCCTTTTTTGGAGGAAAGTATGCCTTTGAGCAAAAATGACTTTAATCCTAACTTTTTACAATAGCAGCGAGCGATTAGACTGGAATCTCCATATTTTAGAGAGCTAAGTACAACGGCATTGGTTTCAATCAACATGTTTGGCAGTAGTAGATTTAGACCACTCCTTGAGCAAGCATGGCATCGGCTACTTTTACAAATCCAGCAATATTGGCTCCTTTAACATAATTAATGTAGCCATCTTCTTTTCCAAAATCCAAGCAGGATTGGTGAATATCGGCCATGATGGATTGTAATTTAGTATCGACTTCTTCTCTAGACCAATTGTAGCGTAATGAATTTTGTGCCATTTCTAATCCTGAAACGGCAACACCTCCCGCATTGGAAGCTTTACCCGGAGCGTAAAGTATTTTGTGGTTAGTGAATTGATGAATGGCTTCTGGAGTGGAGGGCATATTGGCTCCTTCACCCACACAGACACAGCCATTTTTGATTAATAAGGATGCATCATTTTCTTTTAATTCATTTTGGGTAGCACAAGGAAGTGCAACTTCACATGACACCTCCCAAGGTGTTTTACCAGCTACAAATTTCGCTTTAGGGTATTTTTCGAGATAAGCACTGATGCGGGCTCTTTTTATATTTTTAAGCTCCATAATGTGGGCTAATTTTTCCTCATCAATACCTTGGTCATCGAAAATGTATCCAGAGGAATCCGATAGTGTCAAAACTTTAGCTCCCAATTGAAAAGTCTTTTCGGCAGCATATTGCGCTACATTTCCACTCCCAGATATTACTACTTTCTTACCTTTTAATCCTCCCCCATTATGTTCCATCATTTTTTTAACAAAATAAACTACACCGTAGCCAGTAGCCTCTGGTCTTATTAATGATCCTCCCCATGAGATTCCTTTGCCAGTCAATACCCCCGTAAACTCATTTTTCAGTCTTTTGTATTGACCGAACATATAACCAATTTCTCTACTCCCTACACCAATATCACCAGCAGGAATATCGCGATTCGGACCAATATGACGGAACAATTCCGTCATAAAACTTTGACAAAAACGCATTACTTCGGTATCAGTTCTTCCTTTGGGATCAAAATCCGATCCCCCTTTTCCTCCCCCCATTGGAAGGGTAGTCAAACTGTTTTTGAAGATTTGTTCGAAGGCTAAAAATTTAAGAACACTTAGGTTGACACTAGGATGAAAACGCAAGCCTCCTTTGTAGGGCCCAATTGCAGAATTCATCTCTATTCTGAAGCCTCGGTTCACTTGAATTTCCTCTTGATCGTCAATCCAAGCAACACGGAAGGAGACCACCCTTTCGGGTTCTACCATTCTCAGTAAGATATTTTGACCATAGTAAACGTTATTTTTCACAATATATGGAATTACCGTTTCAGCGACTTCGGTTACCGCCTGCATAAACTCAGGTTCATTTTGATTTTTTTTGTTGACTTCTGCCAAAAAATTCTTAATTACTTTCTCCATTGAATTGATTTTTGATCAATTAAATTTACATTTTATAATGGAAATGGGGAGAGTTTTCAGCCAAAAAGCGCTGAGATTAGTGCTTCAATTTTGGATACAGGAAGTACTTTGATAGATTCATTTTGTTTGCCAAATTTTGCAAATTTGGAGATCATTATGGTGTCAAAACCCAGTTTAGATGCCTCTTGTATACGTTGTTTTATTTTGGGAACAGGTCTGATTTCTCCTGATAAACCTACTTCCCCCGCAAAGCAAAAATTTTCTGAAACATCTATATCGTGGTAACTGGATAATATGGCAACTAGAACTGCCAAATCAATGGCTGGATCAGCGAGAGAGATCCCTCCTGTAATATTGATGAAAACATCCTTCGTCCCCAGAGCAAAGCCTGCTCTTTTTTCCAAAACAGCCAAAAGCATATTGAGTCTTTTGGTATTGTAACCTGAGGTTGTTCTTTGTGGAGTGCCATAAACGGCAGTACTGACCAATGCCTGAATTTCGATCATCAGAGGGCGAATTCCCTCAACGGTGGCGGCGATAGCATGGCCGCTAAGCTTTTCATCTTTTTCTGAGATTAGCAGTTCACTTGGGTTGCTTACCACTTTCAATCCCTTAGATAGCATTTCGTAAATACCGATTTCAGAAGTAGAACCGAAGCGATTTTTTTGGGTTCTCAAAATACGGTAGATATGACTGTGGTCTCCCTCGAAATGTAGGACTACATCTACCATGTGCTCCAATATTTTGGGACCTGCAATTTGACCGTCCTTGGTTATATGTCCTACCAAAAAAACGGGCACATTAGTCTCTTTAGCAAATTTGATGAATTCTGCTGTACATTCTTTGATTTGAGAAACACTCCCTGGACTGCTATCAATGTAATTCGTATACAGGGTCTGTACAGAATCAACAATCACCAGTTCGGGTGTTAGGGCCTCAATTTGAGAAAATATATTTTGGGTTTTTGTTTCACTCAGTATATAACACTGTTCTGAGTAGGCATCCATTCGGTCGGAGCGAAGTTTGATCTGGTGCTGGCTCTCCTCTCCAGAAACGTAAAGGACTTTACACCCTACAGTCATAGCAATCTGTAATAGTAGGGTAGACTTTCCTATACCAGGTTCTCCTCCTAAAAGCATAAGGGACCCTCGAATAATACCTCCGCCCAAAACACGGTTCAATTCCTCATCTCCTGTATTTATTCTTGATTCAGAGGATATTTCTATCTCATTGATTTTGATGGGTTTTGAAATAGCACATGACTTTTTTTCGCTTTTCCAATTTTTTTTATCTGGCTTTTCTAGTACTTCTTCAATTAATGTATTCCATTGTTTACAAGAGTTGCATTGGCCCTGCCATTGGGCGTGTTGAGTCCCACAGCTTTGGCAAAAGAAAGAGGTTTTGATTTTACTCATAGAATCCCATGAAAAACAAATTTTATTTTTGGCGATTAATCAAAGGTAAAATAAAAAAGGCCAGAGCACCGAAAGTCACTATAATAAGCGTTTGGCAAGTCCAAATGATCCAGCCAAATGCTAGACTGGACTCTTTAGAAATTCCAAAACCGATCAATACCAAGGATACAGTATAGGGGTAAATACCAATGCCTCCATTGGTTGCAGAAATGGTCAATCCCCCTATCACAAAAGCTGCGATCAAAGCGTCAACCTCAAGATTAACTGTTTCTGGGATAGAAAACTTGATGATCCAAAACATCAATACGTACATTAGCCAAATAAAAAGAGTATGCGCAATAAAGAGACCTTTCTTTTTCATAAATGCTATAGAAATGATTCCTTCCCAAATGCCTTGAAAAAACTGTTTAATTTTTTTGTTGATAGGATGGGAAGATTGAAGAAAAAACTTTCTTATAAAGAAAAATCCAAGGGTTAGGGTGACTACGCTCAAGCCCAATTGAAAAAAATTGAGCTCTTTCAAGTTCAAATAATTTATAATCAAATCAAATTGAAGTCCCAATGCAAATAAGATGCAAGACATCAATATGGCAAGGTCAACAACTCGTTCAGCAATGACGGTGCCAAATCCCTTTTGAAAAGGTATATTCTCATATCGATCCATGGCGGTGGCCCGGAATAACTCACCGGATCTAGGAATGCCTAGATTAGAGAAATAACCAATCAAAACTGCTAAAATTGAATTAATAGTTTTTGGACGATAGCCCAGCGGTGCCAGAAGATATTGCCAACGTACAGCTCTTGAAATATGACTTAAGATGCCAAAAAAAGCAGAAAGTATTACAAACCGATAATCTGCATTTTTTATGTACTTAAATATATTGGAGCGGTCTTCGGGGGTGGTGTTTTGGTAACTGAGATAAATAAAAAATATACCAATGAAAAGTGGAATTATTTTTTTTGAAAGTGAAAAAACTTTCTTCAATATTCTAATTTATAAGGTTGGTGTTTTCGTCAGGAAAAATAAAAGTAGGCTTAAAATTCTTGGCCTTTTCATACTCAACCTGTGCATACCCGATTATAATCACAATATCTCCTTTTTGAACTTTCCTCGCCGCAGGACCGTTTAGGGTAACTTCCCCGCTTGCCCTTTTACCCTCGATGATGTAAGTTTCTAAACGTTCACCATTATTTATATTTACTACCTGTACTTTTTCACCTACAATTAAATTTGCGGCGTCAATCAAGTCTCTATCAATGGTGATGCTACCAATATAACTTAGGTCAGCATCGGTTACCTTGACTCTGTGGATTTTCGATTTTATTACTTCTACAAGCACGCGGTAAATTTAGTGATTTAAGACATATCCAAATTATCAATCAACCTAATTTTTCCCAAATAGGCTGCAATAAAGCCTCGGCCCAAATCGACAGGTTCCTTCAAATCAACTTCTTTAAGTGTTTTAGGATGAGCAATTGTAAAATAATCCAGATTAAGTTCATCGTATTTTTCAAAGAAATCCATGACCATTTTTTTTAAGGTATTGTAGGATTCCTTTTTAGCATTGGATTTTGCAAATTTCAGTCCTTTAAATATTTTGGAAGCTAATTTTCGTTGATCCGATGACAAGAAATTATTTCGAGAGCTCATTGCAAGTCCATCTCTTTCTCTAATTATTGGACATCCAATTATTTCGGTATTCAATTTCAGTGATTGGGTAATGTGCTCTATGATGCGCAATTGTTGAAAATCTTTCTCCCCAAAATAGGCATGGTTAGGAGTAAATACTTTAAGGAAATGTACAACCACAGTAGCTACGCCCTGAAAATGACCAGATCTTTTTTTCCCCTCCATAACTTGGTCTAGGCCTCCGAGGTCAATAGATTTTGATGCCACAAGATTCCCATAAACGTCTTTTACTTTGGGTGTGTAAACAAAAATTTTTCCTGGTAATTGTTCAATTTTTTTCAAATCAGTCTCAATGTTGATGGGGTAGTTTTCAAGATCGGCTTTGTTATCAAATTGCGTGGGATTGATGAAAATACTTACCAAAACCGTCTGATTCTCACTAAGCGCTCTTTCAATAAGAGATAAATGCCCTAAATGAAGCGCACCCATGGTAGGAACCATGCCAATAGGTCGAGTTTCTTTTGATAAATGTTCAACCAAAGATTGGGAAGTATGAAAAACCTTCATTTAGTAAAAAATTAACAACCGTAAAGATACAGAATTCAGCATATTCCGTTTAATTTTCGTAATTTCGCCAAACTTTGTTTCCCTCGATTATATAGAGTTTATGAAAGACAAAAAGGTTCTAAATATTTCGTCTGAAGTGGTTCCATACCTTCCTCAGACTAACCAAGCTATAAATTCTTTCAAAATCCCAAAAAACATTAATGATCATGGTGGTCAGACACGGATTTTTATGCCCAGATATGGGCTGATTAATGAGAGAAGACATCAACTCCACGAAGTGATTCGCCTTTCTGGAATGAATCTTGTAATCAATGATGTTGATATGCCTTTAATTATCAAAGTAGCCTCTATCCCAAAAGAGAGAATGCAAGTTTATTTTATTGACAATGAAGAATATTTTAAAAGGAGAGCCATATTAAAAGATGAAAGTCAAGCTCTTTTTCCGGACAATGATGAAAGAATGATTTTCTTTACTAAAGGGGTAATTGAAACCGTCAAAAAACTAAATTGGTCGCCTGACATAATTCATTTACACGGTTGGTTCACTTGTCTTTTCCCTCTTTATCTCAACACCTATTACAAAGATGAACCCATCTTTGCCAACAGTAAAATTGTTACCTCTGTATACGCCAAAGACTTTGATGGTGTCTTATCTCACCAATTTCATAAGAAAGTAGCCTTTGATGACATCCCTGAAGAATTGATTGAACCGCTAAAAAAAGCAGATTTTGAAAGTTTGGAGCAGTTAAGTTTAAACTTTTCAGATGGATATGTCATTGCTGACCAAGACACGCCTAACTCGATTGAAAAGTATTTAAAAGAGAATAAAATTCCTGGCCTCATTTTTGAGGAATCGCAAAAAAACGACGCTCTAGTCAATTTATACACTAATCATATTTTAAAATAAGGTATGTACTCTTCTAATATGATAATTAGTCGTTTAGCGATTCTTTTGGTGTTTTCACTAAAAGTTTTATCATGTGACAAAGAGTATCATTCTGCTGGATCCGAAGTACTTCTTCCTATAGCTCTCAAGTCAAAATCATATAGCGCACCTGTTTATTCTTTTCAGAAAAAGGTCAATTATTATCAAACAGATGGCCTTCCGTTCGCGCAACTCGGTAGAATCCAAATTCCTGGTTTTGGGATTTCTGAGGCAAGCATTACTGCAAGATTAGAAGCTTCTACTAACCCTATCTTTGGTAAATTTTCTCAAATAAGAGAGGATGATGGAGATTTGGATAATCCAAGTGTAATAAATGAGAGGGAGACCGTAACACAAGTTTATCTTGAAATACCATTTTTCAATAATCAGAATGATAAAGATGGGGATGGTGTTATAGATGCTTTAGACCTAGACCCTGAGGATAGGGAAAGTGATACAGATGGCGATGGTATAACTGATTATGAGGAATCTCGATCTAATCTTAATCCATTGAGTGAGGATAGTGACGGCGATGGTGTCTTGGATGATCTAGATCAAGATAGTAGCAGCTATGATAATGAAAATAAAACATATGAGATAGATTCCATTTATGGAAATAGGGAGACATTTTTTAATTTGAAAGTATATGAGCTTAAATACTATTTGTCGCAATATGACCCCACAACAAACTTTGCTAAAAACTCAATATTTTTTTCCAATACTGATTACTTCAAAAGTGGATTTTATGGAGAAACACTTCATGACGAGCGCTATAAACTTAATTTTGAAGAGTTACGGTTTAATTTTGAAGAGGACGATCCCAATACTGAGGATGTGGATGAGAGTGAAATTGTAGAAACCCGTTTAACGCCAAGAATAAGAGTACCTCTTGACAAAGAATTTTTTCAAGATAAAATACTCGACCAAGAAGGCGAAGTAGTTTTCTCCAACAATGATAATTTCTCCAGACACTTTAGAGGCCTCATTATTAGAGCCGATAACTTTGATGATGATTTGTATATGATATTAGACATCAATAGCGCGAGAATAACTATTGAATATCAATACGATGAGGTCAACATCAATGGCACCCTTGATGACACATCAGATGATACTACAGAAAAAATCTCAAAAACTTTTTTAATTAATTTTGGGCTATACTTCAATACGGTTGAAAAAAAAATATTCAACAGCCAAGTTGATCAGGAAATACTGGCCAGCCAAAGCAACGTCCCTTCTCAGCACATGTACCTCACTGGTAATGGATTATTTTCTACTTTGAAACTATTTGAGCATAGCAGTAAAGGAAATCAATTACTAGATGAACTGAGAGAGAACCAATGGTTGATTAATGAAGCCAATTTGATTTTATACATTGATCAAAATCAATACAATCACATGAACAAATCCCAATTTCCCGACCGTCTCTATTTGTATAAATACGAAACTGGTTTTCCACTTACTGATTACAGCATTGACAATACAGTAAACAACAATGAAATTAATAGAAGTAAGTTCATATATGGTGGAATTTTAGAGTTGGACGAGGAAAACAAGCCATATCGTTACAAGTTTAGGATTACCGATCATGTCAATCGACTTTTTAGAAGTGACTCTGCCAATGTTTATTTAGGACTGGTCCCCTCCAACGGAATAAGTAATATAGAGCCTAAAAGAGCAGAAACATTTGATCAAGAATTTATCAATTATCCTGCCACCGCAATTCTTAATCCAAAAGGGGTTATTCTTCATGGAACTGAAAGCGAAAATCATCCTGATGGCGGGCTAAAGCTTGAGATTTTCTATACTGAATTCTAATAGCAAGTCGTTTCCACTTAATTTGCGTTTGCATAATTTAGTAAAATAATATTTTACAATTATTTTTATATATTTCATAGTAATAAACTATATTAATAATTTTTTGGGATTTAATTAGCGAAAATATTGCATATAACTAAATTACTATAATAGAAAACTATCAAGAAAACTTATTTGATAGAATTTGTCTAACATATAGAAGGGAAATACAACTTATTGTAGTGAATAATCCAATTTTTGATCCCCACATTGCATAGCTTGCTGTGAAAATAATAATCCACCAAAGAACAAATAATATCATGCCTGCACTCATTTTAATCGAGCTATAGAAAACAATATCTTCAAATAGCCCTAAAACTTTTTTTATGATCAAAAGGGGAGGTAAGTTAGGTATCGAAAATAATCCTACGATCATTTTTTTCCAGCTTTGTTTTTTTAAAGTATTTCTCGGGGCCAAACTCTGATCTTCAATACCTTTTTTAATTTCTTCAAAAGACTTTTTGGTATTTCCATCGTGAATTAATTTTTTACGATCTTTATAATACTGATCATTATTTGGCAACCACAAGCATCTTTTCATCCCCAACCTTAAGCTTTCTTTAACCTGGTTTATCAATTCTGGTTTATCACCTTTTTTTTTGGTGAAGGTCTTTATTAATATGGGTTCACCAAAAACCAAATGAAGATCACAAAAGGGATTTCTGTGGTGACCGTAATTTATTCCTACTGGAACAATGTAAACGGGGGTGTCGGAGTTTTCTTGAGCTTCAAAAGCCAAACGACTGCTCCCCTTAGACAGCGCCTGTAAATAGTACTCATCATGATGAGAGGCCTCGGAAAACATCATAATCATTTGGTTTTTTGAGAGTAGATTCTTACATCGCTGAAAAATGGCTTCATTTTTTCTCAGATTCGAATAACCGTTTCTAATTCTGTAAATAGGCAGCATATTTAGCGCATCCATAAACCATTGTAATGGTCCGCCAAAAACGTCACTTCGGGTCAATGAAGTAACTTGTGCGGGAATATTACACCCCACTAAGAGAGGATCNAGAAATGCGCCTTGATGATTNGGAGAAAAGAGAACTCCTCCTTNTTTGGGAATTTTTTCAAGGCCGTAAATNCGAATCTTTCTGAAATAACATAAGCTGGTTAACTTAATAATNTACTTTATGAAGTAGTAAAAGAGCTTTTTCATTGATTANATGGGGGTAANGATTTNGAATTATGCACGTNAACTCACTTTACGNAATAACACAATTTAGTGAAAAAATATNTTTAAAAGGTGATCNTCTNNTTANAGGTTTGTCATATTGACTTTGNTTTTTTNAATNATNTTTNNGTGCATTTGTTTTAATTATTNNCAAATGNTCTAGTTCAATAGTTTTAGATTTAAGAGTTTATTCCATTATTTAAGAAAGAAACAATAAAAATATNCAATCATGANTAANAGTGGACTTTTAAATTTTATGAGTCGGACNAAAAANCTCATGATCGCCCTNTTTTAAGACAACCTTTNNNCGATCAATGGGNNNAGTATACNTGGCTCGAATCAGGGCAGATGNCNAGAAAATTAGCGAAAGGATTAAAGTCATTAGNACTNNNAGANGAANCANATNTAGNACTCATNNNTANGAACNGCAGGAAATGGGTTATTGCNGATCTGGNCATTATGATGTCNGGTTATTTATCAGTTCCTTTTTTTCCATCTCTCAANGGAGAGGAGTTAGAATTTCTNNTTNATTTTGGGGATGTAGNACTATTATTTATTGGAAAAATAGAAACCNNGNATAATATAAANAGNAAAATNCCTNANGANCTCCCACAAATTACTTTTCCNNNTTNCAAGGGATTTTCTGNGGTNGANAGANNAGAANAATNGTTTNATNTTATCAATCGACATGAGCCATTAGAGAAACCTTANATACNGAAACTGTCTGNCCTGTGGACCATTATATTTACCNCAGGAACCANTTNTAATCCTAAAGGGGTTGAACTTNCTTATCNAGCACTTGATTTAACNAAAATTATAANCGANCNGGTNAATCCCCTTAAAATTGATTTTTCTGGAAAATAATGANTTTATATNCTATCTNNCACTAAATCATATTGTNGAGAGAGTAGTATTAGAACANGTATGTATGNGCTTTGNAGGAANACTTTCTTTTGTTGAGTCTATTGACAGTTTTGCCAANAATTNAAAGGAAATCCAANCNCATGTATTCTTNGNGGCGCCTAGGATATGGACCAAGTTCNAATTGGNAANACNTGCAAAGGTCCNACNAAAGAAATTAGATANCCTGCTTGAATTTCCTNTGATTNCAGGGTTGATTAAAAAAAAACTAAAAAAGAATNTNGGGTTGATACGTNCTAGGTNCACTGTTTNTCGATCTGCANCCATCCCTCTTTNTCANATCTTGTGGTTNAGAAAAATTGGAATTTATATTACAAATNGTTACAGAATNACCGAAAATTNNNCCANTTGNACNCAATANAGATGGNNAGGATTTTGAAAAATCAGATTCNNTAGGANGATCNCTAGTGNGNTGTAGAGGCAAAAATTNATAAAAATACCAAAGAGGTTCTCATNAGAGGTCCTTTTNTAATGGATNGCTATTACAAGAATGAAAAAATGACAAATNCCACAATTATAGANNGATGGTTGCATACANGNGATAAAGGTTTCTTGGACGANGACAATTATTTNTANATTTCAGGGNGGGGGTCGTGGATAGTTTCAAGACTTCCAAAGGAAAATTNATAGAACCCCTGACCTTAGAAAATTATTTTGCAGATTTAAAACTTATNGAAGAANTCTGTATAACAGGCCTTGGACNTCCGCNACNTATTNCANNAGCANAATTATCANAAATAGNTAAATNACTTCCCAAANATNAAATCAAATTTTTTTTNGAANAGANACNAGNAGAAATANATGCGANCNTANANAANNATAAAAAAATATCNANTCTCNTTNTGGNGAAGGANNAGTGNACAGAAAATANCAAAATATTATGACCCACTTTGAAGATTAAAAGGGGTNACTTANAANANATNTACTCTCCAAAATATAAGGCTTGGCATNAAGAAAAGCAGTCCGTTTTATTCGAAAAGTAGTATATTTNGCCTCGAAACTGAAGACTAGGGGTGTTGTATATCCCCAAAATNATAAGTACNATAATAAAAANTAAAACAATAACCTAATGAAAACAAAAACACTGTTTAAAAGATTAATGCTATTNAGNACTCTCGTGNTAGTAAGTATTATTCANGCCCAGACAACGATCAATGGGTCTGTCGTCGACGAAGAAACCAACGAACCTNTGCCAGGTGTTAACGTNGTGATNAAAGGAACTTTTTCAGGAGTATCAACCGATTTTGATGGAAATTTTAGCCTAATTACAGAAGAATCATTTCCTATTATTTTNGAGCTAAGTTATATTGGTTTTACGACTAAAACCATTGAGGTTGCNTCTNCTGATTNTGATATGAATTTTTCAATTGNACAAGGAAGTGATGCNTTGGACGAAATNGTTATTTCAGCGTCAAGAACTCCTGAGAGAATTTTTGAATCACCTGTTACAGTTGAAAAATTTAGTGTTAAACAAATTGAAAATACTCCATCAGCAGATTTTTTCAATGGATTAGGAAATTTNAGATCTATAAATATGACCGAGTCAGGCTTGGTTTTNAATCAGGTAAGTCTTAGAGGTTTTGCAGATGTATATAATGAGGGTCTAGTAACACTAGTAGATGGAATGAATAATCAAGCCCCNGTATTTGGTTTTGCATTCGGAAACTTAATTGGNTTGCACCAATTAGATGTTCAGAGCGTAGAANTGTTACCCGGTGCTGCNTCTGCACTCTANGGAGCTGANGCATANAAAGGGATTATGTTTATTAATAGTAAAAATCCATTCGANCATGAGGGTATNAGTGTGATGTACAGGACAGGTGTNACAGAACAAGATGTCGCAGGGTCAAATAGTTTTACTGATATTGGTATTAGACTTGCAAAAAAACTNTCTGATAAATGGGCAATAAAGGCTACCATAGCNCACAAAGAAGGGACAGANTGGATTCCAGGAGATTATCGACATTANAATGCGGATAGAAGTATNAACCCAAATANTGATTATAAAACTCANTTTTCAGATTATGANGGCGTTAATACAGAAGGTGAGAGAACTTTTACTACATCTACAATTTTTGGNGCATTGGCTNATATAGCTGGAAATCCNGCTTTGGCAGGTTTTAGTGATTTGTCACCAAATTATTTTGATCCAATCACCTCACCAGGATATAAAATTGCCGACCTTTATGGAACNGATACATACAACACNAAAGGAAACTTTGCAATTCATTTTCGTCCTGACAGTCTNACTGAGATAAGTTTACAATCCCTNATTGGAACAGGNAAAGCAATGCTTCCAACTGGAGGAATGATGTACAATATTGATGAGGTTGTTGTTCAACAACATAAACTTGATTTCAAAAAGGGGGGATTAAATGCGCGAGTATACTATACTCATGAAGATGCTGGGGATACTGTTGCTGGTTTATTGATGGGAACTGCTGTNGCAAACTCAATGCCTAATGGGCTTTTAGATGGNTATGGAACACCATATTTACAAACCTATCTTGGTACTNTAGCCGCATTCAAAGGATATCCTGCAGGACTTCCNGGTATTGGTGCTTTACTCGGTGATATCTCAACTCATATAATGGGAACTGTNATGACNGGGGGAGATCCTACACCNCTNGCTTTTAATGATCTTTTTGGAGGTTCAACTGCTTTTGCTCACAATAATGCAAGAGCCGTAGCTGATCCATTACTNCTNCAGCCNGGAACCTCAGACTTCAATAACGCTGTTGCATCTGCTACACGTTTAACTGCAGACAATCTTGGAACTGGNGCCAGAATACANGATATTTCAAAGGTTTATAATTTTGAGGTTGACTATGATTTCGGGGATAAATTNGACTTTGGAAATGTAATTGTTGGAGGCCAGTTTAAAAGTTTTGACCTNAATACAAGTGGAACTTTATATACTGATGANAATGCTCCAATTGAATANAATCAATTTGGTGCTTANGCGCAGTTAAAGACTGATCTTTTTGATGATNTTATTTCCTTNACAACTTCATTAAGATATGACAAGGTTGAGGTATTGGAAGTTGGAAATGTAACTCCTAAACTTGCATTACTATTAAATTTATCTGAAANTAAAAATATTAGATTTTCTGCTCAGCAAGGATTTAGAAANCCGACAAACCAAGACATGTTTATAGGNTACAATACTGGCTCTGGTGTAATTNTAGGAGGAGTTCAATCTAATATTGATAGATTTAATAAAACTGTACTTTTAGANAATGGAAATCCATANACTTTNACTGGNAAATATGTAATTGATAATGCGGTTGAGATTTTATCAGGTGCTGATGCAACGGATGGGCTTGGNAATGTGAAAGCTGAGGTTGTGACATCATATGAGTTAGGGTATAGATATAATTCACCNAAATTTACTCTTGACATCAGCGCATATTTAAGTAAATATGTTGATAAAATTGGGGGAAAATTTGTNAGAGTACCTGTGATGACAGNTGTGTTNNATACTCCAGCAACTGCNGTGGCNGCTGATAGTTATTATACTTTTCAAGTTGACTCCAATTTCGAAGATAANTTTGATACNTCNGGGATCAATATCGAGTCTACTTTTTCTNTATCAAATAACCTTTCAGCAAATATTATTTATGAGTATAATCAAACAGANTANAATGTAAGATCATCAGATGCATTTGTNCTATCGTGGAATACTCCGGAAACAAGATTAAAAGGAGGAATTGTTTACACNAANGGGAATTTATTATTTTCAGCAAATGCAAGATATAACTCAGAATATTATTACCAATCNTCTTATGTTAATGGGACAATTGAGGCAAACACNGTAATTGATGCAAAAGTTTCATANAATATACCGAATTTAAAATCNGTTTTAGAGATTGGGGGAAATAANATTGGTGGAGACAATTATGTTTCTGTTCCNGGTGCAGGGCTAATAGGAACAATATATTACGCCGGTCTTCGCTTTAACTTATAACATCAATTATTTNAAAAAAGGAGCCCAATTAGGCTCCTTTTTTTTTGCNATATCATCACTTAAACTTTTAGATATTNCCCTATATTTGCAACTAAANTATTNACTGAAAAAAGGTTTTAAAAAATTAAATCNTCACCCATGTCACAAGTANCAGGTAAAGTTTCACAAATNATTGGTCCTGTAGTAGATGTAACATTCCTTGGGGAAGACAATGCGCTNCCCANAATATATGATTCCCTTGAAATTTCTAAAGCAGATGGNACTCAATTAGTGCTTGAAGTACAATCNCATATAGGAGAAAACACCGTAAGAACGGTTTCCATGGATTCAACGGATGGACTGAGTCGAGGAACTGAGGCCAAGGCAACTGGAAACCCNATCNAAATGCCAATAGGTGAGGAGGTTTATGGAAGACTTTTCAATGTNATTGGAGATGCCATTGATGGATTGGGAAATTTACCTAAAGAGGATGGGTTACCTATTCACCGNCAGGCACCTNCTTTTGAGGATCTTTCTACCTCAACCGAAGTACTTTTTACTGGNATTAAAGTTATTGATCTCATTGAGCCCTATGCCAAAGGAGGAAAGATTGGATTGTTTGGAGGAGCTGGAGTCGGTAAAACCGTTCTCATTCAAGAATTAATTAACAACATTGCAAAGGGGCACGGTGGACTATCTGTATTTGCTGGTGTTGGAGAAAGGACAAGAGAAGGGAATGACCTCTTGCGTGAGATGCTAGAGTCAGGAATTATAAAATATGGAGACGAATTTTTGCATTCCATGGAAGAAGGTGGTTGGGACTTGACTAAAGTGGACAAAAAAGCCATGCTCGATTCCAAAGCTACATTTGTATTCGGACAGATGAATGAGCCTCCAGGAGCAAGAGCTCGAGTGGCACTTTCGGGTTTGACCATTGCAGAATACTTTAGGGATGGTGCTGGAGACGGACAGGGAAAAGATGTGCTTTTTTTCGTTGACAATATCTTTCGATTCACACAAGCGGGTTCCGAGGTATCCGCCTTACTGGGACGTATGCCCTCGGCGGTAGGATATCAACCTACACTTGCCACAGAGATGGGGGCCATGCAAGAAAGAATTACCTCTACCAAAAAAGGATCCATTACTTCAGTTCAAGCAGTATATGTCCCTGCGGATGACTTAACGGATCCCGCACCTGCAACAACATTTGCCCACTTGGATGCTACCACAGTATTGTCTCGTAAAATCGCTGAACTTGGTATTTATCCTGCGGTTGATCCCTTGGATTCTACTTCTAGGATTCTCACGTCCGATATACTAGGTGAAGATCACTACGACTGCGCCCAAAGAGTTAAAGAATTGTTGCAGCGCTATAAAGAATTACAAGATATAATTGCCATACTTGGAATGGAAGAACTTTCTGAAGAGGACAAATTGGCTGTATCTAGAGCCAGAAGGGTGCAGCGTTTCCTTTCTCAACCTTTCCATGTAGCAGAACAGTTTACTGGAATACCAGGAGTATTAGTAGACATCAAAGACACAATAAAAGGGTTCAACATGATCATGAATGGTGAGTTAGATCACCTTCCTGAAGCAGCCTTTAACCTCAAAGGAACCATAGAAGATGCTATTGAAGCCGGTGAAAAAATGTTAGCTGAAGTATAATGCATTTAGAAATTGTATCCCCTGAAGCCACCTTATTCAGTGGCGAGGTTGAATCCGTGATTGTTCCTGGGACTACTGGGTCATTTCAGATGCTCGATAATCACGCTCCCATCGTTTCCACACTCAAAGAGGGAAACGTAATCATTTCTGGAAAAATGGATTTAGACGATTCCTTGCAAAACAAGTTCAAAAAGCAGGACGTCAATACAACATTGTTTCAAATCAGTTCTGGCACTGTTGAAATGAGAAATAATAAATTGATCCTGCTTGCGGATTAATTCACTCCAAAAAACTCGTCTTAACTATTAAAAAAAATTAAATGGTAACCCTTATTTGCTTTGTTTTTTTTGTTCCTACCCTCTTAAGTGCGCAGAATAATTCTGATCTTGATACGCTTTCTACTCAAAAGCTAAAGGAAATTATTCTTTCCTCTAACCGTTTAGAGACCCCTCTAACTCAAAACTCCAANACCGTTCAAGTTATTACCGCNGATCAAATTCGTCAAAGCGGAGTTACCCATGTGGTAGATCTNTTACAACAGGTGGCTGGGGTAGATATCAAAAGAAGGGGAGCAGGNGCNANACAGGCCGATCTCAATATTCGTGGAGGCACCTTTGATCAAACCCTATTACTCATTGATGGCATCAAACTAGATGACGCCCAAACCGGGCATCATACTCTAAACTTTCTTCCNCCCCCTCAAATGATCGAACTTATCGAAATCATCAAAGGACCTGCTGCTAGAGCTTATGGTCAAAATGCTTTTACAGGCGCNATAAATATTGTAACCAAAAAAGATACACCTAAAACCCTANCNCTTGATTTGCAAAGCGGAAACTATGACCAAACCAANGGATCTATTTTTATNGGCAACACTACAGAAAAAAANAGTATTCTGGGATTNATTTCCAAAAANACCTCTGACGGTTATCGTNACAATACAGANTATGACTTTACCCAATATTTTNTNAAGTCAANATTTAATCTTCACAAGNCCCCNTTAGAGCTCATAGCTACCTATTCAGGGCGTAATTTTGGTGCNAACGGNTTCTATGCCTCACCNTCTGCANTAGATCAATATGAAGAGACACAGGCGAGCCTTATTTCCATTTCACAAAGACATTCCAAAAANGCTTGGATTTTTAAACCAAAAGTCTATTGGCGCAGGGGACAGGACATGTATGAATACATCCGTGATAAACCTGAGATATACAGGAANNTNCANGTGACAAACAAGCTAGGNGCNGCTTTTGACGCCTCTNCTGCNTCCCCTTGGGGTTTGACTGGAATGGGGTTTGATATTTCCCGNGTGAGTATTCGCAGCAACAATTTGGGCNATCGNAGCCGTACCATGATGAANTTCTTTTTAGAACATCGTTTCTACCTTTTTGAAAAGAGATTAGACATTACCCCAGGTATTGCAGCNAACTATTTCTCTGACTTTGGAANACACAANTTCCCNGGGATTGATCTAGGTTGGCAAATAAGNACTAAACTCCGTCTNTATGCCAATACTGGTNNGACCTTCCGTATCCCCACTTTCACCNACCTTTATTATTCGGATAGAACTACTTTAGGGAATNTAGACCTTAAACCAGAGGAAGCCACCTCAAACGAAATAGGCATCCGTTTTTCTAATCCCAAAGTTANCGCTTCAGTTGCATTGTTNAGCCGAAAAGCCAAAAACCTCGTGGACTANGTTAAAAACAGTAATGANGATACNNNNCCTTTTAAGGCAGAAAACATCCAGCAAGTAAATACCAGTGGAATTGATTTGGAACTCATTCATCTTATTNAANNCAANAAATTTANCCATNANTTCAAAATCAGTTATTCNTATNTGGAAAATANNCTTGAGAACAGTGGTTATAATTTTTCCCGTTATTCCATCAACAACGATNTAAAACACCATTTAGTTGGGAATTACTTCATGCCGATTCNANAAAACTTCAGTGGAAATTTTGTTTTCAAATATGTGGAGAGNNCCTCCAGAGATNNCTACTCCGTCNNNGATCTATCGATCCAATGGANATTGAGCCAGTTTCAATTAAGNTTGTATTTTAACAATATTTTCAACACCGAATATTGGGAGTCCAACCTAGTACCAATGCCCAAAGGNAACTGCTTATTGGGGCTTCGCTATTCTTTTTGATACTCTAATCGGAGNATATTTTCCATGATTAATTCTGTTTCCCAACCGCGGTATTGCATCGCATTCCAGACCTTTTTTTTTTGCACTACCAATGGTNTATTTTCATTGCTCCTCCANAACTTNTCTGCAAGGGCCTGACCACATTCCCAATAGTCTNTATCNGAAATTTCTTTCANGGCATTTTTGATATTCCAGTCTGAAATATTACGTTGTTTTAGTTCTCTTANTAGTCNNTTTTTACCCCATTTTTTGATATTGAATTTTCCTCGGACAAAGTGTTCTGCAAAACGTGTNTCATTAAGGTAATTTTGTTCAATCAAATGAGATATGATTCTATACATNGGGTTNCCATNGATTCCATATTCCTTTAGTTTTTGAGAAACCTCCAAATGGCAGCGTTCTTGANAAGCACAATACTGTTCTAANTTTTGTTGGATTTCTTTATNAGGGAAGGATTGCTCTAGCATNTCTNGAATCAAAATTAATAAGTTTTTATTTAATTAATGGCTAACTTCAAACNTCNNAATCAATATTATGATCAAAAGTGNCAATAAATCAAAAGATGAGAAATCATTAANNGCACTAACAGNGAANNCCATATCCGAAAAAAGAAAACCAATTGTNAAGCGTAAAACTCNACNANAGATTCAATCTATCGGCCNATNCTTTTTTTNAGCCCGAAATNNCACTANTCTGGCTTTANCTNCNAAATAGNATTTAGTGTAAANGNNCAACAGCCTATTTTTGANGAACAGGANACCTGAATCGTTACCCTGTNTGATGNTCCCCANACCGCTATCAATAACACCAAGTGTNATTNACCCATCTTGGATTAGTNGGAAAANTTTAGGNNTATTTTGTCTCACTCTGATNACAAAAAAATANCAACNTNAGGTGGGGACTGTGGTGTGAAAATGCTTCCAATTTCTNATNTCAATAATAAATAAAACTGGAATATGNNGATTCTTTGGATTGATGCCCATGTGGANATTCATANCTCGGAAAGCTCCGTNAGTAAAANCTTTCATGATATGCTNGTTAGGATNCTCTTGGNTGAGTNTGAANNCCNCNNATAACGTCCCTGCTTTTTTTTANCCCTGAGGCACNAGCAAATTTGTNATATGGGACTNAGGGATNTTGNTCCAAGAGGAATAGTATATTCAACTAAACTCAATAGATAAGGTGGACTNCTGTAATTNTNANGCCATCGAAAAATTTGTAAAAAAAATTCGAGTNATNTTGCATTCGCTTTGATTTGNACGTTNTGGATCAGTCGNAGTTTAGGTTTACNGGTTTCCNTTATNATNATGGATTTATNATANATGANGTGGTCCGATTNCNNGATACNATTAAGAACAAANAAATTGGGTTGGTATTTNTNTAATGGAGNTTAGGGTTGGGATACTNNAGGAAATTGAGCCAATTAAAAGNATATTGAATCATCTATAAATTNNACAAATAAAACCGCCCTGTTACCAAGGCGGTTTTNGGTTATCTGGTTCGGAGTAGTTTTCTGTTTTGATCCAAAAAACGGAACTCNAGATAAAGGTAAGCATCACGGGGTACAATNCGTACCCACTTTTTGTGTTTAAAATACCAGCTTACCCGGATGGAGGGGAAACCGCTGGTTAAATAGGCAGCNACAAAAGGGTGAAGGTGCAAATGCAACTGTTTTTTTTTGTTGTGCCTNTGCTCGACGAGTTTGTCGAGTTCTGCGTTGATTTTGTCTGTTAAAACAATGGGAGCTTCAACCTCACCATTTTTGTTGGGATTNGGCTCTCGNGTTTTAATACTCATCTCAGGGCGGACCCTTTGACGTGTGATTTGGATTAATCCAAATCGTGAAGGCGGCAGAATTTTNTGTTTGGTTCTGTCACTTTCCATCTCTCTGCGAAGATGTTCAAATAATTTTTTTCGATTNTCGTTGGTATTCAGATCGATGAAATCGACTACTATAATACCTCCCATATCCCTCAACCTCAATTGTCTGGCAATTTCACTTGCAGCAATTAAATTGACNTCCAAGGCAGTTTGCTCCTGGGACTTGGCCTTATTGGAACGGTTGCCACTGTTTACATCNATTACATGAAGTGCCTCGGTATGTTCTATGACCAAGTAAGCGCCTTTNTGCATTGAAACAGTTTTGCCAAATGANGTTTTGATTTGTCTTTCGATNCCAAAATGGTCGAAAATTGGAGTGGTTTTGTTTTTGAAATACNTGACAATGGATTCTTTGTCTGGGGCAATGGTTTTTAAATAATCCTTTATCTCGATGCGCATTTCTGGATCGTCCACATATATNCCAGTGAAGNCATTATCGAAAATATCCCTTAAAATCGANGAGGATCGATTGATCTCACTGAGAATNTTACTTGGATAATGATCGACATTTGAAAANTTCTGACATAGATTTTTCCATCGGCCTAGCAATTGTTGTAAATCAGCATCNAGTTCTTTGACCTTTTGATCATTGGCNACTGTTCTAATAATTACGCCAAAGCCTTTGGGNCTTATACTTTTTACTAGTTTTTTNAACCGATTTTTTTCGGCATTACTTTCTATTTTTTGGGAAATAGAAATGCGATCTGAAAAGGGAATGAGTACCATAAANCTTCCTGCNAGNGACAATTCAGAGCTAACCCTCGGTCCCTTGGTNGAAATAGGTTCTTTGACAATCTGTACAAGGATTTGTTGTTGGGNCTTTAAATAGTCTTGTATGGATCCGTCTTTGGGTATTTCTTTATCAAAACGAAAATTNTTTAATGAATAATCTTTGGTTCTACCTGAGCTTACCTGTTTAATATANTTTAATAAAGAGAGAAGNTTNGGCCCTAGATCGTGATAGTGTAAAAAACCGTCTTTTTCATGACCTACGCCGACAAAAGCAGCNTTNAGACCGGAAACAGGTTTTCTGATTTTGGCAGCGTAAATATCGCCAACAGAAAANTTGTTATTATCTACTTCTTTATTTAGCTCAATTAATTTTCCATCCTTGAGCAGTGCAAAATCAACAGCAGAGGAATTCGATCGTATTATCAATTCTTTATTCACTCTGATGAATTTTANGTACGACAGCTTTGAAACNTGTCGTTGTTAAACAATAAATATTCAGGATTTTCCTGAAGATGCTGACNNATCAGCATCAAATATCAATGAACTTTGGAGAATGTTTTTAAGTGTATTTCCAGACACTATTTTTTCTTGTGGCGGTTCGCTCTTCTNCGCTTCTTNCTTTTGTGCGTTGCTACCTTATGACGTTTTCTTTTTTTACCACTTGGCATATTTNAAATTTATGTTTGAGTCTATTAATGTTTTAAGCGACNTCAACCTTTGATTTCACACCATTGGTGAAAANTTTTGCAGGCTTGAAGGCAGGGATATTATGAGCAGGAATTTTTACAGCTAAGTTTTTGGAAATATTTCTTCCAGTTTTTTCTGCTCTGGTTTTTATGATAAAGCTTCCAAACCCACGTAAGTATACNTTNTCTCCCTTCTCCAANGAGTCCTTAATCTCCTTCATAAAATTCTCTACTGTCGATTGAACATCTGTCTTATCTATACCNAGCTGATCAGATATATTGTTGACAATATCAGCTTTTGTCATATTTATTTAATTTGAATTATTTTTAAGTGTTTAAAGGCTTGCAAATATAAAAATTAAAATGACAATTCATTCAGTCTTACCTTTTTATCTTTGACAAAACGTTTGTTGAAAAAAATNATTTTTTAAAGCTTAGATGAGTTTCCACAAAAAANTATTAGAATGGTTTGAAGAAAATCGACGTCCCTTTCCTTGGCGTGAAAATACAAACCCCTATAATGTTTGGTTGTCCGAAGTTATTTTACAACAAACAAGAGCAGTTCAAGGACTCCCNTATTANANGCGTCTTGTCTCAGCTTTCCCTACNGTGGAAGACCTTGCAAATGCATCAGANGATGAAATCATGAGGCTATGGCAAGGACTCGGCTACTACTCNAGAGTAAGGAATCTCCACGCTACTGCCAAGAAAATTACAAAACAATACAACGGTAAGTTTCCNAAGGATTTTACTACAATCAAAAACTTTAAAGGCATAGGAGATTATACTGCAAGTGCCATTAGCTCTATTTGTTTTGATCAGGAACAGGCTGTAGTAGATGGAAATGTATACAGAGTATTATCNAGAATTTATGGAATAGACCAACCNGTAGACAGTTCTGGAGCTTACAAACTTTTCAAGCAAAAAGCTCAGATTTTAATGAAAGGTTCTTCCCCNGGAAACTTCAATCAAGCGNTNATGGAGTTTGGAGCANTACAATGTGTTCCCCAAAACCCCAATTGTAAAGATTGTATTTTTNGCTCNAGTTGTATTGCTTTTCAGCAAGGAAAAGTGNGTCTGCTTCCTATNAAATCTAAAAAAGTAAAAGTTAAAGACCGTTATCTGCATTATTTAGTNCTGCTAGATGCCTCTAAAAANACNCTNATAGAGAGAAGAAAAGGGAAAGGAATTTGGCAAAATTTATATCAATTTCCTTTGATCGAAACCCAAAAAAAACAAGATTATTTGGATGAGATACAGATCAAANCACTTTTAGCCAAACATAAAATCGGTGCAGATTTTGAAATCACCAAATGGANTGATCAACCTATTTTTCANAAGNTCACCCACCAACATTTAGAAATTAATTTTTGGATTGTAAATCTCTCTCAAAACAGTAATTTAGTGTACCGAAATNGGNTCAATACAGAACTATCCTATGCCAAGNNTCCTTCAAAAATTTAGAGATAAATTTTTTATCAACTGATTNTGATTCACTACATTTGAGTNNGTAATCCAAAAATCTTTTANCATGAGNGGTACACTAAACAAAGTAATGTTAATTGGNCACCTAGGAGATGATGTTAAAATGCATTATTTTGATGGTGGAGGTTGTNTAGGGAGATTTCCCTTGGCAACTAATGANGTTTANACAAATAAAACNTCAGGAGAGAAAGTCACCAATACAGANTGGCACAACGTGGTATTGAGGAATAAAGCTGCTGAGATTTGTGAAAAGTATCTNAGTATAGGAGATAAAGTCTACATTGAAGGTCGNATCAAAACNAGAAAGTGGCAAGATAAAGATCAAAAAGACCGTTATACTACAGAAATAAATGTTGATGAATTCACCTTTTTNAGCACNAAAAGGGATGACTCAGGNCAGTCNAATGGAGNTAACTNCTCTGCTNTGCCATCTATGGAAGAAATTCCTCCGGAAAGCGATCTTCCATTTTAATTTAACTAATAGTTAATTGGTTACTGACCCGTTAAGTTTATTTATTATTTTTCTAGATNTACAGGCTTCNTTNTGGATTCAAACCATACTTNTGGGATTGTTATTGATTACATCAGGANTGGTCTCTGGCGCTGAGGTGGCTTTNTTTTCTTTAACCAAAGAATTACTTGANTCTGAAGAGGAAAATAANTCTCGACAAATGGAGATTATCCAAAANATGCTCCAAACACCNAAACGCCTTTTAGCAACCATTTTAATNACCAATAATTTTATCAATATTGCAATAGTTCTCNTATTTGCCTCGTTGGGAGAAGACCTATTTAGNCAAATTGAAAATCCTTTAGTTGTTCTNTTGATAGAAATTGGNGTGATNACTTTTTTAATTCTCTTTTTTGGAGAAATTTTACCCAAGGTATATGCCAATAGAAATGCTTTGAGTTTTTCNAAAACCATGGCTTTCCCTATCTACACCACAGATCGTTNTTTTCTGTTTTTCTTGACGATACCNATGAGNAAAATNACCCGATTCATGGAATCTANGTTGGCACAAAAAAATAATGAATTTTCTATTGATAAACTGTCTCAAGCNTTGGAATTGACCAATGATGAAGAGACCACCAAAGAAGAGCATAANATCTTACAGGGTATTGTCAANTTTGGGAACACNGAAACAAAGCAGGTCATGTGCCCTCGTNTTGACGTTTTTGCATTGTCAGAGGATATGGATATAGAAACCATTGTTCCTCAAATTCTTGAAAATGGATTTTCAAGAGTTCCTGTTTATTCNGANAGTATGGACAANGTGGNAGGAATATTATATACAAAGGATTTGTTACCACACATTGAGCAATCCAAATTCAAATGGNAAGAGCTTTTAAAACCCCCCTTTTATGTGCCNGAAAACAAAAAGCTTGACGANCTATTGAAAGAATTCCAACAGAAAAAAATTCACTTNGCTGTGGTCGTTGATGAGTATGGCGGTACCTCAGGGGTCATTACTTTGGAAGATGTAATCGAGGAAATTGTTGGGGATATCAGTGACGAATTCGATGATGACGATNTGATTTATTCAAAGTTAGATGAATTTACTTTTGTATTTGATGCCAAAATAAATCTTAAAGATTTCTATAAAGTAATCGATTTGAAGGATGAAGAAATTTTTGAAAGGTCCAAGGGTGAGTCAGAGTCTGTAGCNGGATTNATACTTGANGTTGCGCAAGTATTTCCTAAGGTAGGTCAGATNATAAAATTTGAAGGCTACAAATTTATCACTGAATCTGTTGATCGAAAAAGGATTAAAAGAATTAAGGTCATTTTACCCCCANCNTCATGAGATTNTTGNTNAGNTTGTTGGGATTGCTTATTTCTTTTNCATNTGTGGCATTAGGTTGCGAAAGNATAAAACAACCTANGCCTAAAGCTCAGTTAAGATTACAATACCCCNTCCCAAAATATAGCTCTATCCCCAATGCTTATTCTTTCAATTTTGAATATAACGATTGGGTGCAACTGAAAGGAGTGAACAAAAAAGCTCCGGATTTGTATTATCCCAAAATGAAGGCTACCTTGTATTTATCTTATGTAGAGATAGATAACAATATAGACTCTCTTTTAAATGACGCCTATCAACTTCCNGTTAAACANATGATNAAAGCAGAAGAAATACCNGAAAGGGTCTTTATGGCTCCANANGAGAGGGTATATGGGACACTCTTTAGTGTNGTAGGNAATGCAGCTTCACAACTGCAGTTTTTCTTGACAGACTCCACGGAACACTTTCTTATGGGATCACTTTATTTTTANTCGCGACCNAATTATGACTCCCTAATGCCTGCGGCAAAATATGTTGAGCGAGATGTAATGCACTTGATGGAAACNTTGCGCTGGAAATACTAATCTAAAAGTTGAAGATCTTTTACACTNTAGGNCGCNCCTGTATTGAGAACTACTTNTTTNACCTCGTTGGGGGTGAGTACCTCNGGATCAAAAATTAATATCGCTTTTTGNGCTTTAAAATCNACTTTGGCCTCTTTNATTCCANTNGTTTTGTTGAGGTTTTTTTCTATGGACGCAGCACAACCNANAGNGCANACCATGCCTTCAATTTTCATGGCCATTGGTTGGNCTTTNTTAAAGGNGGCNTCTACTGTNTCAACTGCTGTTTCTAGTNATATTTTTTTGGGGGTTTTNTTGTTTTTACANGCAATAAAACNAAAANACAAAATACCAANTANAAATGANATTAAATNTATTTCTTTCATANTTCAAAGTTAATNCNAAAAAATCATATTTAAAATAGGAAATTTCTTTNGTGTATTTTTTATTCAAATANACTNTCTGACATGGGTTCGTTGAGGGTAATNGATTTTACTTGAAAATCCATCTTTTGNGGACCCATATCTTGTGAAATTTGATGAGGGAAAAGGATACCCTCTACACTTTTATAATCCTTTANGGTGGTTGTATTAGNTTNNACTTTTTTATCCATTTNAATGGTCTCTCCNATTTNAAGCTTAAGAAAGTTNTCAACACTATAGTAAATGGTTTTTGTATTAGACCACTTGANTTCGTATGCGTCTTTACCGTCTANTGAAACGATACCAACCAATNAAATTTGATTCAAGTCAACCTCCAANTCAGGAAATAAGGCAGCNTCTTGTANGGCATTTTCAAATTGCTCATCGTTCATCTCCATTTTTTGACCNTGCATTTCNTTATATCCNTTGGAAGTGTTTAGGACAGTTTTTTGCATGACGTTGCCCATCATTTTTACTTCTAAAAGCTTTTGTTTTTTNGCAGTTTGACGGTTCGATACTTGTATCGTCATCCCTTGCATATTGGCCTCTGAAACGGAAGTTTTAGTTTTCACCCCTTCCAATTTATCTCTTCCACCAATGGCTTCAATATATCCTTCNATNACAGTTTGNTTGGTNACNCCCTNGGGTAAGGGCNTTGAAAATTNAGGACGANCTGTTTCNTTTCCATATTTATCNTAGTAACNTACTTTTANAGCCTGACCATTGAATTGAATATTTTCTAAAGATTCNAAAATTTCGCTNCCTTTACCTGTTACAACAACCTGCATCTTATTAGGGTTAAAATATTTTTTAGAAACATTANAAACATCTTCCCTGGTGACTTTTTGAATATTTNTNAGGAGGTCATTATAGAAATTTTGCGGNAGGTTTTGCGTTTTGGTATTGTACGCAAAATTGGCAATATTTTCAGGATTCTCCATNGAACGAATGAGTGAGCCAGCATATTTTTCTTTGACAAGTTTCAATTCATTCTCGGTAACCATTTCTTTATTCAATCGGTCAAACTCATAAAGGATTTGTATCACAGCACTATCGGTTACTNTATTTCGAACCGCAGCGAAAGCCCGAATCTGNGATTTNGTTTTGTAGTTGATGTTGAATCTAGAATAGGAGCCGTAAGTATAACCCTTGTCCTCTCTNAAGTTAAGGAANAACCTNGCCTCTCCACCCCCTCCCAAAATCTGATTTGCAATGGTAAGGGCNTAATAATCTGGTTTTTTTCTGTNTATGCTCGCTGTACTTTGNACNGAAATTTCCGATTGAACGGCATTGGGCATTTCAACAAAAGCGATCTCAGTTTGGGAAACGTTTTNTGGTTCTGGGAATTTAGAGCTAATCATTTCACCTTTAGCCCAATCTCCAAAATACTTTTCTGTCAAACTTTTTGCAGTTTCAAAATTTATNTCNCCCACAATGGTTAAATAAGCATTTTGTGCATGGAAGATTTTTGNATACAGTTGTTCAAGGTCTTCTANGGAAACATTCATTAAGCTTTCNTCTGAAACATATTCGCCAAAGGGGTGATTTTTTCCATAGGANAACAGNCTTTCTACTCTNCGNGCTGCAGTTTTGACATCCTTTTCNNTNGATTTTAAACNTTCAAGAGTCTTNTNAACNTCTTTTTCAAACTCCACAGGAAGAAAATGGGGATTTAAAGCCGCATCGGCCATCATTTCAAAAACCCTTGGAAAATATCTTTTTAATGCATTGGCATACCCACCTTCAGANNTTAGACTNAATCTAGCCCCCATAAAATCTATNTCCTCTTCAAAATCGTCCTTTGGGATATTTTTTGATCCCTTTTCCATCATGCNGCTNAATAGTNCTGAGACTCCTTTTTTTTCTCCTTCCACATAAAGAGGATTATCGATCCGGAGCGAAACGGAAATTTGTGGNAATTTGTGGTTTTCAACGACCATTAAGGTGAGTCCATTTCCNAATTGATATTCTTTTGGGGTACCAAAGTTAATTTCAGGGGCAGGTCCTGATTTTGGNCGAATGGATCGATCAANCTGTGCNTTAATATTACTTAAAAAAGNAATANATATCGTAAATATCAGTNCTCTAATCATTTTTATTNTTTTTGGGGTTCAGGTAAATAGTGTAATTCCAATCGTTGGTTGGAGCTCAGATACTTTTTAGCAACTTCTCTAACCTCCTCGCGGGTAATAGATTTATAGAGATACAACTCTTTATTGATTAGATCAGTTTCNCCATCATAAAAAGCATANTATTCAGCCAGTGAATTAGCAATTCCTTCTATGGTTGAGTTTGAACTTACAAATTCGGACTCAAATTGATTCTGTAATTTTTGGTAGTCTTTTTCAGAGATCAACTCCTTTTGAATTTTTTCTATTTCCTCGTCAATCTCCNTTGTCAAGGTTTNTAATGAAGTATNGCCCATGGGNAAACTCAANATCACATANGTACTGTAGTCCTCATTATCCATATTGAAAGCTGCTANTTGGAGCGACATTTTTTTATCGTCTACAAGCTTTTTNTAGAGTTTTGAACTTTTNCCTTGGCTTAAATANGTTGANATTACNTCAAGCACTCGGGAATCTCTAGAATTCCGCCCNGGGGTNCTGTAGGCGAGAAATACCGCAGGGATTTGAATATTGGAATCAAAGGCTTCTGCGGCAATGGTCTCCACTATGGGAGATTCTTTAGGAAAACTTCTNTGAATCTCTGGNCCTNTTGGTATGGAACCATAGTATTCGTCAATCCATTTTTTCGNTTGAGGAATGTCAATGTCTCCCGCNACCGTTAAAANNGCATTGTTGGGGATGTAGTATTTTTTATTGAACGCCATAAACTCCTCNAGGGTAGCAGCATCTAAATGCTCCATTTTTCCNATTGTTGTTTGGCGATAGGGATGAACCTTGTATAGGTAGGACTTGACTTGTTCATTCCATTGACCGTAAGGGCTGTTGTCATAACGCATACGTTTTTCTTCTTTNACGACTTCATTTTGTGTATCCACACCTGTTTGATNAATAATGGGGTGGAGCATGCGTTCGGATTCCATCCANAGTCCTAATTTTAGGTTGTTGGAGGGAAAATTCTCATAGTAATAGGTGAAATCATCNGTAGTGTAGGCATTATTTGATCCTCCGTTTCCCGTTACGAGACTGAACCACTCTCCCTTTGCTATATTTTTNGTNCCTTCAAATAATAGGTGTTCAAAAAAATGAGCAAANCCTGTTCTTTCAGGATTTTCATCTTTGGAGCCTACATGATATANTACTGAGGTAGTNACTATGGGTACAGAATTGTCTTGATGTAATATTACATGAAGACCATTTNGCAGATCATACTCCTCAAATTCCACTTTTTGACNNTAAAATTGTTGATAGCAAATCAAAAATATCATTGATATGCNTAGGTTAAGTTTNTTCATATTTTCAATTGAGGTTAAATTTAANATAAGTTAATAAATTACAATTAGAGAGCTCTTAAACATTTANANTANATTAATTTAGATAAAATTTGAGATTTTAATCAATGTATTTTCAAAAAAAATACTCACTATTTTCAGTTGCATTGGTAATTATCATGTCATGTAAACCACCCTTAAAAAAAGATCACAATGCTTTGGTTGAAATNNTTATAAAAAGTNANGACTCTTTAATTCAAAAAATACTTTCCAATAAATCTGCCCATGANATANAAGTTTTATANACTCAAATTNAGCNGGATGCGAAGGGAAATCCNCATTTCAAAGAATTAGCTTTNCAAGAAAACTCAAAACAATATTTTTATCCTGCGAGNGTGNTTAAATTACCCGTAGCCATTTTGGCATNGGAGAAAATNAGAAATTTACAAAGTCAGGGGATAGATATTTCTNCCCAATCACCTTTTAAAATTTATGGAGAAAATCAAAAAACAATAGTAGCAATTGACANTACTNATCCTGAGTGNTAAACTCAGTATTTNNNATTTGATAAAAAAATTATTTTTAGTAAGTNATAACCAAGCTTACAATTACCTTTATGATTTTTTAGGAAGAGANTTAATNAACAAAANCTTGAAANATAAAGGCNTTGAAGATATGCAGATTTATCATAAATTTTCGGGGGTNGATAATAACGATAAAAGCCCCAATTTTGTTTTTTTNTCTGAGGAGGGAGAANANCATTTATNATCAACCCGAAAATTTTTCTGAAATGAAATTAAAATCAGAAAATATTNTTGNATACCNAAAGGGAAAAGCATTCGTGAAGGAGGATCAATTGATTGAAACTCCTATGGATTTTTCCNAAAAAAATTATGCTTCTCNTAGTGNTTTAAACCAAATTCTCAAAAGGGTGATTTTTCCGCTAGAGTACTNCAGAAAANANCGTTTTCAGATTAANGAAGATGATTNTGAGTTTATCAAATATTGNATGAGTAGAGTACCAACAGAGGTAGAAATACCTTTATANGACAGGGAANATTATTATGACAGTTACTNTAAATTTTTGATNTATGGTGACCTAAGAGGAGAAATGNCTGATAGTATTAGGATTTATAATAAANNTGGCNTGGCTTACNGNACATTAACCGATTTAGCNTACNTCAAAGNCAATAACGGAGTAGAGTTTTTTTTAGNAGCTACTGTTTTGGTGAATCAAAACGAAATATTTAATGACGGAGAATANCAATANGAAGATTTGGGGATTNCTTTTNTAGNNGNATTGGGAAGNACAGTANATGAATNTGANAGAAAAAATTTATTNAAATATCATAAATNATTAGTTTCANAAANCTNTAGGTTTAAATTAAATTTTAAAACATAATTATGAGAANTAACNTTTTAATCTTTTCTGCNTTACAATGTNTTTTTCATCAGATAGTCTTNGGTCAAATNTTTTCATACACAACGACNAAAAANGGNCAAAAGTTGAATCACCGCATTCTAATGGATGAGTCTTATTTTGTTGAAGNACAGTTTACTCTTAATCCCAATCAANTNNTCAAAACTATTGGAGGTTTTTATGAAAAAAACGGCNACGATCTTGAAATCAGTTTGGANTTCAATTCCAATTTTTCNAAAGANAGTCTTAAACAAGTCANGATCAAGGATCAACATNTGTGGGAAAAAGTTTCTGATAACACCTNACCTNTAAACGGTAAATGGNTGATGGCAGGNAGGGTCAAAGGTGATCAAGAGCANAGAAGAGATACNAGCCGTCCGCGGAAAACCATGAAAATTTTGGTTGNNGGTTANTTCCAATGGATNGCATTTAACACCGTTACTTTTTANTTANACGGANTAGGAGGCGGAAGTTATACTGCAGCCAACGGAACTTATACAGAAACCATTGATTATTTTTCGAGAGATAATAATAAAGTAGGAATTTCTTTGGAGTTCGAATATGAAAGNAAAGGGCCGGATTGGTATCACANGGGATTAAGCAGTAAAGGAGACCCTTTGCATGAAATATGGACCATTNGAACTCCATAGCCCTTTCATATTTTNAATATAATTCCATTGGCTATCCNTGNATCGTTTTATCAGTTTCTTTTTTNNGACTTTATCATCCGACCATTTTCACATGGTTTTNTGGGAATTGGATTAGTCTGGGTCTGGGGGGTATTANGNTNGNAATGNGCTTAACCTNTNGATNGGAGGATTTTCGTNNGGTCACCCATACNNCCAATTGGATTCTCACAGGTTTACTNTTACAGTTTACNGTAATGNTTTTTTTNGATGGCTANTGGGCAAAGTATTCGATTTACCTCCTNTTTTTTCAGTTGGATTNATTTTGGTNTCCAGTNNNCCTGNTGGAACGGCTTCCNATTTNGTTTTTTTATCCCGATCCAATTTGNCNNTATCGGTTACTATGACTGCCCTTTCCANTTTGGCAGCTATAGTNATGACCACTTTGCTNACTANCAGCCTTTTTNGAAGTGAAATNGATGTAAATGCNATGGANATGNTTTANANTNCTTTGAAAGTANTTTTGATTCNGGTTGTCTTGGNTGTTATCCTTAATNTCCGATTGCCAAGTNATACNCAAAAGATTCAATTTTATTCTNCCTCTGNAGCTGTAATTCCTATTACCTTGATTNTGGCCAGTATCATTGGACAAGTNAAAGAAATTATTCTTGGCTNTGGGNTTTCGTTGATATTTTTGATCATGACCCTTCATTTGATNGGATTTGTNTTGGGCTACTTTTTAAGTAAATTATTGTAAAAAAAAACGAAGCAGTAAGCAGAACGATTTTAGTGGAGGCAGGAATGCAAAACTCTGGATTAGGCGTTGTTTTAGCAAAGGAAAATTTTGTTAACCTGATATTTGACATTCCTGCTGCCATATCCGGTTTGGTTCATTCCCTCAACGGATTTAATTTTTGTAGCTCTATTAAGAATGAAATCTGCGGATTCTGTCTCTGTAGAATCGCATTAATTTTATTGAAATGAATGCAAAGAGTCTCAAGGGCATAAATCCTCAAAGAATACCCGTTATTAGATAATATAAGTTGAATGTCAATAAAGCCCCTATTAAATTACAATTTTGGATTTATTTGATTTAATAGTTGTTTTAATATTTATACTAGCATGATTTTAGAAGCTTAGTTTAAAGTAAAATCACTATTTTTAAAAGGTTTTGTAATAAATATTAGTATTCTTAGAACCTAACAGGAAACTGTGCTTGTTAAACTTTTTATTAAATAAAGATTAAATGATTAAAAAAACTACTTGGCGTCCTTTACCTGATTTTTTGACCATCAAGGAAAGTAAAATTGAAGGGCTAGGGGTTTTTACTACGAAAGACTTGCCTAAAGGGTTTGATCTAGGAATTTCACATATTTTTGACAAACGATTTCCTGACGGTTATATTAGATTGCCTTTAGGGGGATTTATCAATCACCACGAAATTCCCAATTGCAAAGCTAATATAGCTGAGGAAGATATGGAAATGGGTAAGTTGAGACATATTCGCATTGAGGCGCTTGAATTTATTGTCGAGGGTAAAGAAATTACAATCGAGTACATTATTAACAAATTGGACAACCCCAATTGGGAGTTCGAATATGAAATTTCTCAATAACTATCTAACTATTTATTGAAAAAACCCGCCAAATTTATCTGTAATTTTAGCGGGTCAAACCAATTAAAGAAACAAAAATGAAGTTTATTAAAGTTTCATTATAAAATTACTTTTTGTTTTGTTAAAGAATTGGTAATGGGAGGTTAAATGGAAGTTAAAATCTCAATAAAATGGCATTCAAAAGGATAACTTAATATTAATCATAAATCAATTCAAAGAACTAATCAATAGATTTAAAATTAATCCTAAATTAATGTAGTGAACTAACATTATCTAATTTTTTAATATTNGTAGCTTTTTAAATATNTATTTTAAAAAAAATTGCTTAGTTATCCAATACTAATTATNAAGAATTTACCTAGTTCTTTAAAAACTCAATCCACTTTTGTTTAAAAAGTTCNGGTTTTANCATATTGTATAATTCAATTACCTTNTTTGGNTCTTTTCCGATCTTCCGNTGGTCACTGTAATCTATNGCATAAGGAAAGAATGATTTAAGATGAACTGCCATACACCTGTTGTGAATTTCTGTATGCCAGCCNGAGGGGTCAATNATAGGGGAGAAAATTCCAAAAGTGGGCTTGTNNAGACCCTTTGCGATNTTCAGGGCACCTCCNTCATTNCCCACAGCAGCTTTACAATGATAAACTGTANCCATATAGTCTCTNAGAGAATTGGGTGTCAAAGGTTTCATTACCGCTTTTTGTGTGCTTGGATTAAGCTGATCTATTAATTNGNNAATTTGTTTCTCTTGATCTGGGCGGTAATTGAGAATCAATGGAAGTTTTGTTGTTTCAAAAGTGATATCCATTAATTGGGATAAATAATTTAAGGGATAGGTTTTNTTATCATTACTTCCCAAAGCAGAGACCATAATGGCTTGATTCCCCTTTCCNAGTGCTTNATCAAANTTTTCCCTGCTGGCNGATATTTCCTCTGGGGTGAGATGGATTTCGACATNGCTATTTTTTGGAAAATCNCCCATGATGGGCTCTAACAATTGAAATCGATTCTTAATGGATAACTGAAGCCCGTCTTCCCGNGATTTTATTTTATNAACTAATTCGCTGTAAACCAATGAAGAATAGATTTTTCTGAATCCAATTTTTTTTGCTGCTGGTGTGAACAAACAAATCAAAAGGCTCTCTATTTTTCCATAGGCATCAATAATATAATCGTATTTCTTTTTTCGTCTTTTGACTAAAAACTGAAACAGCCCCCATTTGTCTTTTTTGAAATGGTCNTCAAAAATNATTACTTCGTCAATGTANGGATTATTATGAATCACNTCCAAGGTGTGNCGGTTNGCAACAAAATCAATTTGTATATCTGGATTCCAAAATTTCAAATTCTTACATATCAATGAACTTAGAAGGACATCTCCAATCATTTTTTGTTGAATAACCAATATCCTCACTACTGANTTTTTNTTGATACAAATCTTNGTAAGCTCATACTAATCATNATTTTGCTTAATTNNGATCGATTGGATTAGANCAACAGTTTTAAGACAATCATCTTCTNAAAANTANAANGATTATCANGTAACTTNNTAAAGACTCATTTCAAAAATCTCGATNAATCAAATCAAACTTATAATGAAANTTAACCNCAATTATACATTTGTTAAGTTATCTCCATTTGCATGTNTNGNTTATAATATAGCTANATTCCAAAGGTANGGTTTTAGTTAAAAATACTTAAATTTCAAAAAATTAAAATCTAAATTTTTTGGACTNAGAAATCATTAGATNGTTTATNTNATATNTAAATCAAGTATCCNAGATCTCATNAATAATNTCCTAAATCTAATTTGTTCAAAAANGGTAAAATTNCCTTTGTNTCTNTTATCAANGAGANTAAAACATTANAGGTTAAAAATTCTCTTCTNTTCTATTNNTTGTTTGGNTNTTGCNNATGAGTTCTATTTTGAGCNCAATGGTCTTATTATTTGTAAAATTTTTCTTAAANCTGNAGAATAAATNNNTTACTGACCCATACCATGANAAATCAAAGATTAAACTCNTTNTANCTTAATTTTGGTTTGTTTCTCATTTTTTTACNATTGCTCCTACTTCCCAAAGTGAACNTTGAANAGGAAGTCAGTTTATTTTAATNTCNCTCTNTTTTATCATTTTTTAAAACCGATACGTTTTAGTACATGGATGGATATTATTAATTATTTTTCTCCCGTTATTCCCCTTTCATATCTTTAAAAAATCTCTGATATCAAGGGATAATATGATGGTATTTCTTTTTTCTGGATTATTGATTATTNNANTGGTTACNATAATGAAAAATGTGTTTTTTAANAAATCCTCCGACCAGTTAGATATTTGATTTAAGCNTAAATTTTTTAGAAAATTCAAACCTCAATTTTATNATTTTAGATNNTTNCCCTNATGACACACCNTATNAATTNCTTTTGTTGAATTTNATTTGATTTTTTTTAAAANGAATTTTCCTNCTCCTGNTATTNGGAGNTATTTTNTTGGATGGNTTTTCAAAAAGTTTTATTNACCAACATATTATTGCAGATNTAGCAGTNGGAATTAGTTTAGGTTTGATNTCTATNTCAGACAGANTTAGNNTTTNTATTCACTTATGGANGAATATTTCCAATGGTGAGTGAGGTAGAAGAAATCCAAAATCACATNGTTTTGTATCCNCATGCCTATCTATTGACCNATGTTTCAAATACTAAAGCATTGGATAGCCTTTNGGATTGGAAATTAATTTTAAAAAAAATCAATTTTTNAGATNTATGCTACAAAATTTATCAAAAAAGGAATTNATTTNNTANNTCCTTGNTTNGTATTTACTTATTATATTTATAAATGTTGAATTCATATTGCTTTTTTAATNCGGTTNGNGAATGGGGGGGTGGAGAGCGCTGGCATTTGGATATGGCNCTTTATCTTAGATCCAAAGGACATAGGGTNATGGTGATNACCCANCCNAGNNCAGNNTTNGGGGAGCGCGCCCAAAAAGAGGGTATCACGGTCTTTCCTATTGTTTTGAAAAATTTAAGTGTTTTAAATCCTTTNGTTCTGTNCAAGTTGACCAATNTTTANCGAACTCATGCGGTTGATACGGTGATTTTGAATTTGTCACGTGATCTNAAATGTGGAGGTATTTCTGCAAAAATTGCGGGNGTGAAAAATATTATTTTTAGNAGGGGTAGNGATCGAAGTGTAAGGAATTACTTTATTAATCGNTTGCTTTACCAAAAAGTGGTAACGGGGATTCTGACCAATTCGNNAGCTACAAAAAGANCTATATTGTCNAAGGGTGNNTNTTTGGTTGATCCAGATAAAATCAAAGTAATTCCNAATGGTATTGANACTAACAGTTTTTTGNATAGGTCATTCAAGGTTTTTAAAACAAACGAAAAATCATCATTTGTTTTGGGAGCTCTTGGGCGTTTGGAGGCTCAAAAGAATTTTAAGTTTTTGATTCTCGTGGCNTTAGAATTAAAAAAAAGGGACGTTCCTTTCGAGATTATTATCGGTGGTAAAGGTTCTCAGGAGTCACTACTTAAAAGGGAAGTAATTGAAAATGGATTGATGGATTATTTTCATTTTTTNGGCTTTCTAGAAAATCCAAAGGACTTGCTNATGTCATCTGATATTTTTCTTTTACCCTCTTTGTGGGAGGGATTTGGCTATGTGATTGTGGAAGCTTCATTGAGTGAGCTTCCAGTTGTNGCCTTTGATATCAGCAGCAANNGTGAGGTGATAATTGAGGCGACGGGCTTTTTGACACCCGTAAATAATGTTTCGTTATTTTGTGATAAAATTACTTATTTGTACAGTCACCCCGAGAAAAGAAAAGCGATGGGAGANGCGGGAAAAAACTTTGTAATNAATAATTTCGAATGTACTCAAGTTTTTGAGAGGATTGAGCANTATTTATNAGGTAANAGNTAAAGTTGNATTTTATACATCATAGGAAAGCCGATACCTTCATCTTCGCTAGTTATCCAGAANGTATTTTGATCGATAATTTTGATTGATTCTATTTGTTTTCCGTCCAATGGNAATTTGTATTTTTTCAATTTCACTCGTTCCAAGTTTTNAATGTCAAATGAATGCANGGTATANANAAACTGCTCACCTGACTTAGCATATCCAACCAATGCTGNAAGTTTGAGTTTGTGGTNATAATCAGCCCCTGTTATAAGTGATTGGACATCNAAAGANTTTTCTGGACTTAGTANATANTTACCTGCTNTCTTAGGTAANATATAGAGNTCNCTGGTAAAGAGCTTTCTGTTTTTNGAAAAAAGAACTAATTTTTCTGGGGTAGACATCAAAGCTTCAGAATCATAGGGGTGTTTCTTTCTTTTTTCAAAATTTTTTTGATCACCATAATTGAATGAAATTTCACCAATTTTTTTAAAATTGTCATTGGGGTCAACGATCAGTATATTGAGATTTTTTCTATTGCCTTTATTGTTTCCACTGTCGGATATGTAAACATAATTTTCATCCTGTGCAATATCCTCCCAATCATTATTTTCTGCACCCTCAATAGGNATTTTTTTTAAAAGATTTCCCTNTACAGAAAATTGGTANAGAGCGGGTTTTCCCCCTGANTCATTNAAAGTGAGAAAATCTTTATTAAAATATTCTAAACCCGANGTTTCATTAATTTTTTTTGAGAGNGGAGTTTCGTAGATAANGGTTTGCGCGAACAGCTTTGAGTCGTTAACTGAAAAATAANCNAANAANATAAGGGCAAAAGTGCAATAGAAAGTTTTCAAAAATACTATTGAGTTTNTATAATAAAGTTNAGATATTTTTTGCGTCCAATGATGCCATTTAGTAGATCAAATGGNAGATCAATGGATTTTTTCANCTCCAANGTTTTGATGTCAATGGATCGCTCGCTAAAAGGATCAATTTTGAAAATGGTAGCGTCTTGGTGAAANGTGTAAGGTCCAGTATATTTAAGATGGAGNGTATTGGCAGAATGATTTTTCAAGGTGACTTTAGCGATNANTTCATCTTTTTTATAANTGGGGNCNGAGGCGGTTAGATTGGACTTAANGATTTTTGAGAGNTGTCNTTCTTNGGCTATCANCAGCTCTTTAAACCANACCATGGTTTTNCCTTCAAACAGGGCTTTCTTCACTTCTTTCTCGCTGTTATTTTTGGACAANACAAATGTCATGGGTCTGTGGCCTCCTTGCGGTATGTNAAAATCCCATGCGGTTAGTTTGTGAACATCGGAGNTTCCTAAGATTGTAAGGTCGTTTTCTAAAGCGATTTCTATGGCTTCCTCTGANAATGTTGTGAANTTTACGACTTCAATGCCGTGAAGGAGTTTTCTTTCAATGAGTTCAATATGCATTGGATCGAGCCTTGAAATCCCATCTTTGCGTTGGGCCTCCCAATTCGGGTGATTCCAAAAAANAAATCCATTTTGACGNTTTGCTTCCTCAATTCCTGCTATAGAATCNTTNGGGAAAAGAAGTTTGTTGGCATCCTCAATAAAAATTGCGTTGAGGTGCCCGGGGGGCATGGATCNGGTGATTTCAGCCCCNAGGATTACATTTAGTTTAGAGTTGTTAGCTGNTTTCTTAGCTATNACAAAAGATCGATTTCTGTCGGGATTGGGTAAATCGGAGAGGTGGGGCTGATATTCTAGATGATCGGTAATGGAAATGAGGTCCAATCCTTCTCTNANGGCTTCTTCTACTCTGATATTGGGCCAAACNGAACCATCCGAAAAGGTGGTATGAATATGAAGNTCAGTACTTAGNAAGACTTGTCCCTCNGGTGCAACAAAAAAAGGTTTTNCCTGAGCAAATGTACAGATNGATANTAATGAAAAAAATANAGNNATCGCCTTNACAGTTTTTTTAAGCATTAAATTTGTTTAANANTCNTTTAANTCGTGNAAGAGTNTCTNTATACTCCTTCTTTGTANTNGTCTTNGATTTNNNTAGAATAAGAATAATTAANTTTTTTCTTTTTAAAANAATTTTTAAAATCCNNNTTNAATAGATATNTAATCTTTTTTTGAATGCAAACGTTGTTAGAGAAACAAATCTTTTAAAAATNGATTTCGATTTTNANTTCTTTATTTTTTTATCAAATTNANAGATAANTTGTTAANNAAAAATAAAATAAATATCAACTTTATAGTTTACTTANAAAAAGCTTTTAATAGTAAAAGGNNTAATCAACGGCCAAAATCATCTTGAAGCCTTATGATGTCTTCCTCATTAGAGGGATTTTCGGGGTNGGTATGTTGCCANANTTCTGCAACTAGTGCTTGTTNTTNAAGTCCAATCAATCTATGACGTTCCGCTTGTTTAAGCCTTACTTGNTCTCCTTGGTTGAGGGTAATTAGTGGTTTTTGATCATCATCATTNGATCTGATAATTCCNANTGTTCCTTTATATACNCGCCANATTTCGGCACGGCGNNGATGGTATTGCCAAGACAATNTNGCTTTGGGNTCCACAATAAGGATTTTGGGACTAAGTNTACCACTAATTTTTAGGNTTTCAATGGCAATGCCCTCAAAAAATTGATCGGAAAATTTCTGGGCTTGTTTTTCCTCGATAACCAGGAAACCTCCCCAAGGTCGATCAAAATCATAATCTATGATTNGGTAACCAAAGGATTCAATTTGTTTTTTTACTTGAATATATTTCNTAGAATTACTCATGGCTCAAAATTAAAGCAGGAACAGTAATAGTACCTACTGTTCCTGTTNTAATATTGTAGTGATTAAAGATTAAATGGGAAGTTCCCAACCTTGTCGGTATTCTTTACTTACAAAAGCGTTAGCTTCATCTAAGTTCGTAATTTTCATATTTGGACCGTCCCATAATAGTTTTTTTCTACCGAAGTACTTCATTATTTTTCTTCCATTTCCTCTAACACCTATTTCCTTTCTTAGATCACGACTTCTAAGTGCAAGGTTACCCATGATTACCGTTTCAGTAAAAGGGCCAGAGTAATCGAAGGAAGAAGTTAGGTCTTTGTGTTCAGTGCTTCCGAAACCAGCTTTACAGGCCTCGGTCCAAGCAGAGGCGTGTACCTCGTTTACATTAGGCTGTTTACTTGTATCATATATTACAGGTTCCTCTCCCTTAATGTAAAGGGTAGGATTGTTGGCATAAATTTCTGCTGTAATAACACCTTTTGCTCCAAGCATCATAATCCCACTCGAATTACCAATATCAAAGTCCATGATAAATTCATCTTGAATTTCTTCCGGAATGGTTGGAGTAAGTCCTCCATCCATCCAAATAAGTTTTATACCATCCTTGTTGTGAGGAGAATTTTTGTACTCCAATGTCACCATTGAGGAAATTGGACAGCCCTCTGGTGTGTATTCTGGAGTCCACATTTTTTTAAATACATTGGTAGCAGTGCACATTACACTACTGGGGTATCCCAATTTTAGAGCTTTATAAGGAGCATCAAGTGTATGACATCCAATGTCTCCCAAAGCACCTGTACCATAATCCCAAAAACCTCTCCAGTCAAAGGGATGAAGGCCAGGGGAATATGGTTTAGATTTTGCGGTTCCCAACCATAGATCCCAATTCAAATTTTCGGGTTTTTTGGTTGCATTTGGGCTTGGGTGATTGATTCCTTGCGGCCATACGGGTCGATCGGTCCAAGCATAGATGGTATGAACTTTTCCGATTTTGTCCTGATCGATCCACTCTTTTATTTTGGGTACTCCAATACTGGAGCCACCCTGATTACCCATCTGGGTAACAATTTTATTTTTTTCCGCAGTTTGTGCCAAAAGTCTTGCTTCAGCGATGGTATGGGTGAGGGGTTTTTGTACATAAATATGTATCCCTCTGATCATACAATCATAAGCGATTTTAGCATGATTGTGATCGGGGGTAGAAATGGTAAGGGCATCAATGCCTTTTTCTTTGTCTAGCATTTCTCTATAATCAACATATTTGTTGGAACTACTGTGAGCCTCGTAGGAGGTTATCGCCCTTGAGGGGTCTACATCACGAAGGGCAACTACTCTGTTGTTTCCATTTTGGTAGGCATTACTAATATCAGAAGTTCCTTTCCCTCCGGAACCGATTGCTGCTAAAGCCAGTTGATCGCTTGGAGCAGTGAAACCAACTCCACCCAAAACATTGCGAGGGACAATGAATATTCCTGTTCCTATCACTCCAGTTTTTTTGATGAAATTTCTACGTGATTTGGATTGTTTTTTGTGCATTCTTATAAGTTTGGTGATTATTTATAAAAATAGTTAAGTTTTTTTATTTAAAATTAATTGACATACAAATTTATGACTTCTTAGGTATTACATATTAAGATCATATGAAATGAGAGTTTAGATAGACTTAACAAAACTCAAATTATTAATAATTGGAATTTTATATTACCAACTGTAATTTTTTCAATCAAAGAGAGATGTTTCGTTTCCATGGGAGGAAGTCAAATTGTCTATTTTTTGATGCTTTGGTGGTTTTCTCACCGCTGGCAACTTGAATGATAAAGTCAAGCATATTTTCAGACAATTCCTCTAATGTTTGCTTCCCCTCTATAATAGCACCAGTATTAAAATCAATAATGTCACTCATTTTTTTATAGACTTCAGTATTGGAAGAAACTTTGATGACGGGAGCTACCGGATTGCCCGTGGGGGTTCCCAGACCAGTTGTAAAAATGATAAGGTTGGCACCTGATCCTGCCATAGCGGTTGTACTCTCTACGTCGTTTCCCGGGGTGCAAAGTAGGTTTAACCCATCATTTTTGATGTACTCCCCATAGTCCAGAACATCTACAATGGGTGAGCTCCCGCCTTTTTTGGCAGCACCAGCAGATTTCATAGCATCGGTGATGAGTCCGTCTTTGATATTTCCTGGGGAGGGATTGGTGCTGAAGTCTGTTCCAAAAGCCTTGACTCTATTTTCGTAAGCTTCCATTAGATGAATAAATTTTTTAGCTTTTATTTCATCTACACACCGGTCTACCAATTCTTGTTCTACTCCCCTTAGTTCAGGAAATTCGGAGAGCATGGCACTTCCGCCTTGAGCTATTAGTTTATCTATGGAGGCACCAAGAGTTGGGTTGGCAGAAATACCTGAGAAACCATCAGAACCTCCACATTCCAAACCTATGATGAGCCTAGAAAGGTGTGTTTTTTGTCTTTGGATTCGATTAGCTTTTTTAATCTCAACCAATGAGTCTTTGATGATTTTTTGAATCAGCTTTTCTCTGTTTCCTACTTTTTGCTGATCAAATATCAGTAATGGTTTGTCAAAGTTTTTGTTTATATTTTTTAGCTCTTCTAAGAAATTATCTACCTGAAGGTTTTGGCAGCCCAAGCTCAATACAGTTGCCCCTACTACATTAGGATTGTTTACATAACCCGCCAATAGTCTACCCAAAGCAGTGGAATCGGCTCTTGTTTCTCCACATCCAGAATGATGGGTGATGAATCTTACTTCAACATTCGGAAAGGGATTGACAGTTTTCACTGTTGTTACAGTTTCAGTTTTTCCTTGTATTAGAGTTCTAAGAAAATTTTGATAATCATATAATTTATCGGGATAGAATTCTCTTTCGAAGACGGTTTTGAGTAACTCTACATTTCTATTTTCACAAAAAACCAAAGGGAAAAAAAGCCATATGTTTTGGGTACCTGTAGTTCCGTCCTTACGGGGATATCCCATAAAATATCTTTTGTTTTTTGATCGGTTTAGGGCATTCTTTTTTCCCACATTGTTAAAGCTGATATTTTCATTAAAAGCATTGTCTATGTTTTCGGTGGATAAGGCTGCTCCTTTAGGAATGTTCTGATTGGCAATGCCCACTTTGACGCCATACATGAATAAAGAGTCTCCCTTCTTCAACAATTCCAAAGCAAATTTATGTTTCTGTAGAACGTCCTCACAAATGGTAATTTTTTGATCTTCTACCGATACAGTTTCTCCTTTTTTAAGATTTTCAAGGGCAACAACAAGGTTATCGTTTGGATTGATTTTAATGACTTTATTCATGACAATAATCGTTGGTAAACAGAATAGGCTTCACTGATTTTGTTGTTTGAGGCAATGGCGTTAAGTGCTTGATTAAGGGCGTCTTTTAGTGGATCAATTTCAGCCAAGTTTTGATCCCATAGTACGCTATTGGTTAAAGTTTTTTCAACTACTTTTTCAATTTTATTTTCTTTCCAAATTTCCCTAAATAAAGAGATTTTTTGTGGATCGTCTTTAATTGGATAGGGGTGTTTTGAAACTTCTTTTCCGTAGAAATATATTAGTGATGCAAAAGCAAAAGTTAGATTTTTTGGGATTTTACCTAATTTATTGTAGTAAGAGAGTAAGCTTGGCAGCACCCTTACTTTGAATTTGGAGATTGAATTGAGGGAAATGGATTCCATACGGTGGATTATAAAAGGATTGGAAAAACGCTCTAAAACAGATCTTGCATATTCTTCCAATTCTTCCTTATCAAATGCTATGCTAGGGATGATCTCTTCAAATATGGTATTACTGAGGAAATTTTTAATAAAATCATCTTTTAGTGTTTCTGAAACGGTAAGCGTTCCGTGAAGTAGACCGATAGGTACAATTGTAGTGTGACTACCGTTGAGTATCCTTACTTTTCGGGTTCTGTAAATGCCAATGTCAGGAAGGACTTTTACACTGATATTCTCCAATTGATCAACGGGGAATATTCTTAGTAAATCTTTGCTCCCCTCGATTACCCAGAAGAAAAAAGGTTCACATGTGACAATGAGTTTGTCATTAAAAGGTAAATCTTTTTTGTAAAATTCCAGGTCTTTTTTGGGGAAGCCTGGGACAATTCTATCAACAATAGTATTGTAAAAATAATTTTTTTGAATCCACGACTTGAAATCCTCTTCTAATTCCCAAATATCACAAAGTTCGAGTATTATTTCTTTGAGTTTATTGCCATTTTTATCAATTAGTTCGCAAGGAATGATATGTAAAACTTTTAAAGGGTCACCATCAAATTTTTGGAACCTATGGTAAAGTAAGCGTGTGAGTTTACCAGGAAAAGACTTAGGAGGTCTAGCTTCAAAAATATCTGAAGGTTCTAAAGCAATTCCAGCCTCTGTAGTATTGGAAAAAACAAAATTTAAATTTTCGTTTTCTGCTAGTTTTAAGTAGTTATCGAATTCTTTGTAGGGATTTACCATTTGATTTATACAATTAATTTGTTGCTTTTCTCTGATATTTCTCCCTGCTATCACACCTTCAATGAAAAGATGGTATTTCCCCTTTTGATTTTTTAGTTCCTTTATCATTCCATTGGGTAAAGGTTGAATTACATCTACTCTTCCAAAGAATGATGTTTTTTCATTAAGAGATTGGATACAATAGTCAACAAAAGCCCTCAAGAAATTCCCTTCGCCAAATTGAATACTATCGGTTGATATGGCCTTCATTTTTTATTTCGTTGGTTTATTTATTAAGGTTTAAGATTGATGAATTAATTATGTTTGTAAAAATACAGACTTTTATCTATCATCAATAAAAGTTTAATTGACAGTAAGTTGATGAAAAGAATAATTTTCATACTTTTTTTTTGATTTCCTGCAGCAAAGAAAAGAAATGTGTTACCATTGAAATTAAAGAGGAATCAGGGGAAAATTATTATTTCTATTTTAGGCTTAATTACCGTTCCAATTCGCAGCCAAATTATTTAGTTGGTGTGGGTTTAAATAGTGAATATGCCTTTGGAAAAGTTTCCAAAGAAATGTATGACAAATACTCCACCGAAGACGAATATTGTTTTTGAGATTTATAACATTATTTTTGCTGAATTCTAATGCGTTAATTTCAGTAGATTCTTTAAAGCTATTAGAAAAGTTAATACTTAAATCGAAATGAAATTCATAAAATAAATGATCTATGACTTTTTCAATTAAAAAAACTTTTTAATGGACTTTGGTTTCGGCTCAAAATTAATTTTCAAATAGTTAGATAGAAGTTTAAAGGTGCTATTGGGAGTTTTTAATTTTTGTATATTTTTGCTAGTCAAATATATTTAATTTAATACTCAATGAAATTAAAAATATACAGTTCTTTCATGATTTTAAATTAATCAATATAATTTTAAGTGAACAATTAATTATTTTCTTGAGATGCTAATTATCAATGAATTTTAAAAAAAATGAAAAATATTTTTAAAAATATTAGAGGAGATTTTTTTGGGGGCTTAACAGCTGGAATTGTGGCACTTCCCCTAGCATTAGCATTTGGCGTTTCGTCCGGTCTTGGAGCCTCAGCAGGACTTTATGGTGCTTTGTTTTTGAGCTTTTTTGCCGCTCTTTTAGGTGGGACTAACACACAAATATCTGGACCTACTGCTCCTATGACTGCCTTGAGTATGGTAATTATTTCAACAATAGTGATTACTAACGATGGGGATGTTTCAAAAGCTTTGCCATTAATTCTTGGAGTTTTTCTTTTATCTGGAGTGCTTCAAATATTTCAAGGTCTTTTGGGCTTAGGAGTTTATATAAAATTTATTCCTTATCCAGTTGTTTCAGGTTTTATGACTGCTATTGGATTAATAATTTTAACTACTCAGACCTTACCTGTGCTTGGCTATTATCCTAAGGAGGATATTAAGCTTGTCAAATCTTTTGAAAAAGAAGCTGAAAATGCAATCCTAATTAAGTCACTTGAGGAAAATGCAAATAACGAATTAATTGATAAGAAAAGTTTTGCTCAGGCTGCAATAAATTCAGAGACTATTACTGAAATTGATATTCAAAACGAGTCAAAAGTTCAAGCTTCAAAGTTTGCTTCGGGGGTTATAGGATCTTTAAGAGTACTACCAAGGGCTATACAAAATATTAATTTTATAGAACTCCTCTTGGCAATAGGTACAATAATAATTATATATGGTTTCAAAAGAATTACAACACTTATTCCAAGTACTCTAGTTGCGTTGATTATAATGACGGCGGTTGCAATTTTCTTCACCCCAGGTTATAGACCTATTACTGAAATTCCAAGTGGTTTTCCTATGCCACAGTGGGGAATTTTTACCGACATTAGTATTGTAGAATTAATCCCATATTTTTTTACGGCTTTAACCTTATCATTATTGGGTACAATTGACTCTCTTCTTACGAGTGTTGTTGCTGACAACCTAACTAAAACAAGACATAAGCCAAATAAGGAATTAATTGGACAAGGAATAGGAAACAGCATATCATCAATTTTTGGAGGATTACCTGGAGCAGGTGCTACAATTAGAACAGTTGTTAACATAAATTCCGGAGGAGTAACCAGAATTTCTGGAATGATATCTAGCATGGTTTTATTATTTATCATTATGATATTTAGTTCTGTAGCATCCAAAATTCCTGCAGCTGTTTTGGCAGGAATTTTAGTCACAGTTGGTGTAAGTGTAATGGATTATAAAGGATTGAAGGCTATTTCGATTTTACCAAAGGATATCAAATTCAAAGGATTTGGAATTAGCTCAGAAGTAATCATCATGTTATCTGTCATGCTGTTAGCTACATTTTGGAATTTAGTATACGCAGTTGGTATAGGGCTTTTGATAGCTTGTATTTTCTTTATGAAAAAATCTGGAGATTCAATGTCAGAGCTTTCTTTAGCTAGGTATGTTTCTAAAGAAAAAATCAATAATAAAACGGAGTTATTAGATATTGATGGAGATGGGATTTCAGATATAGCGGTCAAACAAATTGTAGGGCCACTATTTTTTGGCTCAACAGATACTTTTCAAAAAATGATATCCAACATACCAGATAGTGCATCAATTGTTATTTTCAAACTTGATTCAATGAATTATATAGATCAATCTGGTATATATGTTCTCGATGATATAATTAAAGGTTTAAAGAACTCTAATAAACAAATCTACTTTGCGGGTCTTCAAACCCAACCAAAATTAATGTTGAATAAAATGGGACTTTTTGATTCAAAAATTAACAGTAATAAAGTTTTTGATGATTTTAAGACATGTGTAGAGCAAATAAAAAAGAACTTTTAAATAAATGATATGAATAAGAATAAAATTTTATCAAAAGAGCGTCAGGATGATCTAACCTCAATGGATGCATTCAATCTCATGGTTGAAGGAAATTTAAGATATATTGATGCTCAATCAGAAGGGATTGATTTAAGTAGTCTCAGAAATGACTCTGTGAACGGACAAAACCCCCATTCAATTGTTTTATCTTGTATTGATTCAAGAGTTGTGGTAGAGCAAGTTTTTGATCAAGCTCTAGGGGATATTTTTGTTGCAAGAGTTGCAGGAAATTTCGCCAATACTGATATAGTGGCTAGTATGGAATATGCTTGTGCTGTGGCTGGCAGTAAACTCATTATAGTTTTGGGTCATGAAGCTTGTGGCGCCGTAAAAGCAGCTTGTGACAAGGTTGAGTTAGGTAATATTACTTCTTTATTATCTAATATAACACCAGCTGTTGATCAAGTAAAGGGATCAGTTTCATCGCCACACGATAGTAGCAATACAACTTTTGTAAATGCAGCTATTGAAGAAAATGTGAACCAAACCATTGACCAAATAAGATCCACGAGTCCAATTCTTAAGGAACTTGAGGATAAAGGTCAAATTCAGTTCAAAGGAGGTGTTTATAAACTGGCTTCTGGGAAAGTAGAATGGATATAATTTTTAGTTAAATATATAAATTCCATTAGTAAACCTTGGATTCAAACACGCAATCACTAAGGTTTTTGAATGTGAAGTAATTAAAACATTATATCCTTTAATCAAACATGAGTTGAGTTAAGGATTTATTGGAGACAAATTTCGACAGTAGAATATGTGTTAAAAATATTACCTGAAATACTATATTTAAATTTATATAAAAAAGCAAAATGGTAATTGTGAAAACTAAATTTGGGCTTTCATTGGCTTATGCATACGATTTTAGAGGTGCGGCAAATGATGTTGAGATACAGAGAACCGGAAATGAGATCTTTTTAAAATTTAATTTTGACACCAAATAGGTCTTCTCTTACCCTCTGTTTCGTTTAATATTTCATCTATGCGATTGTCTAACTTTTTAAGGGTTGGGGCCATTTTAGGGAATTGTTTTACGGCATGTCGGATGAAATTTCCATATCCTAGTCCATAAACAACTTCACCCAAAAGATTGTCTTTTTGATTCGGATCTTTTTTTATATCATACAATTCAAAGTTATCCCATACCCCATGATAGGTAATATAGCTGTACTGCTTTGTTCTTAGTCCAAAAATGGTAGGGGTCTGTACCGCCATAGGATCTATAAAATATTCGTAGAGAAAGTCCTGTCTCCAGTCTAAAGCTTCTCCCAAAGCCAATGGAAGAAAGGATTCCCCATGCATTGTATCAGGTATTTCAACTCCAGCAATATCCAATATAGTTGGAGCAATATCAATATTCAGTACAAACTCATCGTTTATGGTACCCTCTTTAATTTTTTCACCCCAATATAAAAATGCAGGTACACGTATGCTCTCTTCATACATCACTCGTTTGTCTATCAATCCGTGCTCTCCCAATAAGTAACCGTTATCACTCATGTAAATGATTGCTGTATTTTCCAGTTTACCAAGGTCTTCTAGGGTATTTACTAATCGCCCTAAACTTTCATCTACTCCAAGCATACATTCTGCATACAATTGAGTCATACGTGCTAAATCGTCTCCTTCTATTTTGTCACCACCTGCATAATTGCGTTCTGCACCATGCCAACTTTTACGTTGCTGTTTTAACCAGTCTGGTTTTCCTTTATAATTCTCTTCAGTGTTGGCATAAGAATCTGGATAGGTGATTTGTTTATTGATGTATTTTCTGTGATGCCTTAGCGTAGGGGTAAAATTTTCATGAACAGCCTTATGGGAAATGCATAAAAAGTAGGCCTCATCTTTATCAGTCTGGGATTTTATATAGCCAACAGCCAAATCTGTCAGCACATCTGAGATATGTCCTTTCACTTCTTTTCGATCTCCATCAATATTTAATTCTGGATTGATGTATTTCCCTTGTCCTTCAAAAGAGACCCAGTAATCAAAACCTGGTCTGCGTTTATCACTTGCCTCCCCCATATGCCATTTGCCAATAAACCCTGTATTATAACCTGCCTTTTGTAATTCCTTTGGATAGGTTGGGGTCTTGGGGTCTAAGTCACTATTGTTATCGATTACATTATGTTTGTGAGCGTATTGACCCGTAATCATAGATGCTCTACTAGGAGAACAAAGTGAGGTAGTCACAAATGCCTTTTTAAAATAAACACTTCTTTTAGCCAGCTTGTCGATATTTGGCGTTTCGATAAATGGATGTTCCATTATGCTCATCATATCATAACGTTGATCGTCAACCAGAAAAAAAATGATATTCGGACGTTTGTCTTGCGCCACAATTGATTTTGAAATCACAAAAAGGGAAATAAATAGTATCTTATTTATCATTAATTGAATTTAATGGTTATTTTTTAAAATAACTTTGTTATTACATTCTAGTTTGATAGGTGTATAATTGAAAATAGCGCCCTTTAACCTTTAATAGTTCTTTGTGTTTTCCCCGCTCTACTATATTACCATCTTCAATTACAAGAATTTGATCTGCTTTTTGAATAGTGCTTAAGCGGTGTGCAATAACAAAAGTTGTTCGATCTTTCATTAAAACAGCTAAACTTTTTTGAATAAAAGCTTCACTTTGAGTATCTAAATTGGAGGTAGCTTCATCTAAAATTACTATTTTGGGTTTAGCCAATAGAGCACGTGCAATAGAAATTCGCTGTCGTTGACCCCCAGAAAGTTTTACTCCTCTTTCTCCAATTACTGTGTCTAAACCATTTACAAAGCGATCGGTAAATTCTTTAACATAGGCACCCTTTACGGCTTCTAAAAGTTCTTTTTCAGTGGCTTCTGGACGAGGAAAAAGAATATTTTCTTTAATAGTTCCCTCATATAAAAAGTCATCTTGAAGGACAACGCCCAATTTACTTCTGAAACTTTTTAGATCTACCTTTGACAAATCAATTCCATCGATTAATACTTGACCTGAAGTTGGGTTTAAAAAAGCCATTACCAAACCTGCTATAGTCGATTTACCTGAACCAGACGAACCTACAAGTGCAGTTACACTTCCTTTCGGAGCCTCAAAAGATATCGAATTTAAAACTTTTTCTTGGTCATTATAACCAAAGGAAATATTTTTAAAAGATATATTTCCATTAATTTTATTCAGCTTTAAGAATCGTTTCTCAATATCATTTTCCTCAGGAATATTCATTAATTCTTCGGTTCGATCTAATCCAGCAAAAGCTTCTGTAAGCTGACTACCTATATTACTAATCTGAACAATAGGAGCGATCATAAATCCAAGAAAAAGGGTAAAAGAAATAAATTCACCATATGTCATAGTATTATTCATTATAAAATAGCCTCCCATCCCCATTATTCCTGCAGATGCTAAACCTAACAAAAAAGTAGACGAACTTGTCGTAAATGCGGTAGCTGTTAAACTCTTTTTAACATTATTATAAAGTTCTTCCACCCCTTTTTTAAAAACTATTTTTTCCTGTTCTTCTGCATTAAAACCTTTTATTACTCTTATGCCGTTCAAAGTTTCCGTAAGTCGTCCAGTTACTTCAGCATTAATTTTACCACGAGCTCGGAAAATGGGGCGAATATATTTAAAGGCTTTTAGAGCAATTATTGCAAAAACTAGAACAGGGAAAAAAACAAACAAAGTCATTTGCCCATTAATTTTAATTAAAATTACCAGAGAAATTATTGCTGTAATACTACCACCGATAAGTTGCACTAATCCAGTTCCTACTAAATTACGAACCCCTTCAACATCAGTCATCACTCTTGAAACTAGAGTTCCAGATTTATTATTATCAAAAAAACTTATGGGAAGTTTAAGTAGTTTTTGTTGTACGTTAGCACGAAGAATAGATATTAGGTGTTGAGCTTCAACACTTAATAAGCGAGTTAAAGAAAAGGAACTCACAGACTGAAATAAAAGAGCTATACACACCACTATTAAAAGGTTTGTTAGTTCTTGTATATCTTTTGAAGGAATCACTTCATCAATCAAGTTTTTGCTGGCATACGGAAGAACTAATCCAGACAAACTTCTTATTAAAATTAAAAAAAGACCAAAAGAAACAATTCTTATTCTTGGCCATATAAACTCTTTAAATGCCCAACGAAAGGATACTTTATTTGTTCTCATAACTCAACTAAGGAATCAAATTTAGAACATTCTTTATTCTAATACTTGAAGAATTTTATATAAAATATTTTTTGATTAATAAGAATTATGATGATTTTAAGAAATTGGTATATTGTGAGTTAAATCAATTCAATGAAAATATTTATTAAAAATCAAAATAGTGCAGAGAGATTGGTAAGGTTTATAGTTTCTTTGTTTCTAATTCCTGCCCCCCTTATTTTTGGGGTTAATCCTTTTTCAGTTGCCCAGTCTATTGTTGGAGGTATTTTACTTTTTAATGCATTTTCAGGGATGTGTGTAATTTACAGGATTTTTGGTGCTAATACTTGTGAAACATAATTAAAGTCTAAAGGATAGATTATGTTCAAACTACTTCGCTTTGCCATTAAAAACTACCAATACGCTGTAATGGGTTACTCATTATTCAAAGCTATTAAGAGTAACTACAATAAGAAAAAGAATACTGAATGAAAAAATTAATTACCTATAATTGGTATGAGCCTCATTGGGGATTTTTATTGAAATGGCTAAATTGGGTATAAAATTTAAAGGGGATAGATTTAAAAAATGAACCTTTATGACGAAACTTTATGTCTGTTTATGAATGTAATCTAAATCCAAAAATGACTAAGAAATAGCTAAAAATGGTAAAAATTACAAGAAATGAGCCAAATTTGATCAAAAATCAACTTTTTTAAATTTTACATTTATGGTACCAATTACTGTTTTTTATCAATTTTCATAACAGCTATTTAATTACAAAATTTATGTAAAAACCCTTGGGTAAATTTATAAGATAGGGTAGTTGATAGAGATTATTAAAGCACTGAATTATGGCTCAATCATACAATATAGACATGTGAAAGGTATAAAAGTAAAATCCATTAATTTTTTTAGGGAAAACATTAATGGGCAATTGTTTAAATAATTAAGTTTCGCTTCCAACTAATAAACCCTTTAAATCTTTCAGTAAATTTTGTATGTTTAAAATATACAATTTTCCAAAGGTAAATTTTAAAATAATGAATCGTAAAAATTTTTTATCTCATATAGGAACAACACTCGCGGCAGCAGCATTGACTTCTAATTTAATTTCTTGTGAACGAAATCAAGGTCAAAAAATAAGAGGATTAAAGAATTGGGCTGGGAATTACACTTATCAAGCAGACGAAGTCCGTTATCCTCAGGATATAGTGAATCTATCCAAACTTCTAAAGTCACATTCTAAGGTAAAAGCTTTAGGTACTCAACATTGCTTTAATGAAATCGCAGATACTTCAGGATTGCAATTGAGCACTAAAAATTTAAACTCGATTATTGAACTCAATGAAGAATTATCCTACGTGATTGTAGAGTCAGGTATTAAATATGGGGATCTAGGAATAGAACTTCACAGTAATGGTTTGGCACTTCATAACTTGGCTTCTTTACCGCATATCTCAGTTGGAGGTTCATGTGCAACAGCAACCCATGGATCAGGAGTTAGAAATGGAAATTTGGCAACTGCACTTCAAGGATTTGAACTACTAACTCCTGGCGGAGAATTGCTTTGGGTTGATCAACAAGCAAATACAGATTTGTTTCATGCGGGAGGGGTAAGTATGGGGGCATTAGGAATCATGACAAAAGTAAAATTAGCTATTCAACCAACTTTCGAGGTATCTCAAAGAGTTTATGAAAACTTATCGATGGATGCTTTAAAGAATAATTTTGACAAAATCATGAGTAAGGGCTACAGCGTTAGTTTTTTCACACATTGGTTGGATAAAAATATCAATCAAGTTTGGGTAAAATCAAGAGAAGATGAATTAAGAGAAATTCCTTCTGATTTTTATGGAGCTACTCCTGCGACTACAGATTTACATCCAATTAAAGCTAATTCACCGATTAACTGCACCCCCCAAATGGGAGTGCCTGGACCCTGGCATAAGCGATTACCTCATTTTAAAATGGATTTTACTCCCAGTAATGGTGACGAGTTACAATCCGAATTCTTTGTTGGACGAGAAAATGCATTTGAGGCCATTATGGCAATAGAAGCACTTCACGATAAAATTGCTCCATTACTTTTTATTTCCGAAATACGCTGCATAGCAGCAGATAATTTTTGGATGAGTACAGCTTACCAAAGGGAAAGTGTGGCCATCCATTTCACATGGAAACCCGATCCAGAGGGAGTTATTTCTATTTTACCTAAGATTCAAGCTGCTTTGAGTCCATTTAAAGCCCGTCCACATTGGGGTAAAATATTTACCATCTCAGCTGATGAATTAGCAGCTCGATATCCAAAGTTTGAAGAGTTTTTATCCTTTAAAAGAGAGTTAGATCCAAAGGGGGTACTCAACAACTCTTACTTAGATAAAGCACTAAAAATCAGATATAATAGCTGATAAGCAATATTTTTTACCTTTTTAATTATATTTAAAATAAACCTTTATAGCAGAAGGTATTCCATCCTGATGAAAATTTGCATTTTTATTCCAGTTGTTTAATCCTTGTCTTTTAGAGAGTATAAAATTAATAATTATATTCTTAGGAAATTAAATAATATCCCTTGGGGTGGGAGACTCTTACAGGTATTACGTTAAGTTTAAAATATTGATAGCTTCCGTTAATTAAATCTTTCAAAATATTTTCTTTAATATAAAACCTTGTTTTTGTTAACTCTAGGTTACTCACTTCGCCCGTTATTTTGATGCTTTTAATTTCTTAATGTTTTTCTTTTATAGGTAGTGAGAATAAAGAGGCGATTTTTAAACCAATTTCACTTTTGTTACTAAAAGGCATAAAAGGAGTTATTTGACTGCTCCCCCAAACTAAATTAGTCTGAAAGTCATCTATAGTAATTTTATAATTTTCCACACTATATACTATACCATTTCGAGCAACCTTTTGTTCTAAAGTCCCAATGAATTTAGAATTGAGTAAACTTAAATAAGATTTTTTTAATGACATTATAATTAAATCAGGTTTGAGCTCTTTAATTAGATTTGACCATAATCTATAACCATCTCTAAATAACAAATCTTTTTTTGATTTGTCTAAACCAGACCAAGTAGGCTTTGTAGCGATAGGTGAACAAAAGTCAGTATGTAAAGCAGACTTATATCCATTTCTCTTATAAAAGCAGTATCCCATGCCATTTAAAACTGCTTTAAATCCTGTTGAGTTGTCTTCTTTTTTACCAAACCACTTTGTGTAGGGTGTTAAATTAAAATAGTCAGACAGGGATTCCTCTAAGTTTGAAATATTCTCAGAATATTTTGGAAACCTATGATATGAATACTCCCCTTTTTCATTTAAAAACTCTTTGTCTGATGGATTAAGAGCAGCTGTTACAACTTTAAAATCTTGTTTAAAATAGGATTTAATATCTCCAAAGAACAAGATAGGTAGCGAAGGCTCAATAACATCACTTAGATGTTTGACGTTTTCATAATGTCTTAGGGCACAATCAATAAGTTTACGTGTTAAGATTGTTTTCATCATACTTCTATATTTTTGGTTTAACTTTTATTTACTAAAGGCTTTAGATTTTCTGCAATAATCTGGATAGTCTCCTTAAGTTGTTGATGAGTCAAATTGGCATTATCCAATTGGAATGTAAGTCTATCAATTCCACCAAGTGCATTACTATATCCAATTATTTTCTCGGCTACCTCCTCTGCTTCTCCAACCATTAGTGCACCAGTTTTAGTGTTTTGAGCTGCAAAACGTTCAAAGGTGACTGGGGGCCATCCTCTCTCTTTTCCAATTCTTGTAAAATTATAAGCATATCCTGGATAGTATTCTTTGATTGCTTTTTCCTTAGTTTCAGCTAAGTATCCCAGTGAGTGAATTCCAACTTTTAGTTCCTCTGGTTTAAATCCAGCTTTATCTCCTGCCTCTCTATACAAATCAACTAATGGTTTAAATCTATGTGTTTCTCCACCAATTATAGCTATCATAAGAGGAAGCCCAAGACTTCCTGCTCTTACAAATGAGGGAGGACTTCCCCCTACTCCGAGCCAAATTGGAATCTTATTCTGAAAAGGTCTTGGTGTTATTCTCTGATTAATAAGAGGTGGACGAAAATTACCCGTCCAGCTTACTGTTTCTTGTTGACGAATTTGTAGAAGTAACTCCAATTTTTCCTTGAATATAGCATCATAATCATCAAACTGAAAACCAAATAGAGGGAATGATTCTGAAAACGAGCCTCTCCCAACAACCATTTCTGCTCTTCCCGAGCTAATTAAATCTAATGTGGAGTAGTTCTGAAATAATCGAACAGGATCAGCAGCACTAAGCACTGCAACAGCACTCCCTAGTCTAATTCTTTTGGTTCTAGAAGCAGAAGCAGCAAGAATCATATGGGGAGCAGAGTCAAGGAATTCCTCACGATGATGTTCACCTATTCCAAAAAAATCAATACCAACATTATCTGCAAATACTATCCTCTTAATCAATTGTTCAATAGCATTAACTCTTTCCACAGCAGATGTTGGACCTTTCTCAATGTCAACCGCTGCGAAGCTATCTACTCCTATTTCCATTCAAAAAAATCTAACTCTATCTTTAATTTTTTTTAATCTAATACAGTATCCGATAGTTCCATTCTCGTCCCTAATTCTGTCATTGAGTTCTTTGTAAGGAAAAGAATCACAAATTGAGATATTATAACTTCTATTAAGGTGTAGGTAATATGGGTGATTGATTAATTTGAATGAATACATTCGGCATCATCTTTTCCTAGAAGGTCTCCTGAAATCATTAATCTCATTAATTAAATTTTAGGGTGCTTTATATATTTGAAAAATTTATGAAGGGTTTATGAAAGTTTCTCATTTCACCTCTTTGTTCTGGACCATTTCCATAGAAATGGATATTAGAAATTAGCTACATATATTAACAAGCTTGATTTATTTGGATTTGTTTCTGTATGAGACATAACTTATACATAAATTTATAAAATTGGCAACATATTGGCAACAAATAGTGCCATTTTATGCTGTTTCATGGAATCTCATGCAAAGGTTGAATTAGTAAAACACTACCTTTTAACATTGAAATACAAGGATTTATATCATAATTTGTTACCAATAGAGAAATAATGAATGATATAAGTTGTAGCTCCGACAGGAATCGAACCTGTATCTAAAGTTTAGGAAACTCTTGTTCTATCCGTTGAACTACGGAGCCAAATTTTTGGCAAAAATAAATTAATTAAAAATCTAAATGGAGAAAAAAGTTTAATTTTCAATGAGGATAGACTCCTCAATTAACCTGGAAAATTTGCTTTGATAAGTATTTAATAAATTGAAATCATTTCAGACTTTATTCCTCATTTTTCCATGATTCTAATAAAAATAACATTGTANANTTGCCAAANGTTAAATAGATAAAAAATGAATTTAAAAGCTAAGATCAANCAAATTATTAATGTGGTTTTTTTTTTCTCAACCCTATTTTTGTGTTCNTTAACTAGTTTTTCACAAGACGAAAAAGANAGTATTCCTTCATTGGAAGGTAAAAATGTTCTATATGTTTATGGCGGCTGGGAAGGACACCAACCTGCTGAAAGTGTAACCTTTATGGTCCCTAGGTTGAGGGCGGAAGGAGCGAATGTCAAGATCTTNGATACNCTCTCTGTTTATACCGACAAGAAAATCATGTCAGAGACAGANTTGATTATTCAAATTTGGACCATGGGAANCATTACCGAGGAACAATTTGAAGGNTTAAAAAAAGCCATCAAAAATGGAACAGGCTTTNCGGGTTGGCATGGAGGCATGGGAGATGCCTTTAGAGANAATCTTGANTATCAATTTATGGTCGGGGGACAATTTGTCTCTCACCCCGGNGGTAGTATAGATCACTCCATTAAGATCATTAATAAAAATGACCCTATCACAGAGGGGATTAATGATTTTGATTTGAAAAAAACCGAACAATATTATATGCTGATTGATCCCAATATAAAGGTTTTGGCGATTTCAGAATTTNTNAGGGAGCGATACGAAGAACCAGAGGTGAAAGAAAATAAAGTCAAGGGCAGTACCATGCCTGTTGTTTGGAAGAAAAACTTTGGAAAGGGAAGAATTTTTTACTCTTCCATAGGGCACTATCTTACCGATTTTGATGTTCCAGAAGTACTCAAAATGCAAATGCGAGGATTTCGTTGGGCCGCTGAAGGAAAATACCATTNTTATGAGAAAACTATTTCTCCAGCATATACTCAANCTAAATAGAATAAAAAATTAAAATTCTTATTCATTTTTGACACCAAAGCCTAAAATTTTAGTTTGAGTAAAACATAAACTGTACTTATATTTTACTTTAATTAAATAATTGCTCATTTTCGTATTTTATAAAAAGATCAATCAACAGTAATATGCTCATTCAAGAAAATCAATTTANAAGCTACTCAAGATTTAGAATANTTCTACTGGGGTGGGTCGTAATATTTAATTTATACCTGAGTTTTTCACAGGCCACTGAAAATGAACCATCCTTGAAAAATAAAAAAATAATATATATATATGGCGGATGTGGATGTCACAGCCCAAAAGAAAGCGTAGACCTTTTTGTTCCGCTGNTGGAAAAGGAAGGAGCAATTGTTCAAGTTNACGATAATTTTAAAATTCTTGAGAATANTAAGGTNATGACTGAAACGGATTTGATTATTCAAGTTTATACTGATGCATTTACTCCAGCTGAAAACAGAATGAATGATGAACAGTTTAGAGCTTTGCAAATCGCAATGCTNAATGGAACAGGTNTATCTGGATGGCATGGTGGGTTGGGAGATTCAAATCGNGTCAATACNAGGTATCAATTTGTTGTGGGGGGACAATTTGTTGCGCATCCTGGAAATAGTACNGATTTTGAAGTGCTAATAACTAATAAGTCAGATTACATTACTAAAGGGATAAATGATTTTCAGATTAAGAACACAGAGCAGTATTATATGATGATAGATCCCAANATCAAAGTACTGGCTGTATCAGAATTTAAAAAAGAAACCTACCAAAAATCAGANACCTTGGCTTTGGAACAAATGGAATGGATCAATATAGATGTAGAAAATCAGATCAAAGGCAGTGTTATGCCGATGATATGGAAGAAAAATTATGGTAAAGGAAGAATCTTTTATTGTTCTATTGGCCATAACCTTTACGATTTCGACACTCCCGAGCTAATGACCATGCAAATGAGAGGATTTAGGTGGGCTTCGGAAGGGAAATATGCAAATAAAGAACCCACAATAACACCAGTATATAAGAAATGATAGCCATAGGATACGATATTGGCAGTTCTTTCATTAAAGCTGCATTGACAGAAGTTGANACTGGAAAACCTATTGCTAGAGTGAGNGTCCCCGAAGTGGAAATCCCNATAGACGCACTANAAGTTAGTTGGGCAGAACAGGACCCTAACCTATGGTGGCAGTACTTGTGTGATGCAACCAAAAAACTCCTAAGCGAGACCCAAATAAAAGCTGATCAGATTTCAAGTATAGGTATTTCCTATCAGATGCATGGATTGGTATTNGTGGATCAGGACCTCAACCCCNTGAGAAAATCTATNATTTGGTGCGACAGTAGAGCCACTNCCCATGGGGAAAAGGCTTTTGAAAAATTGGGAAAGGCCTATTGCAAANATCATTTGCTCAATTCTCCGGGAAANTTTACAGCCTCAAAGCTNGCTTGGGTTATTGAAAATGAACCTGAGTTGTACCAAAGCGTTTATAAGTTCATGTTACCGGGAGATTTTCTCGCAGCCAAATTAACTGGGCTAACTCAGACCACCATAACAGGATTGACTGAAGGGGTTTTTTGGGATTTCAAAAATGACACGCCCTCAAAGGCGCTTCTTGATCATTATCAAATTGATCAAAGTTTGGTACCAGAGATAGTGTCCAATTTCGCTGTACAAGCTAGCGTTTCCAAAACAGGTGCATCNGCGACAGGACTCTTGGAGGGGACTCCTATTACCTATCGATCGGGGGACCAACCTAATAACGCTTATACGCTTGGGGCTAGAAGCTTTGGTGATGTAGTTGCTACTGGNGGGACTTCAGGAGTCGTTTATGCATTGACTGACCGGTTGTCTGGAGAAGAATTGACNAAAGTCAATACTTTTGCACATGTANATTATCAACCCGAGCAAAAAATATTTGGTAAACTCCTCAACCTTAACGGTGCTGGAATTCAATATCGCTGGTTACGTCAGTTTATGGGTAAAAAAGGTTATGATAAACTCAACCATATGGCTCAACAAGTACCTATTGGAAGTGGTGGATTACAGGTTTTCCCATTTGGAAACGGAGCTGAGAGAATGCTTGATAATAAAATTCTCAATGGGCACATCAGTAATATCAACTTCAACATTCACGACAAAAGACATATAGTCAGAGCGACTNTNGAGGGCATTGCATTTGCCATGATTCACGGTATCGAAATTTTAAAAAACGATGGGGTAGTCATTGAAAAACTCAAAGTGGGGAATGATAATTTATTTTTATCCGACGTATTCTCAAAGACCATAGCCGATACNCTAGGCATCTCCATCCAGATGCTTGAAGCGACTGGTGCTGAAGGAGCNGCCAAAGCAAGTGTGATTGGCAATAATGGTGGACAAATTAATGACGAAATTCATATTACCAAAACTATAAACCCCAACCCAAATAACCAAGATCAGAGCACTACTGCGTTCGAAAAATGGAAAAAACAACTATTCAATAATATCATTTAGTTATGAACAATAATTACTTTAAAAACATTAAAAAGNTCAAATTCGAGGGCAATGAATCCTTTAATCCCTTGGCCTACAAATATTATGATGCNAATCAGCATGTNATGGGCAGGTCTATGCGCGAGCATTTNAAATTTGCCATGGCCTATTGGCACAGTATGAATGATAATGGGGCTGATCCATTTGGAAGAATCACTAATATCTATCCTTGGAATCAAGAATCAGATGTTTTACAACAGGCAAAAAATCGAGCTGATGCCGCCTTTGAATTCCTTCAAAAAATGGNCTTTGACTACTTTTGTTTTCACGATATCGACCTTATTGCAGAAGGGGATTCCCTTGTTGAAACCGAAAAAAGAGTAATACAAATTGTAGATTACATCAAAGGAAAACAAGAGCAAACAGGGATTAAGGTCCTGTGGGGAACAGCCAACTGTTTTTCCAATCCCATTTATATGAACGGAGCTATTACCAATCCCCATTTTAGTGTGGCTTCACGAGCGGCAGCGCAAATCAAAATTGCATTTGATACATCAATGGAACTGGGCGCTGAAAATTATGTTTTCTGGGGNGGTAGAGAAGGCTATTTGTCTTTGTTGAATACCGACATGAAAAGAGAGCTAGATCACCTTGGAGTATTCTTTAACAAAATGGTGGACTATGCTAAAAAGCAGGGATTCAAAGGTAATTTTTTTATTGAGCCCAAACCCGCAGAACCTACCAAACACCAATATGATTTTGATTCTGCAACAGTAATCGGCTTTTTGAATCAATACGGTTTACAAGATAATTTCAAATTGAACATCGAGGTTAATCANGCTACTTTAGCGCAACACACTTTTGAGCATGAACTTCAAGTGGCTGCCAACGCGGGTATGTTAGGGAGTATCGACGCCAATAGAGGAGACAATCAAAATGGTTGGGATACAGATCAATTCTCTATTAATCTCTATGAAACTATTGAAGCTATGTTGGTATTTCTTAAATCTGGAGGCCTCCAAGGNGGNGGAATTAATTTTGATGCTAAAGTTAGGAGGAACTCTACAGATTTGGAAGATCTATTTATTGCTCACATTCAAGGGGCGGATACTTTTGCCAGAGGCCTCTTGGCCGCAGAGTATATTTTGACCAACACAGCTTATTCTCAGATGCTCAAAGAGCGCTATGAGTCCTTTGACGGTGGAGAAGGAAAAGCTTTTGAAAATGGAGAATTGTCAGTTGAACAACTTTACAAAATAGGGATTAGCCAAGGATTACTTCCCAATACTAGTGGAAAGCAAGAGCTTTATGAAAGTATATTGGCAAATAGTTTTTAGTTAATATCAAGAATATTTATAAATTGTAGTAAAAAACNGAATATTTATAAACTATGAATTCAAAACTTTTTAACGCAAGTTGTTTTGCGTTGGTAACTACTGCCATGACTTTTGCAGTTAGAGCCAAAATTGAGCTAGTATTCAATAACGAATATGGCTTATCACTTGAACAAATCGGAATTGCTTTTGGCCCTGCCTTTTATGGTTTTACCTTGGCAATGATCATTGGAGGGTTTTTAGTTGACCTTTTTGGAATGAAGAAAATTATGAATTTGGCTTTTATCGGTCATTTGGGAGGAATTGTTTTAACTCTGTTTGCCAGAGACTTTTGGATGTTGTTTTCAGGNACTCTATTAATAGGGATTGGAAATGGAATGGTAGAAGCGGCGTGTAACCCTTTGATTGCTACTTTGTATCCCAANGAAAAAACNAAAATGCTCAACCGTTTCCATGTATGGTTTCCCGGAGGAATTGTGATTGGAAGTATTTTGGGTTATTTTATTGTTGATATCATGGGAATGAGTTGGATGGTACTAGTGGGTACTCTGTTTATTCCATTGGTGATTTATNTTTACCTTTTTAGAGGACANGTGTTTCCTGCTACTGAGCGTGTAGCCAGTGGAGTTACATATAATGACATGCTCAAAGCCTGTTTTGCCAATCCACTGTTTTGGTTTATAGGATTTTGTATGTTATTGACTGCCTCAACCGAGTTAGCTACTACACAAAGAATTTCCTCTTTATTGGAAGAAACTGTTTCCAACCCCATATTGGTTTTGGCCTTTATTAATGGAATCATGATGTTTGGAAGGCTTTTTGCAGGGGATGTTGTTCACCGCTTGAGTATCACCAAAATGTTATTNTTNTCTGCAATTTTCTCTTTCCTGGGATTGTTCTGGTTGTCTAGTGCCNCAGGAGTTGCTTCCTTTTTGGCGGCTGCCGTNTTTGCAATTGGCGTNTGTTATTTCTGGCCCACCATGTTGTCTTTTGTTGCGGAAAAAATTCCCAGCAGTGGCGCCCTTGGCTTGTCCTTAATGGGGGGTTTGGGAATGTTTTCCGTTGCCATTGTTTTATGGGCAATGGGACTGGTCATGGANATGGATGCCTCTGGTTCGGACACCCTANTCAGATTGGCGATACTCCCTGCAATTTTAATCCTACTTTTCGGAGTTAGATTGGTGGTGGAATTACGTCAAGATAAAGTAGCATAAAACTTTTAACTTAATTAATGGAAAAGTCAAATACTTTCCCATCAATTTAATTATNACTTATCCTTAAAAACATNATGAAATACTTTTTGTACATACTTATCTGTANCCCTTTAATCTCNCAAGAGTTAATGGAACCAGAAATGACTCAGGTTTGGGAACCCGTTCCTGAAATAGTAACCCCCGGAAATTCAAATTCTCCCCCTAGTGATGCTATTGTACTTTTTGACGGAAAAGATCTTTCACAATGGTCGAGTGCCNCCNCAGGCGGAAAGGCCGAATGGATTCTTAATGATGATGGATCTATGACAGTAAAAAAGGGTTCAGGTATCGAAACAAAACAAGAGTTTGGATCGGTTCAACTCCATATTGAGTGGAAAACCCCTGCAGAAATTGAGGGAGAAGGTCAAGATAGAGGGAATAGTGGTATTTATTTTCAGAAAGTNTATGANATACAGGTTTTAGATAGTTATGACAATGTTACCTACTCTAATGGACAAGCGGCCTCCGTATACAAACAATCCATCCCTTTGGTAAATGCCTCAAGACCTCCTGGTGAGTGGCAGACCTATGATATAATTTTCAATGAACCAGTNTATGATAANCAAGGTAAGCGATTGAAAAAGGGTTCCTTTATCGTTTTTCACAATGGTATTTTGGTACAAAATAATTTCGAAATTGAGGGGACTACAGAGAATATTGGTAAACCCAGACTTAGAAACATTAAAACCCCAAAAAAACTATACCTGCAAGAACACAATAATCCTGTTTCCTTCAGGAATATTTGGTTGCGAAAACTATAGCTAAAAATGATTTTTACAGGGTTNAAAAAAAATTATTTNTTANTTTATATTTTCCTCGTTTCAATAACGAGTATTCTATCCTGTGCACAGGAAAATGGTAATAATGAAGGTNACCANAGTATTTTACTTAAAGAGGAAATTGAATCTCAANATAATTTTTTTGATGCATTAAGGCTGAGAACAGATNTAAGTTTTGAAACCAATAAAAGAATACTTTTTACGACTNTAGATAAGATAGAAACNTTNACTGAAAAGTATAAAGGAACTGAAATGACATTGGATTATGTAATTAGGGATAGACTGCANACTGCNATTTTCTTAAGCCAAAAAAAGAACGCTTTAGAGTCTATGGATGGGTCATTGTTTTATTTATCCCAAAATATTTCTTCAGAGNAGCTAACAAACGAGNTAGTATCATTAATTGGAAAAATGTACTATGGCTCAAGTGAAGTAGAACAACTCCAGTTGACTATGACAAAATNGTAGTAAATACATATTTCATCTCCGTNGCAATTTGAATCGACCTTTTGTAATACATTTTAGCTTCATCGACTGTGTCATCAAATGCTTTAGGGTCATCATAGGGAATTGAGATTCTTTTATCNGCTCCAGGAATAAGAGGACAGTTTTCATCTGCTTTGTTACAAGTAATTACTGCAGCAAAATTTTTAATTGGATTGGTAGTGTCATCATAAATTTTAGAAAATAAAACAATGGGAGGTCTTTTTTGGTCGTATTTTACCTGNTAATGCGGGTTNTCGCCTCCTGAATTTNTGATGGAAAACCCTNTNTTCTTTAAAGAAGTAATTATTCGTTCGTTACAAGCGGTAATTTCAATTCCCCCTGAGAAAGTATTAATATCTTGCTCATAGAAATTCGAAATAACTTTTGCCCACAATTGTGAGAGCTGACTTCTGCGTGAATTATGCGTACAAATAAAGTTTAGATTCACACTTACCTTTTCNTTTAAATTTAATCTTACATAATCACACAGAGGTNTGAGCAAATACTTACGATTATCGGTAATGTTATCGGTATTAATTTGGTTGANTAGCTTATTAATTTTGTTTTCCAAATGCAGAGATTAATTTATTANGTATNTGACGAGATTAAATCTANATATTNTATNGAATTCTAAAATAGAAGNCCGATNNTAAAAATTTACATGAATATTTTCTCCAGTTATTGCATATTTACATTAAGCAACCTNAATTTTNCAAAAGGNAATNANTATACTTTTAATTTAAAATTAATGTAAAANTAATTAAAAAATTGTTAAATTCNGGNNCGAAAANAAACAAAACAATTATGAAACAATTAAAAATCAGATTTTTNCTGCTTANTNTCTCTTTNATGTGTGCGAACACGTTTTTTGCTCAGACNAGTATTTCAGGAACAGTTGTTGATCANGATGGTCAACCCATTCCNGGGGTAACNATTTTGGANAGTAGCAACGANCAAAATGGAACTGTCTCAGATTTTGACGGTAACTTTACAATCAGTGTTCCANCTGATGGNANATTGAATATTAGTTACATTGGNTANCAAACCCAAAGTGTTGCAGTTTCAGGACAAACTAATTTGAGTATTTCCCTTNANGAATCCGTTTCCGCATTGGATGAAGTNGTAATNACAGGTTATGGTTCTCAGGTAAAAAAGAGCGACTTAACAGGATCTATTGCNTCAATCGGCGCAGAAGATTTTGAAAGCCAACCACTCATTAGAGTTGATCAAGCCTTACAGGCCAGAGCTGCTGGGGTTGCTGTGACGCAAACNAGNGGTGCCCCAGGAGCNGGATANAANATCAGAATTCGAGGAGCGAACTCAATTACAGGAAACAACAATCCGCTGTATGTAGTAGATGGNCTTGTAGTAGGTAACATAAATAACATTAANGCNAGTGACATTAGNTCTATGGAAGTATTAAAAGATGCATCTGCAACAGCTATTTATGGAAACAGGGGTGCCAATGGTGTAGTCCTTATTACTACAAAATCTGGTAAAAAAGGNAAAGCCAAAATACAGATAGATTCTTTTTTTGGATCTTCNGAAGTNGTCCAAAAAATTCCTGTTATGACACCAGCTCAATTTGCTGAGGGTGTTAATTTAAGAGACGGTGTTCAAACCATCTCTCANGCGAGAATTGCTGAATTGAGCGCNGGAGGNGGTGCTGATTGGCAAGAATATTTCTTCAGAACNGCTCCCTTCTCAAATGTGGTTNTATCTGCTAGTGGTGGANCAGATGATGTAGATTACTATATTTCTGCCAATAGTTACAAAGCAGATGCCACAGTAGTCAATCAAGATTACAGTCGATTGAACNTNAGAGCTAATATTAATGCACAATTGANTGACAAACTTAAAATAGGAATAAATAATTTTGTAAGCCGTTCNGAAAANAANGGTGCAAGGGCCAATCTCGCAACTGGTATTGCCTGGGATATGAATACACCTCCACGTNACATTAATGGGGATTATAATTCNGCCCCACTCGTTTCAGGAGTTGGTAACGGATCTCCNATGCCGCTTTTAGNGCCTGAAAATAACAAAGTNGAAAATATTTCAGACCAATTGATTTCAAGCATATACGCCAACTACAATATAACTGATAACATTACTTTGAATGTTTCTGCTGGTATCGAAAAAATTGATTTGACCAATAGTAGATATACCTCCTCATTAGTTAATGGAGTAACAGAGGCAGTTGTAAGAGATCAACAAGGTGTTCGTTTTCAGAATACCAATCGTTTAACATATAAAAATGACAATCCTGATCATGCTTTTCAAGCNGATTTGGTTCACGAACAGCANTCATTCGAAATGAACTTTAGAGAAGCTACANCAAGTGCTTTTTTCTCTAANTCAACTAATTTTAGAGAGTTGTCATTGGCAGGTATTCAAAATACTGANAGCGGAAATTCCAACGAAAAGCTAGAATCCTTCTTGGCTAGGGTAAATTATTCNCTTTATGANAAGTATTTGATTACTGCCTCTGTAAGAGCAGATGGNTCNAGTAAATTTAATGAGGACAATCAGTGGGGTACTTTNCCCTCNGGATCCATTGCNTGGAGAATTTCTCAAGAAGACTTTCTAAGAGACAATCNTACCATNAGTTCTTTAAAAGCTAGAGCGAGTTTTGGGATTACAGGTAGCCAGGCGGTAAGTCCGTTTTCAACCATCTCTATCCCNGGAATTTCAACAGCCAACAACTATCCTTTTACCGGTGGTGTTGCAACTATTGGTGTTGCTCCCTCTACTCANATGGCTAATCCTGACTTAACTTGGGAAACNACTACGCAATTNAATATTGGATTTGATTTGGGTCTTTGGGACTCTAAAGCATTGTTATCTNTAGATTATTATACCAAAAAAACAGAGGATATTCTATTAACAAGAGTATTACCTGAATTNGTTGGACCTACATTAATTACTCAAAATGCTGGTGAGGTTGAAAACAAAGGATTTGATATTTCCCTNAATACGGTATTGTATGAAAAAAATGATCTTTCTGTTAGNTCTATTTTCAACCTTTCCTCCAACAAAAACAAAGTTGTAAGTTTAGTTGATGGAATTGACAATATGGTTTTAGGTAATACTTATTATGGTAATACTTTCCCAGTAAACCCTACAAGAGTTGAAGTAGGTAAACCGATTAGTACATTTAGAGGATATCACTTTGAAGGGGTTTACCAAACTGGAGCTACAGACGGCACCCCTGGACATGCTAAATACCGCGACTTAGATGACGATGGTAATATTACTACTAATGATATTGGTAATGTCGGAGATGGAAACCCTGACTTTACTTGGGGATGGAATTTGAATATTGATTACAAAGATTTAAATTTAAATATGGTATTTGAAGGTGCTCAAGGAAATGATATTTATAATTTCCAAAGAATGAGAATGCTGGGACTTGGTTCTGCTCAGTTCCATGCTGTTCACGCAGATTTTAATAATAGCTGGTCCACTACCAATCCTAGTAATACAATTCACTCTGGAACACAAGCATCTCGTGATGCCAACCAATGGCTTTCTTCCCAATTTTTAGAAGACGGCTCATACACTACTTTAAGAAGCGCTTCTTTAACTTATAATCTAAAAGATGCTTTAAGCGTTTTGGGTGTTGAGCAGTTGAAAGTTTTTGTAAATGCTGAAAACTTATTCATCATCACAGATTACTCTGGTTTTGATCCAGTATCTACAGCATCAGGAAATTCTGATGTTGACCTTGGAATCG
>PAHA01000053.1 GCA_002711215.1 Flavobacteriaceae bacterium
CATCTAATACTGCTTGTGCCCTGCCCAAATATTTTAATGTTTCCTGAAACTGCTTATCAAAATTGGGGTCTCTTTTTTTCCAAAGTGGAATGACCTCATGTCGCAACCAATTTCTGAGATAATAGGTTTCTGCATTGGAACTGTCTTCTCGCCATTTTATATTATTCTCTTGGGCATATTGCATGATATCGACTCTAGAAAAAGGCAACATCGGACGTAGGATTTTTTCCCTACGCTCTGGGATACCCAACAATCCCCTTAGTCCCGTTCCACGCATGGCATTAATCATAAAAGTTTCAAGGGCATCGTTGGTGTGGTGCGCAACCAATATAAAATCAAAGTTGAGCTGATTTGATAACTGATCAAACCATTCATACCTCAAATCCCTTGCTGCCATTTGAATGGATACCTTTTTGGTCCGAGCATAAGATTCAGAATCAAAATTTTCAATGTAATATTTTAAGTTTTTGGTGTTGGCTAAATTTTTTATCCACTTGGCGTCATCATCACTATCCTTGCCTCGTAATTTGAAATTACAATGAGCAACAGCTGGCTGAAGTCCAGATTTAAGACAAAGGTCAAGGAGAACACAACTGTCTAATCCTCCACTTAAGGCCAATAAAATTTTTTGATCTTTAAGAGCGGGGAAGCTTTTCGACAAATGCCTCTTGAACTTCTGCAGCATTTTCAAAATTAAGGATTTTGTAAGAGCCAACACCTATAAGTATGTTAGTATAACTTCTTCATGAGAAGTTTAAAAATAAGCTCTAAAATGAATACTAAAATTAAATTTAATTGAAAGTAATAATTATAATTATATAGATCAATTAAATTTTTTAATGATTTTGCTAAAAAAAATAAAATTCGGATATTTGCATTTCAAATGAAAGATGCAACGACATACAATTTGGGATCCGCTTTTAATTTTAGCCAAGTTCCATTTCGTCCACGCCGCCCCTAGCGGGTGCTTCTCTCTATTCGAGACCCAGGTGCGTCCTGTCTCTTATTACAAACTCTTTAACCTATTTTTTCAATCTAACATCGTTTGTCAATAATGGAATTGATTATTGCCAATTCAAAACATATTGTTCACGCACAAGCCATCAGTAACTCTATAGGGGAATCGGCCAAAATGCGAGGCACGGGCATCGCCCGAAGAAGCCCGGAATACATCATTAAAAAGATGGAGTCGGGCAATGCAGTTATTGCCATAGAGAATAATAAATTTGCAGGTTTCTGCTACATCGAAATATGGGGTCATGGTAAATATGTTGCCCATTCAGGCTTGATCGTATCCCCGGAACATCGAGGAAAAGGACTCGCAAAGCAAATCAAACAAAGGGTATTTGACCTGTCCAAAAAGAAATTTCCAGAGGCTAAAATATTCGGTATCACCACCGGCAAAGCCGTGATGCGTATCAATTTTGAGCTAGGATACAAGCCCGTTGCTTTCTCGGAACTTACAGATGATTCTGAATTTTGGAAAGGCTGTCAAACCTGTAAAAATTATGANNTACTCACNCGAACAGAAAGAAGCATGTGCCTTTGTACNGGAATGTTANACGACCCTAAANAANNATGAATCNAGTTAANNAGNAAAATGGAAAATAAAAAATTAGTATTGGCATACAGCGGTGGTTTGGATACCTCTTACTCCTTGATGAAACTCACCCAAGAAGGTTATGAGGTTCACGCNATCAGTGTCAATACTGGAGGTTTTGATACCGCCGAAGTAGAGGACATGAAGACCAAAGCCCTGCAGATGGGTGCGCATACCTATAAATCCGTCAATGCCTTAGACTCTTTTTACAGTAAAGTCGTAAAGTACTTGGTATTTGGTAACGTACTCAAAAACAACACCTACCCTCTATCAGTTAGTGCTGAAAGAATCGTTCAGGCAATGGAAATCGTTGCCTATGCCAATGAGATTGGCGCAGATGCCATTGCTCATGGGAGTACCGGGGCTGGAAATGATCAAGTAAGATTTGATCTGATTTTTCAGGTTATGGCACCCAATATTAAGATCATTACCCCTATCAGAGATCAACAGCTTTCTAGAGAGGCGGAAATCGAATACCTCAAAGAAAATGGTGTCTTTCTCTCTTGGGAAAAAGTACAATATTCCATCAATCAGGGTCTATGGGGAACCAGTATAGGAGGTAAAGAGACTTTAACATCACATGATAGCCTTCCCGAATCGGCCTATCCCAGCCCCGTGGAAAAACAAGATGCTGAAAAAGTAATCCTTCATTTTGAAAAAGGGGAATTGATCGCAATTGATAGCGTAACCGACAANCCCGTAAACAACATTATCAAGTTACAACAACAAGCCAAAAAATTTGGGATAGGAAGAGACACTCACGTGGGGGATACCATTATCGGAATCAAGGGTAGGGTAGGTTTTGAAGCTGCAGCACCCCTATTGATNATCAAAGCGCATCACTTGCTGGAGAAGCATACTTTGAGCAAGTGGCAACAATTCCAAAAGGAACAACTCGGTAATTTTTATGGGATGTTACTCCACGAAGGACAATATTTAGATCCTGTTATGAGGGATTTGGAAGCCTTTTTGAGTAACAGTCAATCAACGGTTAGTGGTAANGTCCTCGTTACCCTCCACCCCTACCGATTTGAACTCAACGGAATTGAATCGGAGCACGACTTGATGAATGCCGCGTTTGGGAGTTATGGGGAAGTAAATAAAGGTTGGTCTGCCAATGACGCTAAAGGCTTTATCAAATTATTGTCCAACCAAAACAAAATTTACCAATACGTTAATAAAGAAAAATGAAAAAAGTAGGCATTATAGGCGGTTCGGGATATACTGGAGGAGAATTGATACGATTGGTNTTGCACCACCCCGTCTTGGAATTGGATTTTGTATTCAGCACCACAAGACCTGGAACCCCATTGCATGATACCCATGCAGATTTATTGGGGACTGCCACTCCCGATTTTACCGCAAATATCAATCCCGATGTGGATGTGGTNTTCCTCTGTGTTGGACATGGAAAATCTTTAGGATTCNTAAAGGAAAATAAATTTTCTGANGATACAGTCATCATTGATCTCAGTAATGATTTTAGATTGNAAAAAGATTCTCAATCCCAAGGATATAAATTTGTCTACGGNCTGCCTGAAGATNNAAGGGAAGCTATCCAAAAGAGTAATGCTATTGCCAATCCTGGTTGTTTTGCAACTGGGATCCAATTGGCGCTTTTACCATTGGCAAAGGAAGGATTGATCCAAGATGCAGTGCATGTCAATGCCACTACTGGTAGCACAGGAGCTGGGGTAGGACTGAGNCCAACAGGCCATTTCAGTTGGAGAAACAATAATTTCTCTTGGTATAAACCTTTTACCCACCAGCATTTAGGAGAAATCGGAGAAACTTTGGGGAGTCCCAAAATTTACTTCCTTCCCCATCGTGGAAATTTTACAAGAGGAATTTTTGCCAGTTGTTATACCCCAATTGATGGAAAGCTAGAACAAATGGTTGAGTTATATAAGGAGTATTATAAATCTCACCCTTTTACACATGTATCTGACAAAGAACTCACTTTAAAACAAGTGGTGAATACCAATCAATGTGCGGTTCACTTGCACCAATTCGAAGATCAATTGTTGGTTACATCAGTAATTGATAATTTGATAAAAGGAGCGTCCGGACAAGCCGTTCAAAATTTAAATCTCATCATGGGATGGGAAGAGGTTTTGGGTTTACAACTCAAAGCGAGTGTATTTTAAAATTTAAAAACTAAAAAATGAAAATAGCCATAATAGGATCGGGAAATTTAGGATTGAGTATTGCCAAAGGCTTGGTTTACAACAATACCTATACCTCACTTTACCTTACCAAAAGGGAGCTGAACGACATTAAAAAATGGGAGGACTATAACAATGTGAAAATTACAACAGACAATCAAGAAGCTGTAAAGAACTCTGACATCGTCATCTTTTCGGTTCAGCCCCGACAGTTTGATGGGATCTTAGAGGAAATAAAAGGCGCATTGACCGATAAACACGTTTTAATTTCTGCCATCACGGGTTATAGTATTGAACGCATGGAAGAAAAGTTGGGTGTAAATTATCCCATCATCAGGAGCATGCCCAACACTGCCATATCGGTGGGGAAATCCATGACCTGTTTGTGTTGTAATTCAGTTGGAGAAAAAAGGATCGCCATCGCGGAAGCCATTTTCAATGGATTGGGCACCACCATCAAGATTGCAGAAAAACAAATGCAAGCCGCTACAGTTGTTTGTGCCAGTGGAATTGCTTTTTGGATGCGACTGATTCGGGCGACGACTCAAGGAGGGGTTCAAATGGGTTTTGATGCGGAAGAATCAATGCGCATGTCAATGTTCACTGCTTTGGGTGCTGCCAGTCTTTTGATTGAAACCGACTCCCATCCCGANACCGAAATCGATAAGGTGACAACACCTCAGGGTTGTACCATTACAGGACTGAATGAAATGGAACACCAAGGGTTGAGTTCATCCCTCATTAAAGGGCTAATGGCCTCATTTGAAAAAATCAATGAAATTAAAATAAGATGAAACTATTTGATGTTTATCCGCTATATGANGTTTGCCCAGTAAAGGCAAAAGATATCCATGTGTATGATGAGGCGGGAACGGAGTATTTAGACCTCTATGGTGGTCACGCGGTTATTTCCGTTGGACACAGTCATCCCTATTATGTCAACCGATTACAGGAGCAATTGCATAAAATTGCTTTTTATTCCAATGCAGTAGAAAACCCGCTTCAACAAAAATTGGCAGACGAAATCGGTGAACAGTCCTGTTTACATGATTATCAACTTTTCTTGTGCAGCTCTGGGGCGGAAGCCAATGAAAACGCTCTTAAACTGGCCTCTTTTCACACAGGAAAAAAGAGAGTAGTTGCTTTTAAAAATGCCTTTCACGGCAGAACATCGGCTGCAGTTGCAGTTACTGACAATCAGAATATTAATGCGCCATTGAATCAGCAGCAAAAGGTAACTTTTATTCCTTTCAACGATACTGCAACACTGGAAAAAGAATTACAAAAAGGAGATGTTTGTGCCGTTATTTTTGAACCCATACAAGGGGTTGGGGGGCTGGATATACCCGAGGACAATTTCGTTTTGGAGATGGAAAAACTGTGCTACCAATATGATACTGCCCTAATTGCAGACGAGGTACAATCGGGCTTTTCCAGATCTGGAACCTTTTTTGCCTTTCAAAAAAACAACATCAAACCGCATGTGATTACCATGGCTAAGGGGATGGGCAATGGTTTTCCCATTGGTGGAATTTTGGTCCACCCCGATGTCCAACCCAAATATGGGATGCTCGGTACTACTTTTGGCGGAAATCATTTGGCGTGTACTGCCTCATTGGCGGTATTGGAAATCCTGAAAAAAGACAAACTCCAAAAACGCGCCAAAGAAATGGAGGTTTATTTCAGAAGCAGAGCTAAAAAAATTCAAGGGGCAAAGATCAAAGGAAGAGGATTGATGTTGGGCTTGGAATTTGACTTTGAAGTAGGGCCTTTAAGAAAAAGGCTTATCTATGAAAAAAAGATTTTTACAGGAGGCAGCAGCAATAAAAATGTATTGCGAATCCTTCCACCATTGACCGTTCAAAAAGAACATTTCAATCAACTTTTTGACGCATTAGAGGAATTATTATGAAAAATTTTATCACCCTATTGGATTTACCCAATTTTGACCAAACCCTAGATTTGGCAATGGACCTAAAAAAAAGCCCAAACCAATCGGCAGATTTGGGAAAGGGCAAAACACTAGGTTTATTATTTTTTAACCCCAGTTTGAGAACCCGATTAAGTACTCAAAAAGCAGCTCAAAACTTGGGGCTCCCCACCATGATTATGAATTTCAGTCAGGAATCATGGGCTTTGGAGTTTGAAGACGGTACCAAAATGAGTGGATTGAGATCAGAGCATGTCAAGGAAGCTGCTGCGGTTGTTTCCCAATATTGTGATATGGTCGCTATTAGAGCCTTTGCCACTCTATCGGATAAGGAAAAAGACGAGGCAGAAATCGTTTTGAGGAGCTTTGCGAAATACGCCTCAGTTCCAATTATCAACATGGAAAGTGCTACTGCNCACCCATTACAGGCACTAGCAGATGCAATTACGTTAAAGGAATTCCAAATCACTCACAAACCCAAAGTGGTATTAAGTTGGGCACCACATCCCAAGGCATTACCCCATGCGGTCGGTAATTCTTTTACCAAAATGATGGGGCACATGGAGGCCGATTTCATTATCGCACACCCTGAAGGTTATGCCCTTAATCCTGAGATTACTCAGGGAGTAGAAATTACTACCGATCAAGAAAAAGCTTTGGAAGGAGCAGATTTTGTCTATACCAAAAACTGGTGTTCCTACGATCACTACGGGCAAATTCTGAGAACGGATGACAAATGGATGATTACATCAGAAAAGATGGAACTTACGAATAATGGGAAGTTCATGCATTGTCTGCCCATCAGAAGAAATATTGTAGCAGCGGATGGGGTTTTGGACAACCCCAATTCATTGGTGATTCAACAATCCCAAAACAGAATTTACTCGGCACAGGCCGTGCTAAAACAATTATTGGAAAATGGATAAGCTTTCGGTCGTTAAAATTGGTGGGAATGTCATTGAAGAGGAGACAGTATTAAAGTCCTTCCTGACGGATTTTGCTCAAATGCAAGGACCCAAAATATTGGTACATGGGGGTGGTAAAAAGGCTACCGCTATGGCCCAACAGCTGGACATACCCGTCCAAATGGTTGAAGGGAGAAGAATCACAGACGATAAAAACCTCGATATAATNACCATGCTCTATGGTGGAAAGATCAATAAGAACATAGTGGCTCAATTGCAAGGCCTTGGCTGCAATGCTGTTGGGCTTTCTGGAGCAGATGGCAATTCAATTCAAGCAATAAAAAGACCTGTAAAAACAATCGACTACGGTTTTGTAGGGGATGTCACAGGAGTGAACAGCGCATTTTTTAAAATGTTACTTGAGGGTGAATATACNCCCGTTTGTTGTGCCATCACTCACGACCAAAAAGGGCAATTGCTAAATACCAATGGCGATACCATAGCATCCACACTATCACAGGGACTTTCAGAACATTTTGAAGTATCTTTATGGTATTGCTTTGAAAAGCAGGGCGTATTGGAAAATACAGAAGACGACAAAAGCGTAATTTCCATCATTACACCTCAAAAATATCAAAGCCTCAAAGCGGCGGATGTCATACATTCTGGAATGATCCCCAAAATTGACAACTGTTTTAATGCCTTAGAAAATGGATTGAGTCAAGTAAAAATAGGAGCGCCTGAAATGATTTCAGGAAAAACCCAACACACTACTTTAATATTGGAGGATGAATGAGCTAACTAAAGCAGCGATAAATTTATTAAAGGATTTGATTGCCACTCCCTCTTTTTCAAAAGAGGAAGACAAAACAGCAGATAGAATCGGTCAATGGTTTGACCATTACATTATTCCCTACCATAGAGTGGGTAACAATGTATGGGCGCAAAACAAAGCTTTTGACCCCAGCAAACCGACCCTTTTACTCAACTCCCATCACGATACAGTACAACCTAACTCGGCCTATACCAATGACCCCTTTGAACCCAAAAGAGAAGAGGGAAAGCTCTATGGATTGGGGAGTAACGATGCAGGAGGCGCCCTAGTTTCTCTAATTGCGTTGTTTACCTACTACTATTCCGAAGAAAATCCAAAGTACAATCTAGTAATGGCAGCGAGTGCCGAGGAAGAAATCGCAGGAAATAAAAGTCTTAGAGGACTCTTGTCTGAACTGCCTAAAATTGATGTCGCCATAGTGGGTGAACCTACAGAAATGCATTTGGCAGTAGCGGAAAAAGGTTTACTCGTTTTTGATGCCGTTATCAAAGGAACACCTGGTCACGCCGCTCACCCCAATGATGACAATCCCATCATGAAACTGCCCAAGGTGTTGGAGTGGTTCCAAAACTTTTCACTGGAAAAGAAATCCGACTTTTTGGGAGATGTCAAAATAACTGTCACCCAATTGAATGCTGGAAAAGAGCATAATGTAGTGCCGGCCAGTGTGCATATGGTAGTAGATGTAAGGGTAAACGATCAATACAACAATGATGAGCTGGCGAAAATACTCACCGAAGCAGCACCNTGTGAAATGAAACCCAGGTCACTGCACCTCAATTCCTCTTCAATCNGTATGGAACACGAGTTGGTTCAGGCGGGAATTGCCTTNGGTAGAANAACNTATGGCTCTCCTACNCTCTCAGATCAAGCAGCTCTAGAATGTCCATCGCTTAAATTAGGCCCTGGACTGTCAACAAGATCGCATTCAGCGAATGAATATATCTTTGTTAATGAAATTGAGGAAGCGGTAAAAATATATATTGAACTTTTAGGAAAAATACTTTAATCATGAAGCTCTGGCAAAAAAATCAAGCCCCTCACGAAAAAATAAACCATTTCACGGTGGGAAAAGATCGAATTTATGACCTCCACTTGGCAGCCTATGACTGTCAAGCTTCCATTGCCCATGCCCAGATGCTAGGGCAAATTGGGGTATTGACTCTTGAGGAGGCGGATCAACTTGTCACAATATTAGAGGGCCTAAAAACCGATGCGGAAAAAGGGGATTTTGTTATTGAGGATAAATTTGAGGACATGCATTCCAAGATCGAATATGTGCTAACGGAAAAGTTAGGCGATTTGGGGAAAAAAATTCATACCGCCAGATCGAGAAACGATCAGGTCTTGGCAGCCTTACATTTGTACCTAAAGGCAGAGATAAAAACGCTTAAAGGATTGACCCTTGACTTTTTCAAATTGCTCATGGATTTGGCCGAACAACACAAGGATAAGCTATTACCTGGCTATACCCATTTTCAAGTGGCAATGCCTTCCTCATTTGGGCTTTGGTTTTCTGCCTATGCGGAAAGTTTAATTGACGATGTGACTTTGCTCAATGCCGCCCACAAGATCGTGGATCAAAATCCTCTGGGCAGTGCTGCGGGTTATGGTAGCTCCTTTAATATTGACAGAAAGGCTACAACATTTCTATTGGACTTTGCTGATTTAAAGTACAATGTTATTGCTGCACAGATGAGCAGAGGAAAAGCAGAGAAGACTTCGGCTATCGCTATGGCAGGAATAGCCGCTACCCTTTCCAAATTGGCAATGGACATCTGTATCTATATGGGACAGGAACACAACTTTATTGATTTTCCGGAAGCTTTAACCACCGGCTCCAGCATCATGCCCCACAAAAAAAATCCTGATGTGTTTGAACTCATAAGAGGTAAATGCAACCTTCTACAAGGTTTACCCAACCAGTTAGCCTTGCTGATAACTAACTTACCCTCGGGTTACCACAGAGAAATGCAATTGGCCAAAGGCCCCATCATTGAGTCCATCGAAGACCTTAAAACATGTCTGGATTTGTTCACTTTTAGTCTCAAGGAGATTCAAGTAAAAGCGGATATTTTGGAAGATTCAAAGTACCAATATGTCTTTAGTGTGGATACCCTAAACGAATGGGTTAAGGAGGGAATGCCTTTTAGGGATGCCTACAAAAAGATGGGGGAAGCCATTGAAAAAGGGGACTATAAACCCAAAAAAGACCTTAATCATACCCATTTGGGAAGTATAGGTAACTTGGCCTTAGAAGAAATTAATACCAAAATGGAAAAGGTATTCAATGAATAATTCCTAAACGTCCATCATTTTTTGCCTATCGAGCTAATATGCTTTATATATAATAATAATTACCTAAATTGGTTGGATATTAATTCTACACATTTATAATTATGCCCACCAACAGGAGAAGTTTTTTAAAAAAATCAACGCTTGCCGCTGCAATTCCATTGATTGGCTGTGCACCACAAGTTTCAAATAAAGAAGCTACACTCTACTCAAAAATCAATAAAGGAGACACTATTTTATTTCAAGGGGATTCCATTACAGATTCGGCTAGAGAAAAGGAAAGAGAAATGCCTAATGATCCTAATTCTATGGGAAAAGGATATGCATTTCTTATCGCTGCTCATTTACTCAAAACACTTCCTCAGCATGATTTGACCATTTATAACCGTGGAATAAGTGGGAATAAAGTTAATCAGCTTGCAGATCGATGGGACATAGATGCACTGGATTTAAAACCTGACTGGATAAGTATTCTCATTGGAGTAAACGATTATTGGCACATGTTAGACGGTAATTATGACGGTACACTGGAAATCTATGAAAACGATTACAGAAAGCTACTTCAGCGTACCAAAGATGCCCTACCCGATGTTAAAATAATCATTTGTGAACCATTTGTTATTCCTGGAACCACCGCAGTCAATGAAAGTTGGGTTGTACCTTTTGGAAAATACCAAAAAGCAGCCAAGAAACTGGCTATAGAATTCAATGCTTTTTGGATTCCATTTCAAGAGGTGTATGACAAAGCNTTANTAGATGCTCCAGCGTCCTATTGGATTCCTGATGGGGTTCACCCCTCTCTTTCTGGAAGTCAGCTNATGGCCGATGCTTGGAATGAAANAATACAAAACGCATAGGTAAATCTACCCTGTAAATTTGGTTTNATTANTTNNAAAATTNACAAACNNAATTACNGNGNNNTNTCGTTTAATCAGATNTGCAAAGGTCGGTTTTCTGAAGCCGCCAATGCCGCNTCTTTTACCGCCTCGGCATANGTAGGATGNGAATGGCTCATACGGGCNATNTCCTCNGCAGAGGCNCGAAANTCCATNGCAACNACNGCTTCGGCAATAAGGTCTGCNNCNCGGGCGCCNATCATATGAACTCCAAGAANCTCNTCNGTTTGNGCATCCGCTAAAATTTTNATAAAACCATCTGTGTCNCCACTGGCACGNGAACGACCCAATGCNCNCATGGGNAACTGTCCANTTTTAAAATCTANTCCCGCTNATTTNAGTTCCTCNTCAGTTTTACCTACGGCTGCNACNTCTGGCCAAGTATANATAACNTTGGGAATCAAGTTNTAATCAATATGNGGTTGTTGACCGGCTAATATTTCGGCNACCATTACCCCTTCTTCNTCNGCTTTGTGCGCCAACATNGCTCCACGAACCACATCGCCTATNGCATAGANATTNNCTGCAGTGGTTTGNAGGTGNTCNTTNACTTGAATTTGTCCACGTTCNGTAANTTNTACTCCTGCCGTTTCTGCGTTCAATCCTTCAGTGTAGGGCTTTCTACCTACCGAGACTAAGCAATAATCCCCCTCAAAAGTGACTTCCTCTCCTTGTTTATCTATGGCTGTAACAGTAACAGAATCTCCTTTTCTATCTACATTATTCACCTGATGGGAAAGGTAAAACTTGATTTTTTGTTTTTTCATCACCTTTGTAAGCTCACGTGAAAGAGCAGCGTCCATGATGGGAGTGATCCGATCGGCAAATTCAATTACGGAAACCTCTGCACCCAACCTTTTGTATACTTGACCCAATTCCAATCCTATAACCCCTCCCCCAATAATGACCATATGTTTGGGTATTTCTTTCAACTCTAGCGCCTCGGTTGAGGTAATAATACGTTCTTTATCGACATTGATAAATGGCAAACTAGCGGGTTTGGAACCAGTAGCGATTATGCTGTTTTTGGCAATAATGTCCTCAATGTTATCTCCTTCAATATGAATTGTAGTGGCATTTTTGAATGACCCTAAACCTTGAAAAACAGTAACCTTATTTTTGTCCATTAAAAAATTAATCCCTTTAATGGTTTGTTCCACCACAGATGCTTTTCTGGCAATCATTTTTTCAAGATTAACTTTTACCTCCCCAGGTATTTGGATACCATGTTCCTCAAAATGCTTTACAGCATCCTCGTAGTGATGAGAGGAATCTAAAAGGGATTTAGAGGGAATGCAACCCACATTGAGGCAGGTTCCCCCGAGGGTTTTATACTTTTCTATGAGGGCAGTTTTCATACCCAATTGAGCACAGCGAATGGCGGCTACATAGCCTCCAGGTCCCGATCCGATGATGGCAACATCAAATGATTGCATAGTTTAAATTTAGATCAACAGTCAAAAATACAAATGTTTAACATCTTAAAATAGCTTTTTGGGGGATTAGCATAAATAAAAGTAGTTTTGTTAATTTGAAATCCCAATCTTTCTATTCAAACATCCTATTCAAAAAATAAAAACACTAAATCTTTTGGATTTAAACTAAGCATAATTGAAATGGAAAAACCAGAATATCTGTTGATCTCAGGAAATTCAATTTCGATTTTACGAATCACTATAAACAGACCCTCTAACTCAGGTCAATTATATTTAAAAAAGATTTAAGTCAAGTTTGGTTAACTTGTGATTAGGTGCATTTTATTCTTTTTAAAATAATTATCGGACAGTTTTGGGAGATTGTATTGTTTTACCTAAATTTTCTTATGTATTTCTACAAGAAAATGATTTTAAAATTGTCTTAAAAACGGGTATATTTTTTGGAGAATAGAAAGCATAATTAAAAACTATTGGTATAAAAACAATTATAATTTAAATAATTGTTTGCTTTTGATTACTACATCTCAATAGAAGCTTTTTTACAAATTTTATACGAAAATCTTACTTTAAAAGATAAAGAAAGTAATTTTAGGTGTTCTAATTAAGCTTTTGGTTTATCTTTAGGAAACATGATTAGAATAATTTAATTTATTTTTTGTGAGATTACTATTTAATTTTTTTAAATAATTATATTAAGTTAAAATTATTGAAAAATCCCAGCCTTTCGTTATTGGCAGGATTATTTCCCATTATAATTTTGGTCGTTTTATTGGCCTATAATGTAACGATTTTTGGTGATGACGCTTTAAGTGGTTCAAACCAATTTATACTTTTATTGGGCGCTTCAGTTGCTTACTTGGTGGGCATATGCAACAAGGTTAGTTATGGACAAATGTTGCAAAAAGTAGGGGAAAACCTTCAATCAGTAACAGGACCCATTTTGATTTTACTTTTAGTGGGAGCATTGGGGGGAACATGGTTATTGAGCGGGATCATTCCCACCATGATCGATTATGGTTTACAGATTGCTAACCCTCGTTTTTTCTTAAGTGCCTGCGTACTTATCTGCGCTTTGGTCTCATTAGCTACAGGAAGTAGTTGGTCAACCTCTGCTACCATTGGAATCGCATTGATAGGTATAGGAAAAGCTCTAGGATTGCCCATGGGTATGGTAGCAGGGGCGGTGATCTCTGGAGCCTATTTTGGGGATAAACTCTCACCATTAAGCGATACCACCAACCTCGCACCAGCTATGGCAGATGGAGAATTATTTACCCACATACGTTATATGCTCTACACTACACTACCAAGCATCATCATTACTGTAATCGTATTTACCCTATTAGGTTTGAGTTTTTCCGCCTCAGGTGAGGTAGATACCGAAATGCTCAGCCAATCGATTCGTGAAAAATTTAACATCAATCCTTGGCTATTCATAGTCCCTGCTGCTGTTATATTGATGATTGCCAAAAAAACACCACCACTTTTGGCTCTTTTTATAGGAACCCTCTTAGGTGGAATTTTTGCTCTGATTTTTCAATCTCAATTGTTAATGGAAATGTCGGATAGTAAATTATTGAATTTTGATATGGCCTATAAAGGCATATTGAATTCTGTTGCGTTGGCCACCGATATAGAAACCAATAATCCCCTTTTAAATGAATTATTTTCCTCCGGAGGAATGCAAGGGATGATGGGAACCATATGGTTGATCATATGTGCAATGGTTTTTGGTGGAGTAATGGATGCCATTGGAGCATTAAATGCCATCAGTAATGCCTTAGTTAAATGGTCAAATAATACTTTTCAACTCATTGCAAGTACAGCAGCCTCAAGTTTAACCGTTAACCTTAGTGCCTCCGATCAATACCTAGCTATAGTGATACCTGGAAAAATGTTTGCACAAGCTTACAAGGATCGAAAATTGGCCCCCGAAAATTTGAGTAGAACCCTTGAGGACGCTGGGACTGTCACCTCTGTATTGATTCCTTGGAATACTTGTGGAGCTTATCAGTCGGGAGTATTGGGGGTTGGCGTACCAGAGTATTTCATTTATGCCTTCTTTAATTGGATCAGTCCTTTAATGACTTTATTACACGCCTATTTTAATTTTAAAATCAAAGGTTTAAAGATTGATTAATCTCATTTTGAAATGATTAGAATTTCTTATACTCGCAAAGAAATTAATTATCAACACTTTTTAATTTTAACTCAAATAGATTTAAATTTGATTTTATTGAATTAAATAAATTTAAACAAAATATATATGGATAATTACGCAAGTGGAAACGGAAATATCTCAAAGTGCCCTTATCTAGGTGGTNTATTANGAGAAGGTGCTGGAGCAGGGTCNACAAANCGTGACTGGTGGCCTAACCAATTAAATTTAAATATTCTACGTCAGCATTCATCTCTTTCAGATCCCATGGATCCCGATTTTGATTATGCGGAGGAATTCAAAAAATTAGACCTGAATGCGGTNAAGGAAGATTTAAATGAATTGATGACCAATTCNCAAGAATGGTGGCCTGCCGATTATGGGCATTACGGACCTTTCTTCATTAGGATGGCTTGGCATGCTGCAGGTACTTACAGAATTGCTGATGGTCGTGGAGGNGCTGGANCGGGAATGCTTCGTTTTTCTCCTTTGAANAGCTGGCCAGACAATGCNAACTTGGAGAAGGCCCGACTTTTACTGTGGCCCATAAAACAGAAATATGGCAAAAAACTNTCTTGGGCAGATTTGATGGTATTGACAGGTAANTGTGCCATGGANTCTATGGGCTTTAAGACATTTGGTTTTGGAGGTGGACGAGCTGATGTATGGGANCCAGAGGAAGACGTTTACTGGGGGCCNGANGCNGAATGGTTAGNTGATAANAGATATACAGGNGATCGCGAATTGGAAAATCCATTAGGAGCTGTCCAAATGGGATTGATCTATGTTAANCCTGAAGGACCCAACGGAAACCCTGATCCACTAAAATCCGCANATGANATCCGTGAAACTTTTGGTCGAATGGCAATGAATGACTTCGANACCGTNGCGTTGATTGCNGGTGGNCATACTTTTGGAAAAACACATGGTGCTGCAGATGCTGACCAATATGTCGAGGCAGAACCAGCAGGTGCCAGAATTGAACAAATGAGTANGGGATGGAAGAATAATTTTGGCTCTGGAAANGGAGAACANACCATCACNAGTGGACTAGAAGGAGCGTGGACCACCACCCCTACCCGATGGAGTAATAATTACTTTGAAAACCTTTTTGGTTTTGANTGGGAATTNACTAAAAGTCCAGGNGGTGCNCAACAATGGAGGCCAAAAGGAGGCGCAGGTGCAGGAACTGTTCCTGACGCGCACNATNNTGATAANAAATACGCTCCCATGATGTTGACCACAGATATCGCTTTGAGAATGGANCCAATTTATGAGCCNATATCAAGACATTTTTACGAAAACCNTGATGAATTTGCCGATGCATTTGCAAGAGCATGGTTCAAACTAACNCANAGNGACATGGGACCTNTTGAACGTTATTTGGGATCTGAAGTTCCAGAGGAAACCTTAATCTGGCAAGATCCTGTTCCTGCCATAGATCATGATTTGATCGATGAATCGGACGAAGTAACTTTAAAAAATAAAATTTTAAACTCTGGATTAAACGTAAGTCATTTNGTAAGTACTAGTTGGGCCTCTGCTGCNACTTTNAGAAATTCAGACAAACGCGGTGGTGCCAATGGTGCAAGANTNAGCTTATCACCCCAAAAATATTGGGATGTGAATCAACCGATCCAACTGGGAAANGTATTGGATGTTTTAACANATATCAAAAATGAATTCAATGGTCTAAATTCAAACAAGAAAGTGTCCTTAGCCGATTTGATCGTTTTGGCAGGAAGTGCNGGTATAGAAAAAGCNGCATCTGATGCTGGNNANAATGTTAAAGTTCCTTTTACTGCAGGTAGGACAGACGCNACTCANGAACAGACGGATGTAGAATCTTTCTCTGTTTTGGAACCCATNGCAGACGGATTCAGAAACTANATGAAAAAACAATATGATATNGAAGCTGAAAAAATNTTAATTGACAAGGCGCAATTGATGACATTGACAGCTCCTGAAATGACAGCANTTATTGGAGGAATGCGAGTGTTGGATACCAACTTTGGAGGTTCAAAACACGGTGTTTTGACNGANCGACCAGGAANACTGACNAACGATTTNTTCNTAAATTTACTTGACATGAATACNACTTGGGAAGCTATTGATGAAAACGAAAGTGAATTTCAGTGCCGTGATTTGACCACAGGAGAAATCAAATGGACAGGGTCANGGGNNGATTTGATCTTTGGTTCAAATAGTGAATTNCGCGCCATATCNGAAGTTTACGGATGTGCCGACGGTGANGANAAATTNATCAAGGATTTTGTTGCCGCTTGGAGCAAGGTCATGCATCTTGATCGTTTTGATTTAGCCTAAAAANAATTAACTATGATATTTTAGAACCCCGAACCAATTATGGTCTCGGGGTTTTTTAAAGTGGTGATTACATATGAATTTGTATTTTTGTTTTATATGCANAATTAATGGCTANAAAGCGAACTCAACCAAGCGTTCCTGAATTTTCAGAAGAAAAATTACACCGAAAAAGAAGAAGACAGATTCTATCCGGNAGTTTCTTAATTTTNCTGGCTTTTTTAATGACTTCNTCATTTATTTCATTTTTCTTTAACCATCAAGCCGACCAAAGTACTTTAGAGGTTTTTTTNAAAAAAGAAATACAATCCCAAAATATTTTAAATAAANTTGGGGCACTGGGNAGTCATTTTTTTATANACCAACTGTTTGGGATTGCAGCTTTTATTCTGCCTTACCTTTTGGGCTGTACTGGTTATTTACTCTTTTTTNATCGAAAAAGAAATCANTTGNTAAACCATTGGAGCTGGGCATTNCTNTATTTAATCTGCCTCTCNNTATTCTTTGGATTTTACCANATGGATTCACCNTTNTTAGGTGGATTGTTTGGGTATGAAATCAATAGTTTTTTGGTAGCTTATCTNGGCAATATTGGNGTANTGGGATTATTGATTTTTTCGATCATTGNCATTTTAGTTTTCCAATGGCGACTGACTCCAGAAAAGATNCANTTATTTATTCAGTCTNTCTTCAAAAAAGAGGAGANCAAAANTGAAACNCCTNTTGAAAATAGTTTGGATTTGGAAATGGATGATTTTGTTGAAAAACNTTCACCAGAATTAGAAAAAGNGAAATNTGAGCNTGTAAAAGTTGAAAAAAATAANNATGAAGAAGAGGTAACTATGGAAGTGNAGACCTNTCAAGAGGAAAAGAGNNTGACGGAAAATTTGGCNCAGTCATTATTAGAAAAGCACGGTTTTATNGATCCCAAGCTTGAACTGAGTAAGTACCGTTTTCCCATTCATGNTTTACTTAAAGATTATGGCGAAAGTTCAATTACGATTGACCAAGAGGANTTGGAATTAAATAAAAATAGAATTGTAGATACACTCAAAAACTACAATATTGGAATTTCCAAAATCAAAGCAACGGTTGGCCCTACAGTGACCTTATATGAAATAGTACCAGACGCAGGAATTAGAATTTCAAAAATTAAAAACTTAGAAGACGATATTGCCTTATCCCTCGCAGCACTTGGAATCCGGATTATCGCCCCTATTCCAGGTAAAGGTACCATCGGGATTGAGGTACCCAATCAGAAACCCAGTATAGTATCCATGCGATCTGTAATTACTTCAAAAAAATTTCAAACCGCTGAAATGGAATTGCCTGTAGCACTGGGAAAAAATATAAGTAACGAAACTTTTGTTGTAGATTTGACAAAGATGCCCCACTTACTTATGGCAGGTGCAACGGGTCAGGGAAAGTCGGTGGGATTAAATGCAGTCTTGACCTCTCTACTTTACAAAAAACATCCCGCTGAGATAAAATTTGTTTTGGTTGACCCCAAAAAAGTGGAACTCAATATCTACAACAAGATTGAACGCCATTATTTGGCAAAGTTACCAGATACAGAGGAAGCGATTATCACTGACAACACAAAGGTGATTCACACCCTCAACTCTCTTTGTATTGAAATGGACAACCGTTACGAACTGCTCAAAAATGGGATGTGTCGAAACTTAAAAGAATACAATCAGAAATACCGTGAACGAAAGCTAAACCCAAAGGAAGGGCATAACTTTTTACCTTACATAGTATTAGTGGTGGATGAATTTGCCGACCTGATCATGACCGCTGGAAAAGAAGTTGAAACACCAATCGCACGTTTGGCACAATTGGCCCGTGCTGTTGGAATTCATTTGATAATTGCTACTCAGAGACCCTCGGTCAATGTAATTACTGGAATTATCAAGGCCAACTTCCCCGCCAGAATTGCTTTTAGAGTAACTTCAAAAATAGATTCGAGAACCATATTGGATTCAGGAGGAGCTGATCAACTTATAGGACGTGGAGATATGCTCTACACTCAAGGAAACGATTTGATCCGTATTCAATGTGCCTTTGTAGACACCCCTGAAGTTCAAAAAATATCTGATTATATCGGAGCACAAATTGGGTACTCAAATGCCTACGTTCTGCCTGAGTACGTTGAGGAAAATACAAGCACTTTCGATTTGGACCCTTCAGAGCGCGATGATCTTTTTAGAGAGGCAGCAGAGGTAATTGTTACTGCACAACAGGGTTCAGCCTCTTTGCTCCAAAGAAAACTAAAGCTAGGCTACAATCGAGCGGGGAGAATCATCGATCAGATGGAAGTAGCTGGGATTGTAGGGTCATTTGAAGGCAGTAAAGCAAGACAAGTATTGATAACCGATTTAAATGCCTTAGATGCTCTTTTGAATGATGAGGATTCATAAATTTTTTTCGCTATGAAATTTTATAAATATTTTTTACTATTAATTATTGGATTTATAGCTTTAAATACTTGGGCTCAGACTTCCATTGAAGCTAAAAATCTCATAGAGTTGGCATCCAAACAAATGGAAAGTTATGAGAACATCCAATTTGAATTTAATTATGAGCTCAACAATCGTATGGAAAAAATCAATCAGGATAGTTCAGGTAAAGTGACTGTATCTGGTAAAAAATATAAATTGAACTTCTTGGATGCTATACAATTATTCGATGGAAAAGCATTGTATACCATTGTCACTGAAAATAAAGAAATTACGATCACCCAAGAGGGTGAAGATGGAGATTTTGGAATCAACCCTAAGAAATTATTACAGTTTCACAAAGAGGGATACGACTTTTACTGGGATATAAGTCAAAAAGTTAGAGGAAAAAATATTCAATTTATAAAATTACTCCCCACTCAAGACGAGGATGGAATTAAATCTTTATTGGTTGGAATAGATACAAAACTAAATCACATTTACAAACTGATTGAAGTGGGAGACAACGGAACTGTGACCACACTTACCATAGAAAAGATGGAAGTGAATGTTTCTTTAACCGAAGACTTCTTCTTTTTTAACGAAGCAGATTACCCCGATTATTACATCAACAATTAGTTTATTGAAAATTCTAGACCGTTACATCATCAGTCAGTACCTCAAGAAATTGGCCAGTATTTTTGCCATATGTATGCTTATTTTTATAATACAGACCTTTTGGTTATACATTGATGACCTAGCGGGTAAAGGTCTGGACTTTGAAACCATTTTAAAATTTCTTGTCTATTTTGCGCCCAAGCTGATTCCCATAGTACTTCCACTTTCCATTCTATTAGCGTCTTTGATGACCTTTGGTAGTTTGGCTGAAAACTATGAGTTTGCAGCTATGAAATCAACGGGTATATCCCTGATTCGTTGTATGGCGAGTTTGTTTTTGGTTCATATTGTCATCGGGTTAGGAAGCTTTTATTTTTCCAATCATGTCATTCCCGCTGGTGAAGTAAAGTCTTATAATTTGAGGCGAAATTTGGCAAAATTAAAACCTGCTATTGCAATTAGAGAAGGTATTTTTAATGACTTAGGTCAAATGAGTATCAAAGTGAAACGTAAGTATGGAATAGACAAAAAGTTATTAGAAGATATTATTATTCACGAAAAAACCGATGATTATAAAAATAGAATTGTCATTAAGGCCAAAAATGGTGAATTGAAAAGTAAAACTACAGATGCAACACTTCAGTTGGTTTTATATGATGGAAATCGTTATGAGGAGATAGGTGGTAAAAATTACAAAGAACGTATGCGTTTTCCCCATGCCAAAGTTCAATTTGAAGAATATATAATGAACATTGATTTGTCCCAATTTAATAATGTGGATTTAAATGAGGAAAATTACACAACTACATACAGAATGCAAAAAGTGGAACAATTGCAAGTAAGTATTGACACCTTAGAACGTGACTTTAGTAAACAAAAGAAAATATTTGGTGAAAATTTTGTTAAGAAGCATTACAGTAATAAAATTAAACCCAATGAAAAGGGAGAAATTTATTTTTCCGATTCACTTGTAACAACCAACCTTCTTAATATTGTCAATAGAAGTGATGAATTGAGGGTTAGTATAGTTTTAGAACACTCTATCACTGACGTGAAAGGAATTTTGAGGAGCCTTGAAAATAAGAAACGAAACTTTTTTGTATTCCAAAAATTGATCAACCTACACAAAATGGTAATGATGGATAAGTTTACCTTGATTTTCTCTTGTGTTTTTCTTTTTTTAATTGGTGCTTCACTAGGTGCAATTATCAAAAAAGGAGGACTAGGATTGCCGTTGATATTATCAATTTTAATTTTCTTATCTTATCATTATATCGGAATCTTTGCAAAAAATGCAGCAGAGGACAACAGTATAAATCCAATATTAGCGAGTTGGATTTCTTCCCTTATTTTGGCTCCTTTTGCCTTTTATTTAACAAAAAGAGCCTCATCTGATGAGGGTTTAATCAATTTGGATTTTATTTCAGTTCCCATTCAAAAAATTTATTCCAAATACTTTGGATCTTAATCATGAAAAACTTTATATCAAAAATATCGCTCAATACAATTGAAGAAGCAATAGAATCTGTCAAAAGAGGAGAGATTATCATTGTAGTCGATGATGAAGATCGGGAAAACGAGGGAGATTTTGTAGCTGCAGCTGAGGTGATTACTCCTGAAAAAATAAATTTTATGGCCACCCACGGGCGGGGTTTGATCTGTACTCCACTTACAGAAAAAAAATGTAAAAAACTGAAATTGGATCGGATGGTAAATACTACTTCCGACCCCATGGATACGGCTTTTACAGTATCTGTGGACTACAGAGGTAGTGGTGTTACAACAGGAATTTCTGCTACAGATCGGTCACAAACCATTCACGCTTTGGTGGATAAAAGTACCCGCGCCAAAGATTTGACCCGGCCGGGTCATGTTTTTCCCTTAATCGCTAAAGACGGTGGTGTTTTACGCAGGACGGGGCATACAGAAGCCGCAATTGATTTTGCACGTCTAGCAGGATTTGAGACAGCTGGGGTAATTGTCGAGATCATGAATGAAAATGGATCAATGGCAAGGCTACCCGAACTAATTAAGGTGGCCCAAAAATTTAATCTTAAAATTGTTTCCATTGAGGACTTGGTAGCCTACAGAATGCAACATGACAGCCTGATTGAGAAGAAGAGCGATTTTCAGGTAGAAACCCGATTTGGTCCTTTTCGATTAAGGGCTTTTCAACAAACCACAAACAATCAAATTCACTTGGCCTTAACCAAAGGAAGCTGGGGTGAGAATGAACCAGTGTTGACTCGAATCAATTCACTTAGAATTAGCAATGACGTATTGGGTATGTTAACTGGGCAAATGACAAAGGGTTTGGATGATATTTTTTCCTTGATCAATGAGAATGAAAAAGGAGCTGTGATATTTATTAACCAACAACAATCCTCAGAGAATCTTCTTTCAAGAATTCAAAAACTAAAGGGTATGCAACAAAAAGGAGAGGTTGATAAGGCTCCACCAATTGCTATGGACAGTAGGGATTTTGGGATTGGAGCTCAGATTTTACACAACCTTAAAATAAAAAAGTTAAACCTTGTAAGTAACTCCAATAAAATGCCCAGAGTAGGAATTACAGGCTATGGTCTAGAGATTGTAGGCTATGTAAACTACTAAACTAAAAAGATTAATAAATGATTTTTATCAAAATAAGTGCATTAAAATCAATAAAGATTATATTTACACCCGAAGGAGAAATGGCAGAGTGGTCGAATGCGGCAGTCTTGAAAACTGTTGAGGGTCACACCTCCGGGGGTTCGAATCCCTCTTTCTCCGCTAAATGCCTTGTTAACCCCTATAAATACTAGGGGTTTGTTTTTTTACGGATGATTTTACGGATGGTTTAGCCAAAAGTTAAGCCTTTTTAGAGCTTCATAAGGCAGTTAATTGCAGTATGACCTCCCAGTACAACTCCACAACCTATGGCTTGTTTTTTAAAGTGCTTTGCATAAGCAGCAGCGTAAGCACTAGAATCAATACC
>PAHA01000054.1 GCA_002711215.1 Flavobacteriaceae bacterium
GTCAATCTGTAGTGATCTATATAAATTAAGTAACACAGCCAACTTCCTGCCATTGCGCCCAAAAATTGAGCAATCAGATAGCCTGGAACCAATATCAAACTAAATTTGTTGGCTACTGCCAATCCAATAGTTACTGCTGGATTGAGGTGAGCTCCACTAAATTGACCTGTGATAAAAACGCCAACGAAAACAGCAAAACCCCATGCAGTAGTAATTAAAACCCAGGGCGTCTGACCCTCGGCAATTGTATTTTTAAGATTCACATTGGCCACGACTCCGGCACCCAATAATAACAGGAAAAAAGTTCCAATAAACTCCGCTAAGTAGGGATCAATTGTCATTATATATGATTTTGTTTTATTTTATTAAATCCTTTCAATTTGTTTGTTATCCAATATTCATCTTTTTTAAGGGTGGCAGCTATTATTTTGCAACTTTAGAAAAAATTTTAAGTTTTCTTTGGCATTCAAAAACAAGCACAACTATAGCCTTACCATCATATCCTTCAAAAGTATCAACATTTTTTTTAAACACTACAACGTATTAAGTTTTTATTAATTTAAAATTTATTAGATAATGAGTAATTATCCTCAGGTTGTCGCATTGAAATAATTTTTTGACAATCTGATACGTAAACATTCAATGGATTATTAATATCAACATTGTCATAGTTACAGTGAAGTAATAGTTTTTTGGTTTTATATTTTTTACTTTTTTAGTCCCCCTGCGAAACAGAAGTATCAATGGCATCATCTCCCATTTTTCTGTAGGTTGTACATTTGCCATCCAAAATACTGATCAATTCACTAACACCTCCCCGAACAATTACAATATCCCAATTATTTACTTTAGCTAAGGTTTGAATACATTTTGATCGGTTCATTAATTGGTTAATATTCTTGAAATCCTATTTTCCCATAGAGAAATGGTTTTTTGTATTTGCTCATTAGCAATGGGTTTAAAACGACGATCCTCCTCCCAAAGATCTTTTACAACATCAATTGATGACCAAAATCCTGTAGCCAATCCGGCTAAAAAAGCAGCTCCCATTGCAGTGGTCTCAGTTACTTTGGGTCGAATTACATCGGAATTAATAAGGTTGGCTTGAATTTGCATTAATAAATCATTATTGCTTGCCCCCCCATCTACCTTTAAAGTTTTAAAATCAAAACCTGCATCCTTTTGCATTTCTATGATAATATCTCTCGATCTCAATGCGATGGCTTCTAATGCGGCTCTGGCTATGTGTCCCTTATTGGTTCCCCTAGAAATCCCCATAATGGCACCTGTGGCGTGAGGATCCCAAAAAGGGGCACCCAGTCCAGACAATGCAGGAACAAAGGTAACCCCTCCATTATCCTGGACGAATTCAGCCAAGGCTTCAATATCAGCTGAGGCCTCTATCATGTGCAGTTGATCCCTAAGCCATTGGATTAAAGCACCTGCAGTAAATACACTCCCTTCTATTGCGTAAGTGACCTCTCCATTAATTTGCCAAGCGATTGTTGTCAACATTTTATTTTTAGAAACAACGGCCTTTTTACCAGTATTCATTATGCAAAAACAACCTGTGCCGTAGGTATTTTTTATATCTCCCGGTTGAAGGCACAGCTGACCAAACAATGCCGCCTGCTGATCTCCAGCAATACCTGCAATATTAACGGAAGTCCCCAATAATGATATATCTGTGCTTCCCACTATCTCAGAAGAATTGACTACCTCAGGCAAAAGAGACTTGGGGAGGTCCAAAATATCAAGAAGTTCCTGATCCCATTGGTTCTCGTGGATATTATAGATCATTGTTCGACTCGCATTAGTTGCATCAGTTATATGTTTGGCTCCACCTGTAAGGTACCATATCAACCAACTGTCTACAGTTCCAAATGCCAATTCCCCATTTTGGGCACGAATCCTTAGTGAAGGGTCTTGATCCAAAATCCACTTGATCTTGGTGGCAGAAAAATAAGCATCTACTACCAAGCCTGTTTTTTGTTTAAAAATTTCCGATTGACCATTCTCGACAATTTCCTCACAGATTTTTGCAGTCCTACGATCTTGCCATACAATGGCGTTAAAAACCGGGGCTCCAGTAACCCTATCCCAGATTATAGTAGTTTCCCGTTGATTGGTAATTCCAATGGAATCGACCTCATCGGAAGTGACACCAGCCTTTTCAAGAACATTTTTAACTGCATTAATTTGGGTATCCAATATTTCCATAGGGTTGTGTTCTACCCAACCCTTTTGGGGAAATATTTGAGTAAACTCTTGCTGGGCGACAGCAATTTGACTTCCTTTTTGATCAAATAAAATAGCCCTTGAACTGGTTGTTCCCGCATCAAGAGATAAGACATATTTCTTCATCAAGATAAATTTTAAATCACCCGGTAAAATACAATAAAATAGAAATCACTATGGCGATTAGAATTAATGACAAAATCAAATCTATTCTATTAAAAGAATTTTGAAATTCTTCTTTCATCTCTTTTGTCATAGTACCAAAAGATAAACCCTTAATTTTGATATAATCTGGAACAGCAGTGATCAAGGTTACTGCGACACATAGCATAACCGAAAATATAAACATAAATATGGCCATATGTGCAAAATTTATCGTCGCGAAAGCAAAAGCTACTCCAGAAATACTTGCACCAGATAATATTTCGTCTTGAAAGTAGATTTCACTTCCCAATCTCAATATAAGTAAAATCAATCCGCTTATAAGTGTTGCAATCGCCGCATCGGAGGTTACCCTTCTCCATAAGATTCCTAAAAGGAAAACAGCGGTAACTGGCGGAGCAATATAGGATTGAACATTTTGAAGGTATTGATACATGACCCCACCCCCTATTTTTTCCATTACAGGTATCCAAATTATCCCAAGAAGCACGATTATGACAGTTGCTATTTTACCAATATTAATCAGGGATTTTTCGGACATATCTGGTCGTATTTTTTTATAGATATCTATGGTGAAGATAGTAGAACAAGAGTTGAAAACCGAAGCCAACGAACTCATCAACGCCGCCATCAATCCTCCTGCAACCAATCCTTTCAGTCCTACAGGCAATAAGGTTTTTACTAACATTGGAAAAGCACGATCCGCTCTTTCCACGACAAACAAATCTGGTTGCTGAAGGGTCAATGCAAACGCAATAATTCCAGGAATTAGGAATATTAGTATGGGTAACAATTTCAAATAGGCTCCAAAAATAGCCCCTCTTCTGGCAATGGTAATATTATTGGCGGCAAGTGTCCTTTGAACAATGTACTGATCCGTACACCAGTACCAAATTCCTACAATGGTCCCCCCAATTAAAAGTCCCGTCCAAGGAAAATTAGGATCAGTCATGGGACGCCACATGTTGAAATGGTCTGGACTTACAGCAGTCACTGTTTCTCTCATCTGTACCCAACCTCCTACTTCTTGAATTCCTAAAATGGTAATTATCACCGAGCCAAAAATCAAAACAATAGTTTGAAGTGTTTCGGTGTAGATCACTGCCTTTAACCCACCCACTACAGTGTAGATTCCTGTGAATATCACAATTCCAATAGCTCCATACCAAAAAGAAATACCCAATAGCTCAGATACAACTATACCCCCGGCATATATGGTAATGGAAACCTTAGTCAGCACATATGCAAACAGAGAAAAAACAGATAAAAACCAGCGAGATCGGCTGTCAAATCTCTTTTCTAAAAATTCGGGAGTAGTGAAAGCACCACTCCTTATATAAAATGGCAAAAATAACCACCCCAAGAGTAAAACTATCCATGCGTGTAATTCGTAGTGCGCCATTGGCGTTCCAGATTCAAAACCAGTTCCAGCAAGACCCACAACGTGCTCTGAACCAATATTAGAAGCAAAAATAGAGGCTCCAATTACAAACCATCCCACATTTCGTCCCGCCAGAAAATAGTCTTCTGTGTTTTCGCTTTTTTGGATAAACACCCAAACAGCAACACCAATCAGCGCTATGAAATAAATTCCTAAAACGATCCAATCCAATTGTTCAAGAACTGATGTCATAAAAAATAAAATATTTAATTAAGTTAAATTTATACTTAAGCAATATAATCAAAACTAAACGCTATTTCAGTCTTTTTTAATAGTTGGGACTGCTAATAATTCAACAAATTTGATCGTCTCTAATTATTTTTATTTTTAATAATTTAAAAAATCAAGTGAAAATCCATGGTAAAAAAAATTTATATATTTAAAAAAAAGATAAACAATGCATCATTTATCTAGAAGATCATTTATAAAATCAACAGTTACTGCTTCTACAGGATTATTTTTAATCCCTGATTTTTTAAAAAATGCGCCAAGCAATCGACTTAACGTAGCAGTAATTGGGGTTGGAGGAAGAGGACAAGCAAATTGGGGTAAAATACCCAGAGAAAATATTGTAGCACTATGTGATGTCGATGACAAAAGAGCTGCCGCCGGATATAAAATGTACCCCAATACCAGAAAATTTAAAGACTTTAGGGTCATGTTCGATCAGATGACCAAAGAAATTGATGCTGTAATCATTTCTACCCCCGACCACACGCATTTTGCCGCAACAATGATTGCAATGGAATTGGGCATGCATGTTTATGTTGAGAAACCATTGGCACACAATGTATGGCAATTGAGAGCCCTAAAAAAAGCAGCAAAACACTACAAAATAGTTTCACAAATGGGAAACCAAGGACATACTACCAATGGTATTCGTTTGATCAAGGAATGGTATGACCAAGGCATACTAGGTGAAGTTAGAGAGGTTCATGCTTGGCATGGAGTCTTTAATTTTGCACCAGGAAACTATTTTACAAAACCAGAAACCTTCCCACCATCAGTTGATCCAGTACCGGATTATCTAGATTGGAATTTGTGGTTAGGCCCTGCCCTATTCAAACCTTTTAACAGTGCCTATGCTCCCAAATCTTGGAGAGGTTTTTACGATTTTGGTAATGGTCAATTTGGTGATTGGGCGTGTCATACTATCGATGCCCCCTTTTGGGCTTTGAATTTGGGAATACCACACTCGGCTCAGGGTGATGTAGCCAATCCAAGAACGGAACACAGCTTTATTGCAGATCAATCTATTACTACTTTAAAATTTAATGCTCGAGGCAATAAACCCCCTGTTACTCTTAAGTGGTATGAAGGAGGGCTGCAACCCGAAATTAAACCTAAATGGGGAATTGATATGTTTGATCGTTCAGGGATGATTATGATTGGAGATAAAAATACACTGTTAACAGGCGGACGACCAAATAATCCAAGGCTTTTGGTTTCCAATGAGGAATGGGAGGCCTTTCAAAAAAACCCTCCCGAAAAGACAATCCCTAGAGTATACGAGGAGGGGCCCGTCCAAGAATGGATTGACGCCATTAAAAATAATTTTTTACCAGGATCGCATTTTGGATATGCCGCTGAGTTGACCGAAATGGCCTTGATTGGTGTTTTGGCCCAACGTTTTGCCAGCAAAATCGAATACGAAGCTGATAAAATGAAAATCACCAACCGACCCGATATAGATGCATACATCAAAGAACCTATAAGAGAGGGATGGTCTTATGGTGAAAATTTTTAAAACAAAATAAGCTCTATAATGAAGCACTTTTTATTTTTTTTAATGCTATCTCCTGTAATTATGGCTCAAACTGAAATACAATCTTATAAAATAATCCAGAAGATTTCACAAGTAGAGATACGGTTTTATCCCCCTGTAATGATGGCCAAATACGCTGCTAGTAACCAAGGTTCTGGCTTTGGAAAACTCTTTGGTTACATTTCAGGAAATAACACAGCCAATATAAAAATCTCAATGACCACCCCTGTACATATGGAGAAAAAAAAAGGAGAAAGTACTATGGCCTTTGTTTTACCCAAAAAATTTAAAAATAATAATACTCCAAAACCCAATGATAAATCTCTTGAGGTATTTGAAGACCAAGGAGGATATTTTGCTGCGATAAGATATTCTGGATATACCAGTGCAGACAAAGAAAGACAATACGGCGAAACACTTAATCAGCTTCTAAAAAAAGAAAATATAGATATATTGGGACCCCCTAAAATTTTGGTTTATAACAGTCCATACAAAATAATTAACCGTAGAAACGAAATTTTGATACCTGTATCATTCAAACCTTGAAAAATGAATGATTGTAAGATTGTAGGTATTGAAACCAATGACATTCGTTTTCCCACCAGTGAAAACCTTGATGGGTCCGATGCAATGAATCCTAATCCAGACTATTCTGCAGCCTATGTAATTCTAAAAACAGATCACTCTGATGGATTGGAAGGTCACGGTCTCACCTTCACAATAGGACGAGGCAATGAACTTTGTGTACAAGCCATAAAATCTCTTTCTTATTTATTGATAGGAAAAAACATGAGCAGCTTTACCCAAAACTTTGGGAAATTCTGGTCGATGATCACGGGAGACAGTCAACTGCGTTGGTTAGGCCCTGAAAAAGGAGTAATTCATTTAGCCACTGGAGCATTAGTTAATGCCGTTTGGGATTTATACGCCAAAATGGAAAAAAAGCCTCTCTGGCAATTGATCTACGATATGAGTCCAAAGACATTGGTTGATTGTATAGATTTTACCTACATCACAGATGCTATTTCCAAACAGGAAGCCCTAGAAATTTTAGAGAAAAAACAAGAAGGAAAGGTTAATCGCAAAAAATATTTATTTAAAAATGGTTATCCAGCATATACTACCTCAGCAGGTTGGTTGGGTTATTCTGATGAAAAAATAAGAGGACTCTGCCGAGAGGCAAAAGCCGAGGGTTTTACTCATATCAAAATTAAAGTCGGGTCCAATCTGCAAGACGACATGAGAAGGAGTAAAGTCATTCGTGAGGAAATAGGAAATGATATAAAATTAATGATGGACGCCAATCAAAAATGGGACGTAGAAGAAGCCATTGAAAATATGAGGCATTTGGCCCAGTTCCAACCTTGGTGGATTGAAGAACCCACCTCTCCAGATGATATATTGGGTCATGCCAAAATTGCAGAGGCTGTTAAACCTATTCATGTAGCCACAGGAGAACATTGTCAAAACCGTGTAATGTTCAAGCAATTAATGCAAGCCAATGCGATGGGTATTTGCCAAATTGATAGTTGCCGAGTGGCAGGCGTAAATGAAATATTAGCCATTTTACTGATGGCCGAAAAATTCGGTATTCCCGTATGCCCACATGCAGGAGGAGTGGGTCTCTGCGAACACGTTCAACATTTGTCAATAATCGACTATCTATGCATTAGTGGTTCTATGGAAGATCGTATTATTGAATATGTGAATCACCTCCACGAGCATTTTGTTGATCCTGTAGTTTTGAAAAATGGAAATTACTTTCCTCCGTCTAATCCAGGTTACAGTATTCAAATAAAAAAAGAATCTTTGAAATACTATGATTTCAATACTGGAAAAGCTTGGAAAAATAAAAAATCAAGAGTAAAGTAAAATGAAAGTTTCAGCATATTTTTTTTTGATTCTATTACCCTTATCCACAAGCTTTTTCTACCCTCCCAAAAACGAAATTCTCAAAGCACTGGAGAAAGCTCCATTTTTTGAAACGCAAATGATTTTTGAAGGAGAGCGGTTTCCCAACGTGGTAGTGGCTAAAGACGGGTCGGTAGTAACCAGCTGGGGTAAGGAAAACTGTGTCAGTAGAAGAAGTATTGACGGGGGTGCTAGCTGGCAACCTATTGTATCAATTGACAAAGGCATTAATGGAGGTGGTTTACTGGTAGATGAAGACAATGGTTATGTCCTAACTTTTATAGAAAAAGGAGAACACCCTCCCGCTCCCATCGAGAGTTACATAAGTAAAGATAATGGTCAATCTTGGCAAGTAAGGGGTATCAAAATCCATCCCGATAAAAACGGGAATCTCCCTTCGATGCATATGAATGAGCATGGGATCACCCTCAAAAACGGAAAATACAAAGGAAGACTTATTAGAGCTACTAGATATTATGGACAAGGAAATGATCGAGAATTTTGGCCAGATCATTATTCCAATAATATTTACAGTGACGATGGAGGAAAAACATGGCATACAAGTGATCCTTTCCCAGCCAATGGAACAGGGGAAGCAGCCATAGTAGAATTGAGTAATGGAATATTATATTACAACTCCCGAAGACACTTGTCCACTGACGGATTAAACCCCCGAATGCGTCACATTGCTTTTAGCAATGACGGGGGACAAATTTGGCAAGACCTTTATGTCAGTGAAGAATTACCTGATGGTGAGCAAGATGGTGACTATGGTTTAATGGCTGGATTGATTAGACTCCCTTTTGAAGGTCATGATCTCTTAATTTTTAGTAATATTGATTCACAAAGTGGACGTAAAAACGGAACCGTTTGGTTAAGTTTTGACGGTGGAAAATCATGGCCAGTGAAAAAATTAGTTGAGCCAAAAGGATTTAAATATTCCTCTCTGGGAATAGGAAGAAAGAATACAACCAGTGAAGGATATATATATTTACTTTACGAAACAGGAAATAAATCAGACATGAATGCCTATGGAGGTGGTAAAATTGCTAGATTCAATTTGTCATGGCTTTTGGAAGGAAAAAATATCAATAAATATTTAAAATAATCCTATGAAGTTTGATCTAAGTGGAAAAAAGGCATTAGTTACAGGAGGTAGTAGTGGTATTGGAGAAGCCATTGTAGAGACATTGACAGAACAAGGTGCAAAAGTATTTGTCATTGACCTCTGTGAAAATCCAATTCATACAAAAGCTGGGGTCGAAACCATAATTGCAGATATTACCCAATCGAACCAACTCAACACAGCCCTTACCCCCCTACCCGAACGAATAGATATTCTGATCAACAATGCTGGAATTGGTTTTGTAGGAAACATCGAGCAAACCGAAGAAGAGGATTTTGACCGATTGTATAGGGTCAATGTCAAGGGTGTTTTTAATTGTATAAAAGCCATATTACCTAAAATGAAAAACTTAGGGGGCGTTATTGTAAATATGGCATCGATTGTAGCTCATGTTGCAGTAAAAAACAGATTGGCCTATACAACGACAAAAGGAGCTATTTCTGCTATGACCAATGCCGTTGCAAAAGATTATCTCGCTTATGGCATCCGTTGTAATAGTGTCTCCCCTGCAAGAGTTCATACCCCTTTTGTAGATAACTATTTGAAAAAAAATTATCCTGGGGAAGAAAAAGAAATGTTTGAAAATCTTTCAAAAACCCAACCCTTAGGAAGGATGGGAAAACCTCATGAGGTTGCCGATTTGGTGCTTTATCTCTGTAGCGACGAGTCCTCATTTATTACTGGAACTGACTTCCCCATCGATGGGGGATTTATAAAACTTAATGGAAATTAAAATAGCATGAAACTTATAAGATTCGGAAAAATAGAAAGTGAAAAACCAGGCGTTCAGCTCGATAATGGTCAAAAAATTGATGTGTCTGGTTTAGGAGAGGATTTTGATGAAAATTTTTTTGGTTCCAATGGAATACAGAGATTACAACAATGGCTGGAACAGCATAGAGGGGAATGTCCTCAAATAAGCGATGACACTCGCTTGGGTTCTCCCATTTGCAGACCTTCAAAAATAGTTTGTGTAGGGCTGAATTATGCCAAACATGCCAAGGAGAGTGGTATGGATGTACCGAGTGAACCCGTACTTTTTTTTAAAGCCAGTTCCGCCATAATAGGGCCCTACGATGATGTAATCCTTCCCAGAAATAGTAAAAAATCAGATTGGGAAGTCGAATTAGCCATTGTGATTGGTGCCAAAGCCAGTTATGTCTCAGAAGCCGATGCAATTAATCATGTGGCTGGCTATATTTTACACAATGACATTAGCGAAAGAGAATACCAATTGGAAAAACTGGGACAATGGGTCAAAGGTAAAAGTTGTGATACTTTTGCACCTCTTGGACCCTTCATGGCTACTAGAAGTGAAATTCAAGACCCTCACAATCTTCATCTATGGCTGAAGCTAAATGGTAAAACCATGCAGGATAGTAATACCTCCGATTTGATTTTTGGGATTCCCAAACTTGTGAGTTATATNAGCGAATTCATGACCTTATTNCCGGGTGATGTTATATCCACTGGAACCCCTTTCGGCGTAGGACTTGGACTAGACCCTCAGGTGTATCTTAAAGCTGGAGACGAAATGGAATTGGGGATACAGGGGCTCGGTGTATCCNGTCAAAAAGTCACCCTCAAGTAAAAAAATTAAAAACAAAACGAATGAAGCTTAAGATCCAAATCTTTAGCATGATTGCATTAATGACCTCAATTTATTGGTCTTGTCNGAATACNAAAAAAACTGAAAAGGTTAAATTGGTATACTACCTCGAGGAATCGAAAGAAGATTTTGATCAACGTATGCAATGGTGGCGAGAATCTCGTTTTGGTATGTTCGTCCACTGGGGAGTATATTCNATCCCCGCTGGGATTCACAATGGTAAAAAAGTTAAGGGTGTAGGAGAATGGATTCAANTTAAAGGGCAAATTCCTATTTCAGATTATGAGCAATATGCAAAACAATTCAACCCTACTGAATTCGATGCTGAGGAATGGGTCAAAATCATGAAAATGGCGGGAATGAAATATTTNGTCATCACTTCTAAACATCACGATGGTTTTGCATTATGGGATTCCAAAGTATCTGTCTTTGACATTATCGATTTTGCGCCTTANGGAAAAGACATATTAAAATCTTTGGCGAAAGCTTGTAAAGCTCAANACATTAAATTTGGATTGTACCACTCCATCATGGATTGGCATCACCCTCAAGCACAGGGCATAAGTGCACCAAAATATNATTATCAAAAAAATCCCAACCCAGAGTTTCCNCGGTATATTAAAAATTACCTTAAACCTCAAATCAAAGAGTTGGTGAACAATTATGATCCAGATATCCTCTGGTTTGATGGGGAGTGGATTCCTGACTATACCCACGAAATGGGATTGGATTTGTATCAATTCGTAAGAAAACTAAAACCCAATATCATAGTCAACAATAGAGTGGANAAAGGTAGAAAAGGAATGGCAGGAATGAATCGAGATGATAAAAGATATGCTGGGGATTTCGGAACTCCTGAACAAGAAATTTTAGAGGGNACNTCCTCTATGGATTGGGAGTCTTGCATGACCATCAATGATACTTGGGGTTTTAAGTCTTATGATGATAATTGGAAATCAGNTGAAATGCTGATAAAAAATCTTGTAGATNTCGCTTCTAAAGGAGGTAATTANCTTTTGAATNTTGGGCCTACCGCCGAGGGATTAATTCCTCAAGCCAGTCTAGAACGTCTTCAAAAAATGGGGGAATGGTTAGAAGTAAATGGAGAAGCCATCTATTCAACCTGTAGGCTGGAAAAAGTTTTTAAACAAGGAGAGGAAATACGATTTACCAAAAAGAAAAATAAACCTCATTACTATGCCATAGCNTTTGAAAAACCTCAAAAAGAATTGATCCTCCAACATCTTTACCCCTTAGAAAAAAGCACCATTNAATTATTAGGACACCAAGGCAAGNTNGATTGGACTTTTGATCAAAACAAAGGTTTNATAATTCAAATTCCTGAGAATATTTCGGGAGAAATTGCATGGACTTTTAAAATTGAAGGAAAAGAAATATAACTTATGAAAATAGATTCCCATCAACATTTTTGGATATATGACCCTNTAAAACAGGCATGGATCGATACCTCTATGCAAGAAATTGCAAAAGATTTTCTACCCGAAGATTTGAATTCATTGCTGGATCAAACTAAAGTTGATGGTTGTGTGGCAGTTCAAGCAGATCAATCAGAGGATGAAACTNAATTTCTATTGGACCTTGCCAAAAAAAATCCTTTTATTAAAGGGGTAGTCGGCTGGGTAGATTTAAAGTCAAATAACCTTAACGAGCGATTGGAATACTTTTCTAAAAACTCTTTATTCAAAGGTGTTAGGCATATCCTTCAGGCAGAAAAAAAAGGCTTCATGTTACAGGATTCATTTCTCAGAGGAATTGGTCAGTTGAAAAACCACAAACTTACCTATGATATTTTAATTTATCCACATCAATTGGAGGAGGCCACTAATTTGGTTGANAGAAATCTAGATCAACCCTTCGTTTTAGACCATCTTGCCAAGCCCTATATCAAGGATCAAAAAATTGATGAGTGGGCNTCACAAATTCAACGATTAGCCGAGTTTAAAAATGTTTATTGTAAATTGTCAGGAATGGTAACAGAAGCAGATTGGAATCACTGGCACNGATCAGATTTTGAAGATTATNTGTCTGTCGTTTTAAATGCTTTTGGAGCAGAAAGAGTGATGTTTGGTTCAGACTGGCCTGTGTGTTTACTGGCTGGAAGCTATCTACACGTTATCGAGTTAGTCGAGCAATTCATTAAGGACTTAAGCGCTGATGATCGCAATAAAATNATGGGAATCAACGCCCAGAATTTTTACAAACTTTAGAAAATGAATCTACAACTCCAAAATAAAGTCATCATCGTTACTGGTGGTTCCAAAGGTATTGGCCATGCCATCACCCATGTATTGGNAGACGAAGGGGCTATTCCTTTTATAGTGAGTAGAGATGAAAAATCTGTATTGAAAACAGTTCAGCAAATACAAAAAAAGGGAGGTAAATGTTCCTTTGCCCTTGCAGAATTGANGGACCCTGAACAAGGAAAAGCTGCANTGGANAANGTTATTTCNACCTATGGAACCCTTCATGGACTGGTCAACAATGCAGGAGTAAANGATGGCGTAGGACTGGAAAATGGAGATGCCGAAAGTTTTATCGATTCCCTTAAAAAAAATGTAGTCCATTATTACGTTATGACTCAGGCCTGCTTACCTTNTCTNAAAGAAAACAAAGGTTCTATTGTAAATATTGGTTCAAAAGTATCCCTAACTGGACAAGGCGGAACATCTGCCTATGCTGCTGCTTGCGGNGGAAGAAACGCNCTGACCCGGGAATGGGCAGTAGAATTGCTACCTCATTCAATTCGTGTTAATGCAGTCATAGTNGCAGAAAGTTATACCCCACTCTATGAGAAATGGATCAATACCTTACCCAATCCAAAAGAAAAATTAAACCAAATAGAAAGNAAAATTCCATTAGAAAAAAGAATGACTACTCCNCAGGAGATTGCCAATACCGTGGCTTTTTTGCTTTCAGAAAAATCAAGCCATACAACAGGTCAGTTTCTTTTTGTTGACGGTGGCTACATACATTTAGACAGATCTTTAAACCAATNATTATGAAAAAACCTGTAGTTTCTAAAGAAGTTTTAATACCATTTGTACTGATTACCTCCTTATTTGCCCTTTGGGGATTTGCNAATGCTGTAACCGATCCGATGGTTCAGGCCTTTAAAAAGGTATTGGAACTNAGCAATTCACAAGCGGCTTGGGTTCAAATGGCTTTTTATGGAGGTTACTTTTGTATGGCCCTACCGGCAGCATTATTTGTCAGAAAATACTCTTATAAAGTGGGGGNACTGATAGGTCTTGCTCTATATGCAAGTGGAGCCCTTCTCTTCTACCCAGCTGCNATAACAGAGCAATTTTGGTTTTTTTGCTTGGGATTATANATTNTGACCTTCGGATTGGCGTTTTTGGAAACAANTGCNAACCCCTACATTTTGGCNATGGGAGACAAATCCACAGCAACCCAAAGACTCAACTTTGCACAAGCNTTTAATCCCCTTGGTTTAATACTTGGTCTATTGGTCGCNCAGCAGTTTGTTCTAAAAAAATTACAATCTGATAATATCGAAGACTTCAGCACCCTAGACACAGCCAAAAAAATATTGATCCGCACCTCGGACTTGATGGTAATTCGTGATCCTTATGTAATATTGGGGTTGGTCGTCATGGCTGTCTTAGTATTGATTGCTGTATCCAAGATGCCACAAGCCAAAGANGATGGAGAAATNGCACCTTTGAATGATACCTTCAGCATTCTTTTTCAAAATGCAAATTACCGCAACGGTGTTTTTTCTCAAGTCCTNTATGTAGGTGCACAAATCATGTGTTGGACCTATATCTACCAATATGCTGAGGCGATTGGTATTTCTAGTGAAAATGCTGCTAACTACCAATTTATTTGCTTCATTATCTTCCTAATTGGAAGAGCCATNGGTACCTATCTTTTGCGATTCGTAAATTCTGGAAAATTACTTTTTCAATTTGCTGTAATGGCTGGTGTTTGCGTTTTAGGCACAGTATTTATTGAGGGAATTATAGGGCTTTATAGCCTTGTCGGAATTTCCTTTTTTATGTCTCTAATGTTCCCCACTATTTATGGAATTGCACTTGAGGACCTTGACGAAAAAGAATCTAAAATTGGTGCAGCAGGNTTAGTAATGGCTATAGTCGGTGGTGCCCTAATGCCTAAATTACAAGGAATGATAATCGACCTTGGAGGGAGTGGTGTCAATGACACTAGGATCATGGGAGTATCTGAAGTTAACTTTTCTTTCCTTCTTCCCCTTTTGTGCTTTCTTTTCATCGCCTACTATGGTAAAATGGTAGCAAAACAATACTGATATGAAAAGGTATTGTCTGGCACTGGACTTNGTTGACGACCCNTTGTTGATTGAAGAATATAAANCACACCACAAGAGGGTTTGGCCAGAAATAATCAAAAGNATAAAAGAAACTGGAATTAACGATATACAAATTTATCATGTAGCCGATCGACTGTTCATGATCATGGAGGTTGAGANGGGTTTTAGCTTTAAAAAGAAAAAAAAGATGGACAGCCAAAATCCCTTTGTCATTAAATGGGAGGAGTTGATGTGGAAATATCAAAAAAAACTTCCTNTAGCGGAACCCTCAGAAAAATGGATTTTGATGGACAAGATATTCGATATGAAAAAAGTAAAGTAAATNATTNATGAGTCGAATATACCTNTTATGTTTNGTANTTCTATTCGGATGCNATTCAACTNCTAGCGAAACAAAAATTAAANATTTACCTAATATTTTATTTTTGTTTGCTGACGACTATACTTTTGATGCCATTCATGCCTTGGGAAATCAAGTTGTAGAAACACCCAATTTAGATCGACTGGTTCGTAATGGTACTCATTTTAGTCAAGNTTTTAATATGGGTGGTTGGAATGGAGCNGTTTGTATAGCATCAAGATCTATGATTATCACAGGTCAAACAATATGGAATGCCAAAGCCTTGACGGATGAGTGGTCGCGAGGTAANAGGCAAAATCANACTTCACTCAGCTGGGGAAAATTGCTAGAACAAAAAGGCTATCAAACCTACATGACAGGAAAATGGCATGTATCCATTGATCCCAAAAAGGTTTTNCAGACCGTNAGAAATATACGCCCNGGCATGCCCAAAGATTATTGGAATACAGAGNATCAAAAGGGATACNATAGACCAAAAGAGGGGCAGGAAGATACTTGGATAGCCTNCGATTCCCTCAATGGAGGATTTTGGGAAGGAGGAAAACATTGGAGTGAGGTCATCAAAGACGATGCACTAGATTTTCTTGAGCTTACCAGTCANAAGGAAGCNCCGTTTTTNATGTATCTCGCTTTCAATGCNCCTCACGATCCACGTCAGTCTCCTCAATCTTTTTTAGANCGATATCCAATAGAAAAAATACCATTACCAGAAAATTGGCTTCCTGAATATCCCTANAAAGATGCAATNGGAAACCAAAAAACTTTGAGAGATGANGCATTAGCTCCTTTTCCTAGAACACCATTTGCAATTAAAACCCATATCANAGAATACTACGCCATCATNACCCACCTCGATGAACAGNTNGGAAAAATANTGAAANCACTAGATGCTAGTGGTAAAGCAGATAATACTTACATTTTTTTTACAGNCGATCATGGTTTGTCCGTTGGCAAACATGGGTTACTAGGAAAACAAAGCCTGTTTGATCACAGCATCAGGGTACCTTTNCTGGTAACAGGTCCTGACATCCCGAAAAATNTGGCTATTGAAGATGAAATATATTTACANGACATCATGGCTACCAGCTTAGAANTGGCAGAAATTCCAATACCTAAGTCCGTTGCATTTAAAAGTTTTTTAAGCTTAATCAAAGGAAAAGANAAAAAAACCCTTTATCCTGANGGAATCTATGGTGCTTACATGGATTATCAACGTATGATCAGAAAAGACGGATNCAAATTAATTGTTTATCCTNAAATAAATAAAATTTTACTTTTCGANTTGGAAAGTGATCCTTTAGAAACNAAAAACCTTGGAGATTTACCCCAATATAAGTNCATAAAAAAANNNCTTTTTAAGGAGCTAACCGACCTTCAAAAAAGCATTAATGATTCNTTAAAAATNTCTCTNAATTAAGGTTTTTTTAACTAGAAATTGACTGATTTTTTTTACATTTTAATCNTCANATTTCATTTGGTTCCCTTTAAAATAAACAACATNAAATATTGATTATCTTTACAAGGTTAATTAGTGTATTNTATTTAAAGNNNAGTACACTTTAAATTTTAGGTATTGAAAAAATATTNTAGAATTTTTTCATTTTTTTTAACGATTNGTTCTGTAATANTTTACTCNCAGGCAAATGCTAACCTTGTTCTTCACTTTGATGCCAATAATTCTAATTCATACGGCGGAGCTGGTTCAATAATAAATGATTTAAGTTCAAGTGGTAATAATTTACGTATCATCAACAATGTAAATTACTCAACCTCAAATGGCATATCATTTTTCAACTTTGGTGGATCATCAGATTACCTAGAGCTAGAAAATACTCCTTTTATCAATAACCCTATTGGATCATCTGGTTACACCATAATTGCCAAACTGCGGATAGTTGACAACAGTATTGAGCGCCATATTTTAAGTATGGGAAGGGGCTCCACCTCATTTAATGGTGAATTTATACTCGAACAGACCTCCTCTGGAAATATTAGGTTTTGGGATTACTACAACGGTTATGGGTTTAATGACAATAGCAACAGCGACTCAGACTTTATTATAGATGATGGTAATTGGAAATATATAACTTTTGTTAAGTCTGGAAGTGTTGGAAAGTATTATCTCGATGGTGTTTTACAAAATTCAATAAACGCACAGGGCAATCTCAGCTATTTAAACTCCAACTTTTTTTACGTAGGCGGAGATGTAAGAGATAATACAAGAATGTTTAATGGGGATATTTCAATTTTAAAAATCTACAGCGTGGCCCTAAGCGAATCTGAAGTTTTAGAGGACTACAATTCAACCAATACCTCAACCAATACAATTTTTCATTACGATTTCTCAGATACAAACTCATATAGCGGATCGGGTAGCACCATTACTGATTTATCAGGAAATGGTAATAACGGAATAGCAAGAAATATAAGTAATCAGTTTTATTTCGATCAAAATGAAAATGCATTTTACATTGATCAAAATGCTGGAGATGCTGGTATTGTCATCCAAAATCATAATTATGTAACCGGATCCTCTGATCAGATTGATAATTTAACAATTAGTGCAAAGGTTAAGCTTCCTTCTTCATCCTCAACGGAGCAAAGGATTATTCTATCCTATGATAGGAGTTCTGTTTTTAGATTTGCTATTGGTAGTGATGCTTCAAATCGAAACTCAGCCGCGGGAAAAATTGGATTTATGTTTACCAATTCATCTGGAACTATTGATAAATATGATGGTGGATACACTGGAAATTTGAGGGACAACCAGTGGCATTATGTAATGGTTCAATTCGAGGCGAACGAAGCAGGCGGTTTAAAATATTATGTCGATGGTGTTTTAACATATACTGACCCAAGCTCCTATGCACCAATAAGTAATCAGAATACTAGCGAGACCCCAAGATATGGTATTATTGGTAATGGAAGTGAAATGTCGTCTACTGGAGGAAGTATTGGTCCGACTGATCCTTTTTCAGGTTGGATAAGAGAGGTAAAAATGATTAGATCTACTGCCAATCTGGCTCCAACCAATATTAGCTTGAGTTCTACCAATATTAATGAAAATATAGTTGCAGGATCAGCAGTAGCTACATTAAATGCCACAGACCCCGATATTGCTGATAGCCATTCCTTCACTTTAATATCCAGCAACGATACTAGAGACGACGACAACAATAGTTTTACAATTAGTGGAAATAGTTTATCCATAAACTCATCTCCTGACTACGAAACTAAAACTGGTTATAATATTTACATTAATGTAAATGATGGAGCTAATAACTATGCAAAAGCTTTTACCGTAAGTGTTACAAATATTAATGAGGCGCCAACGAATCTTTCGTTTGAAGCAACAGGTATTAACGTAGAATACTTAGTTGTTGGCGGCGGCGGCGGTGGAGGTGGAGGAGACGTTGGCGCTGGTGGCGGTGCTGGTGGTTTCCGAACTAATAAAACTGGTTCACAATCTGGAGGAGGATGTTCTGCTGAACCACCTATGGTTATTACAGCAGGAACTTATCCTGTAATAGTAGGTGCTGGTGGAAATGGCGGTAGTAGTCCTAGTGGATGGGCGAGTGATGGAGGAGATTCAAGTTTTAATGGTGTAATTTCTATTGGTGGTGGTGGTGCTCCTGGATGGAGAGCTAGTAATGGTAGAGCAGGTGGATCTGGATCAGGTTCAACAGGACAAGGTGGTAATAATCCAGGATCAGGTGCAAGTTGTCAGGGATATAATGGTGGAACAGGGTTAGCTGGAAGTAACTATCCCCAAGGTGGTGGAGGTGGTGCAGGAGGATTAGGAGAAAATGCACCTAATCAAAA
>PAHA01000055.1 GCA_002711215.1 Flavobacteriaceae bacterium
AAAATATTGTTAATTAATACTTTAATATTTTTCAAATTTCTTAATTTTAATGGCATCTTGTAAAATATCATTGTCAAATGATCTTAAGAATTCAATTTTTCGCTTGTTAAAAACTATATCCCTAATGGTATTTTCCACATAAGTGAATGGAGCAACGTTTCCGCGATCCAATCGATCTACGAGTTGACACAAATATAAAGCTAAACTGTCTTCCACCTCAAAATAATTTGGAGATTTTAAAAATCTACTCCGTTCCTTTAAATTTAAAAAATTTAGTTGTTTAACTATTTCTACTTGATTTAACCAAAGGGAATCCGCCAAAAAATAATTAGAAAACTGAAAAGATAAGGAATCAAGAAAAACAACATCCTCGGTATCGAATCGCTTGAACCTATTAGTGATCTCTCTTCTATCCACGTTATCCAGTGGTAATGAAATATGCCTGATTCTGTAAATAGGCTGTTTGAGCATGAAATTTTTTTTATTACTCTCGTAATATGCTTTGTTAAGAGATTGATTCATCAAAGTGTCCATAGATGATTTGAGAACAAATTCTTTGTAGGCATTTCTAAATAAGCTGGACTCATAATTGTTTACCAAATCCATCAATTCAGAGATTTTATCCTGCGGAAGATTGATTAGTGATTTTTCGTAAAGTAATTTTTGACGAGCCCAATTGTAGATAAAATTATTTACCTTAATCAAGCTATCTTCTTTTGAGTCAAAGGACTCAAATTGGCGTTCAACATCGGACAGATACAAATAGTCATTTTCTGCCCTCGCAATCAATCGGTCGGAACCGGAAGGTCGAATGACTTCGCATGCCATTAGAAAGAGTAGAATAGCATTAATCATTATACATTTTGAAGGTTGTAAACAATTTTTTAGATACATCCATTTAATAACGGATTTTTTTAAAAATATTGCGTGATTTATTAACATTTAAATGAATTGTTCTTAATAAAGTTTGTAATAATTTGATTTATAGATTATTAACATGTTAATATTTCTTTGAATTTATTAAAAGAAATTGTAAATTGCGTTAAAATATAAAAGTAGTGAAAATTAGATTTATTTCTTTTTGCTTTTCAGTACTTCCACTTGTTTTGATAAAAGCAAGTCCTAACCTCACCTCCGGTTCATTTTTCGTTCAGTCTGTTCAAAACAGTAACGATTCCATCAATATTGTTTATCAAAATAACACGCTACTCATAAATGGGATTTATGTTAATGGAAATATCAAAATTTATTCCATTATTGGTAACATGATTATGGATATGAACATCCAAAACTTTTCTGAGGTAATAATCCCCGTCAATTTAATACGAGAAAATCTTTACATTATTCGTATTGAAACTTCAGATAACAGAATTTTCACACATAAAATTGTTGCGCGATAATCAAGGGCTATAATTGGGCGCCTCTTTAGTAATGCTGATATTGTGCGGATGACTTTCTTTAATTCCTGATGCAGTAATGGTAACAAATTTGCCTTTTTCTTGGAGTGACTTTATGTCTTTTGTGCCACAATAGCCCATTCCTGCTCTAAGCCCCCCAATAAATTGGTGGATGCTTTCATTCAAATCTCCCTTATAGGGCACTCTACCCACAATTCCTTCTGGAACTAATTTCTTTATATCATCCTCCACATCTTGAAAATATCGATCTTTACTTCCCTTCTTCATGGCCTCAACAGAACCCATTCCTCGATAAGTTTTGAACTTCCTGCCTTCAAAAATTACAGTCTCACCAGGGGATTCTTGTGTTCCTGCCAGTAAAGAGCCTAGCATCACTGAATCTGCTCCCGCGGCTATGGCCTTGGGAATGTCTCCTGTGTACCGAATTCCTCCATCAGCTATAATGGGAATATCTGAACCACCCAAAGCCTTATAAACCTCTGTAATTGCTGAAAGTTGTGGATAACCTACTCCAGCAATGACTCTAGTTGTACAGATAGAACCCGGACCGATTCCAACTTTGACAGCATCTGCTCCCAAATCAGCCAAATACTTAGCTGCTTCAGCGGTAGCAATGTTTCCTACTACTACATCTAAATCAGGGTAAACTTCTTTTACCCTTTTCAAGGCTGAAGCCACACCTTTTGAATGAGCATGGGCTGTATCGATTACTACTGCATCAACGTTGGAGTTGACCAAGGCTGTGGTTCTTTCCAATAGATCGACAGTTACCCCAACGGCAGCCGCTACTCTTAAGCGACCAAACTCATCTTTATTCGCATTAGGCTTTGCTCTATGTTTAGTGATATCTCTGAAAGTGATCAATCCCACCAATATATTTTTGGAGTCAACCACCGGTAATTTTTCAATTTTGTGGTTTTGCAGGATGACTTCTGCCTCCTCTAGGGAGGTACCCTCTTTTACCGTTATTAAATTTTCGGAAGTCATCACCTCGGCGATAGGACGACGATTATTTTTTTCAAATCTCAAATCACGATTCGTGACAATGCCTAATAAGCTATTGTCACTACCAACAATGGGTATTCCACCTATCTTGTAATGCTCCATATTTTCTTTGGCATCTTTCACCAAAGAATTAATCGTCAATACTACTGGATCAATGATCATACCAGATTCGGCTCTTTTCACTGTCCTTACTTTGTTGCCCTGATCTTCTATGGTCATATTTTTGTGAAGTACTCCAATACCACCTTCTTGAGCAATAGCGATGGCCATTTTACTCTCTGTTACTGTATCCATAGCTGCGGATACTACAGGTACATTTAGTCCTATATTACGTGAAAAACGAGATGTAATTGAAACCTCTCGAGGAAGGGTTTCTGAAAAAGAAGGTACTAACAGTACATCATCATAAGTAAGGCCTTGACCAATAAATTTTTCAGAGATCATATGCAATTAATATAAAACTAATTGCATGTAAATATACGTAAATTATAATCCAATGCTTTATTCAGGTATTTTATCTTAAAATCAAAGCCTAAAACAAACACTTACTTGATTATTTCTAATTCTAAAGCTATTTCCCCTAAAATTTTAATTGAAACTGGGTTCTGCAATATAAATGCTGAAATATTTGAGTTCTGAATTTCTTAATGACTTTACTAAATTTTTCAAAAAATCTAAAAACAAAAAATTAAGGAAAAATAATCACCAATACAATGTAGTAATTGAACATTTTTCAATTTTTTTTTTATTTAGATTTAATCGAAATAAATATAGAAATTTGATTGTATTTCATTAAATGATTTTTAAATTTGACTAAATTTATTTAGATCAGTTATAAATAAAACAATGATAATAAAAAAAAATGGTTTTTTATGTTCTCTCTTGCTTTCAATGATTGCGTGTGAGACTGAAACTGAATTAGTGGAAATTCCAGAATCAGTAATTAAAAGCATTGCCGATGAGGCAGCTGCCAGTGCGGCAACTGCAGCAGCTAGCTCTGTAGCTTCAACTGTAAATGATGCAGCAGCTACAGCAGTATCAGATACATTTGCCACTCAGGCCCTAGAACAAGCTAATTCAGTAAACCACGACCCACTTCCTCCATCTGAGTATGAATTTACCAGAAATGGAATTTCAACAGTTTTTTACACAGGTCAAACAGACAGACTAAAAATGACTGGAGAACTACATTCAGTGTTTAGTGATACTTCTAAAAGTGAGGCTGATATTCTTGCTATGTTTAACGAGGGAACAGGATTTTCTGATGCCTCACTTAATTCGTCAGGAAAAAATGTGGGAGGTAAAAATGGAGCAAGCAGCTATGCTTCTAAAACTGTAAAACCTCAAATACAAGCATTTATATCACGTGTTGTAAATGATGTTTTTCCAAACTCCGATAACGATGCCTCGGAGGGAGTAGCAGGAAAATATACTGACCCAGGGGGAAGAACAGTTATGATTGATGCGAAAGGATTTGAAATGAATCAAATTTTCACCAAGTCACTAATGGGGGCACTTGTAACTGATCAAATAATCAATGAATACCTCTGGAGAGGAAAACTCGACGCAGGAACAAATATTGCAAATAATGATAATCTTGTTTTTGAGTACCAATCAACAGGAGCATCTGCAAATAATGTTACAAAGATGGAGCATTATTGGGATGAAGGTTTCGGTTACTTGTACGGCGAAGACAATCAATATTCTCATGAGGTGGGAAATGGCGTATTGGTTTCAAAATATCTTGCTAAAGGTGATATTCCTGGTCTTGATACGGTAATTTATGATGCTTTTAAATTAGGAAGAGCTGCTATCGTTGCAGGTGATTATGAACTTAAAGACAAGCAAGCTAATATTATAAAAACAAGCATATCCAAAGTAATTGGATATAGAGCATCAAGTTATTTAAGATCGGGTGCAAGTAAAATTTCTGCAGGGACATGGGCTGATGCTCTGCATGCGTTATCGAAAGGTTACGGTTTCGTTCTTTCATTACAATTTACGATGAAAGATGACGGTGAACCTTATTTTACTAATTCAGAAGTTAATGAAATGCTTGATGATCTCGAAAAAGACAATGGTTTTTGGAGTAGAACACCTGAAGAGCTCAATGCAATGGCAGATAAAATTGATGAAAGAACACTATAAAATTATAAATAATAACCATAATAATTTTAAGACAAAGATAGTTTAGTTTTTCAACTGTTATTGGGTCCTTTTCATGAGGACCTAATAACTTTTAAAATTTAAAAAATGAGGATAACGAAATTTTTAATTTTTCTATTAATTTTTGGATTGGCTTGCGAGAAGTCGGATGATGATGCTTCATCTAATCAAGAACAGATTAATTTGACCAGCAATACTCAAACTGAAGAATTAAGTGAAAATTCTAATGATTCTGATAGCAACGAAACGAACTCGGACCAAACATTTAGTAGAGAAGAAATGTTAGGATTTATTGTAAATCAAATCATTATTCCTGCTTATAATAATCTAGATGGAAGTTTGGGAGAACTAAAAACCTCCTTTGATTTGTTTAACAATGATGTTAACGAAGAAAATCTCACGGATTTAAGAGATAAGTGGCTTAATTCATATAAATCTTGGCAACATGTTGAGATGTACAACATAGGAAAAGCAATGGAAACTTATTTTTGGCATAAATCAAATATTTATCCTGTTGACACCACAAGGGTGAATTCAAATATTGAAAATGCATCATATGATCTAGAAGATCCTAACAACTATTCAGCACAAGGATTCCCTACAATAGAGTATCTTCTTTATGGTCTGGGGGATGATACCTCAAAAAACTTAATCCAATTGAGTGATAACAAAAAAAACCGAGATTACCTTAATGGGATTATTGAAGCACTAATTGATAACACTAAAAATGTTTTAAACGATTGGAATAGTGTCAAAGATGAATTTATTACATCTACTGAAAATAGTGCCTCTTCAAATCTAAATATGTTGGTCAATGATTTTATTTATTACTATGAAAAAAATTTCAGAGCAAATAAGTTTGGTATTCCTGGAGGAGTTTTTTCATCTGTAGAATTACCTGACAGAGTTGAAGGTTATTTTAGTGAATCTTTTAGTAAAGAATTAGCTTTGGAGAGCATGAATTCAATTAAAAATTTTTTTAATGGAATATCATACCAAGACAACGAAGTTAAAGGACATTGCTTAAAATCATATTTGGACTACACAGAATCTGGAAGTGCCAACCTACTCTCTGATGAAATCAATGCAAAATTAGATATCGCGGAGAATAGCATCAAAGAATTAGAAAATAATTTTGCAAGCCAGATTAATTCTGATTTAACTACTATATTGAGAACATATGACGACATCCAGGCTACGGTTGTACTTCTAAAAGTTGATATGCTTCAAGTTTTAAATATTAATGTTGACTATGCTGACGCAGATGGTGATTGATCCTACACTCTATTTTAATGCCATTAGTTTATAAGTTTAAATCTTATCTGTTCCAAAATGTAGATCCTGCACCCTTGGCTATTTTTAGGGTTTGTTTTGGTTTTATGATGTTTTTTGGTATCCTCAGATTTTGGGTCAAAGGGTGGATTGAAACACTATACATTGAACCTATTTTTCATTTTACTTATTATGGTTTTAGTTGGATTAAGGACTGGGGTGTTTATACTTATATTCTTTTTATTGTGTGTGGATTAAGTGCGCTTCTTGTAATGGTAGGACTTTTTTACCGAACAGCCATTATCCTTTTTTTTCTTTCGTTTACTTACATTGAACTTATCGATAAAACCACCTATCTAAATCACTATTACTTAATTAGTATATTATCCTTTTTACTTTGTTTTATCCCCGCCAATGCAACTTTTTCTTTAGATAATTTTAGAAAAAAAATTGACTATTCTCATATACCCAGATACTATATTACAACCATTCAGGGATTGATAATTATTATATATTTTTACTCAGGATTGGCTAAAATAAATTCAGATTGGTTAATCAACGCCCAGCCCCTAAGTATTTGGCTTGTTTCAAAATATGATATGCCGATTCTGGGAGATTACCTCTTTAAACAATCATGGATGCACTATCTTATGAGCTGGGGAGGCATGTTATATGATTTGAGTATACCATTTATGCTACTAACTAGAAGATTGAGGTGGTTTGCTTTTATATTGGTTTTATTCTTTCATTTATTTACGGCGATTCTCTTTCCTATTGGTATGTTCCCTTATATAATGATACTCTCTTCACTCATTTTTTTCTCAGATGATTTTCATAAAAAAGGTATAGCCGTATTTTATAAGATTTTAAAAATAATACCCCTATTTAAAACAGCAGAGAACAACTTAGCTAAAAGAAAAAAAATAAAAAGTTTTGACAAACCCATAGCTATTTTACTGGGCCTAGTTATCTTAATTCAATTACTGTTCCCTTTCAGATATTTATTATATCCCGGTGAACTATTCTGGCATGAGCAAGGTTACAGGTTTTCATGGCGGGTCATGTTGATTGAAAAAAGGGGGTACACTCAATTCAAAATCGTTGATAGTGTAACTAAAAAACAATTTTATGTAAAAAACGAGGACTTCCTAACCGAATTTCAAGAAAAACAAATGAGCTTTCAACCCGATTTTATTTTAGAATTTGCGCATCAATTAGGGACTTTTTATACTAATCATGGACATAAAAATATTCAGGTGTTTGCAGACAGTTACGTAGCTTTGAATGGTAGAAAAAATCAACAATTCATTGATCCCAATGTAAATTTACTAGAACAACCAAATGGTTTTAAAAATAAAGAATGGATTTTACCTTTCAATGATGAGATTAAAGGTTTTTAGTATAATTTTATTATTATACATACCGGTTTTTGGTCAAAACAAGACTAATTTTAAAATTGAAGTAGATGACTCCTTTATTCTCAATCAAGATACAGAGGTAAGTATTTTTGATCCAATTGATGGGCTGATCAAGAAAGGAAAAATAGGAACTTCATTTGAAATCAATCTAAAGGATTATCCTGCTACAATCTATTTCTATGTTGAAGGCTTGCCATTAAAAGAGGTCACAATCCAAAATGATCAAACTAAATTTGTAAAAATTTCATTGGGTGAGGCAGAAGAACTAAATGAAATTGTTTTAAATGCCCAAAAAAGAAAAGTATTCAATCTCAATAGGTTGAATGATTATCAGGGAACCTCTATTTATGCAGGTAAAAAAACTGAGGTGATTCAAGTTAGTCAAATTCCTGCCAATATTGCCTCCAACAATGCAAGGCAAATTTATTCTCAAATATCAGGGCTCAATATTTATCAAAATGATGATGCAGGTCTGCAGCTCAATATAGGAGGGAGAGGGCTTGACCCCAACAGAACTTCAAATTTTAACACTAGACAAAATGGTTATGATATTAGTGCCGACGTTTTAGGTTACCCGGAAAGCTACTACTCCCCTCCCGCTGAGGCCATAGACGAAATTCAAATTATCAGGGGCGCTGCTTCACTACAATACGGAACTCAATTTGGAGGGCTTGTGAACTTCAAATTAGTAACTCCTAATCCCAATAAACCTTTTCAACTCAAAACAAGAAATACAATTGGAAGTAATAATTTATACACCAACTACACCCAAGTCAATGGAAAGTTGAAATCATTTTCCTACATGGGCTATTTTAACTTTAAAAAAGGTAAGGGATTTCGCCCCAATAGTGGGTTTGACTCAAGAAATTATTTTGCACAATTCAAATATCAAATGAGTGAGAAAAGTTCTATAAAAACAGAATTTACTCTTCTCAACTATTTGGCACAACAAGCAGGTGGATTAAACGATCAAATGTTTGAGCAAGACCCTTTCCAAAGTAACAGATCGCGAAACTGGTTCGAATTAGATTGGTTTTTATATCAAACTGTTTTTAATCATTCATTTTCCGAGGAAAGTAATTTCAAATTTCAATTATTTGGCCTAAAAGCCAAGAGAAAAGCACTTGGATTTAGAAGTAATAGGGTCAGTCAAATTGATCCTATGGAAGAGAGAGATTTAATCTATGGAAACTTCAGTAATTACGGTTTTGAAGCACGTTGGCTGAGCCATTACAATTTATTTGGGAAAAAAATTATTTTTCTAATAGGAAACAAATGGTATGCTGCTCAAAACGATTCTAGCCAGGGAGCTGGTAGCAATTCTTCAGGTCCCGATTTTATGTTTTATAACGATAAATTCCCAGGCTACCCCTACCAATCATTTTATAAATACCCCAATCGAAACTTAGCATTTTTTTCGGAGCATATTTTTTACATAAACAATAAATTATCGGCTACACCAGGGGTCAGATATGAGTTGATTGATACTCGAAGTCAGGGATCTTTTAGGAAAATCAATTTTGATGCCGCTGGCAATGTAATACAAGATCAAACCATTGATGAAAGTCAAAACAACAAAAGAAGTTTTTTACTTTTGGGAATGGGTATCAATTACAAATTGAATACAAATTTTGAAATCTATATCAATACATCTCAAAACTATCGTTCGGTTACTTTTGCTGATATAAGTATTTTTAACCCCGCTTATTCAATAGATCCAAACATAAAAGATGAAGATGGAATCACCTCAGACATAGGAATAAGAGGAACAATAAAAAAATATTTGTCCTATGACGCAAATCTTTTTTATATAGACTATAATGACAGGATTGGATTTACTCAAAAAGTCTATCAAGACGGACGAGTAAGGAGTGAGCGTGGCAATGTAGGAGACGCACATATATATGGTTTAGAATCTGTTTTGGAATTAAATTTAGATCGAATTATTTGGAAGGATAATACAACTTATCAATTGTCATGTTTTTTTAATTACTCAACTATCAATTCGGAATACTATAAATCAGACACACCAGGTATTCAAGGAAAAAAGGTTGAATTTATACCCTCTTACAATTATAAACTTGGCGGTAAATTTGGTTACAAAAATCTTTTTTTAAGTTTACAACTTACAAAAATAGGAGAACAATATACCGATGCCTCTAATGCCACAAATAGTAATCTAAGCGGGGTAATTGGTAAAATATCCCATTACAATGTAATAGATGTAGTTTCCAATTATCATTTTGGAAAGTTTAAAATTGAAGCTGGAATCAATAATCTAGGAAATGAAATTTATTTTACAAGAAGAGCTACTGGTTATCCAGGACCAGGTATAATTCCCTCTCCCCCCCAGAATTATTTTGTCACAATACAATATAATTTATAATAAATTTAATATGTAAGTCTGAAACTAAAATGAAGGAAAATTATTTTAGATAATTAGATAAATTTAAAGATTAAAAATCAAATGAAAATGCCATTTAAAAAAATTAAAATACTATTAATAATAACGGTAATTATTAGCTGTTCAAAAGAAAAGAATACTACTAATGACACCAGTTCGTCTAACGTTTGGGATGGACCTGTTATATATTTTGAAAAAAAAGATGAAGCAGAACAACTTGATAAAATAAATCAAGACAGTATTACTGAAAATGTTATAATTACACGAGGAAATGATGGTGGACAAATTTTTAATATTGCAAAAGAAAACACCTCTGATAAATATAAAAGTCCAATTGGAACTGAGTGGGCAATTGGAACCCTAGATCAAATTGACTCACTAATTTTTGAGAGCTTCAGAATAGCAGTTAAGCCACAACTTGTAGTTGGAAAAAAATTAGTATTACACCTTATTGATGATGATATTTATCTAAATATTGAGTTTAAGTCATGGTCTAAAGGAAAGAAAGGGGGCTTCTCATACGAGAGAACTACTTCTTAATAAAAAAAATCTAAAGATTCAATGAGTAGATCCAATAGAAATATTATTAAAAGTGAAAATTTAAAATAAAATGTTAATCTAAGAGAATTATTAGTAATAATTATTAAAAAATTCTCAATTATAATTAATATAAAATGAGAAATATAATAAAACTTTTTCTGATTATAGCATTAACAATGGGGTGTTCCTCNGACAGAAAANCAAATGAAATTAACCTCTATAGCCAACGTCACTACGAGGTAGATAAAAAACAATATGAGAATTTTGAAAAATTAACTGGTATAAAAATTAATGTTGTCAAAGCAAATGCAGATGAACTAATAGAGAGGTTAAAAAATGAAGGGAAAAATAGTCCTGCAGACTTATTTATTTCAGTTGATGCAGGAAAATTACAAAGAGCAAAAAAACTTGGACTNTTGCANAAAATTAATTCAAAAAAAATTAANCAAAATGTTGANAAATCATTGNTGGATAAAAATAATTTTTGGGTTCCTATNACTTNTNGGGCAAGAATAATAGTTTACAATAATGACAGNGTTAAGGAAAAAGATCTTTCAACNTATGAGGATTTAGTAAATGAAAANTGGAGGNATAGAATTTTAGTTAGATCTTCNTCAAATGCNTATAATCAAGCNTTAATGTCCTCTATTGTTGCTAACCACGGGNAAAAATTTGCAAAAAAATGGGCTTCAGGTATTGTAAAAAATTTTTCAAGNAGTCCTAAAGGAAGTGATAGAGACCAGGTGAAAGCAATTGCATCAGGTCANGGAGATATTGCAATTGTAAATTCATATTACATTGGGCTTTTGCTNTCATCTANAAACGAGGAGGAACTAAATGCAGGTAAATCNGTNTCTATATTTTTTCCAAATCAGGGAGAAAATGAAACCGGAAGCCACATTAATATATCTGGTATTGGNTTNACAAAACACTCGCCAAATAAAGAAAACTCCCTTAAATTAATTGAGTATTTAANNAGTCANGAGGCACAAAATTTATATGTTAATACTAGCTTCGAATATCCAGTCAATCCATCAATTAAACCACCTAAAATTGTTCAAAGTTGGGGGGTATTCAGAAGAGATTCATTAGATTTGAACTTACTCGGAAAATATAGAGAACAAGCAATAAAAATTCTTGATAAATCTGGTTGGAAATAATANTTTTTTTAATAAGTATGAGAATAAGNGGTGGATTTTANTTAGTATACTAATCTCTTTTCTTATNCTATTACCAATNTTATCAGTTTTTTTNAAATTTTTTTTTCAAGATGGNGAAAATACTTTTGATTATATATGGAATACTTTAGTCCTTGAGTATTCCCTGTCTACTATATATCTGATATTTCTAACCTCTTTTTTTTCNTTAATTCTTGGAATTTTTCCNGCTTGGTATATTAGTTTATACAAGTTTCNACTNAGGNATTTTTACGATNTAGNTCTTTTCTTACCGCTCGCAATTCCCNCCTATATAATGTCATTTACATACAGTGACATTCTAAGCTTTACTGGACCTATTCAGAGTTTTTTGAGAAATGAGCTGCCATNCNTTTACCCTTTTTTCAACAANGATTATTTACAAATTGAAATTCTTTCATTACTTCTAGGATTTGCNTTGTCACCATACGTTTATTCTGTATCGAGGATATCATTCAGNNTAATCGGTTCTGCTTATTTTAATTTNTCAAGGAACCTTGGTTTATCCTCATTTAAAATTTTCTACAAAATAATTTTACCTCTTTCTCGTCCNGCTATTTTATCNGGACTTTTTCTCGTAATNATGGAAGTATTAAACGAGTATGGAGCAGTGAAATATTTTGGTGTAAACACNTTTACTNCAGGNATTTTCAAGTCATGGTTTTCATTNGGAGATGTTAAAACATCNATTCAATTAGCTTCAATTCTATTGGTAATAGTTTTTATANTATTANGNATTGAAAAAANTTCAACAANAAAAACAAAATTTCATTACAAAATAAATACTAAAAGNAACTNCTTAATTAATCTAGANAAAGGAAAATTATTTACCGCACANACAATCTGTATNATTCCCTTTTTNTTTGGNTTTATTGTTCCCTTCTTGCACATTTTAAANNACTCAATNATNGCAATCAAAACAACAAATATTTTACATTTATTTGAGTTGACCTTAAACTCAATTTTANTATCCTTTTTATCTGCTTTTTTGATAGTTTTTTTAGCTACTTTTTTTCAATATTGTGAGAGATTATCTAGAANTANANTTACTGANGTAATAAATAGTTTAATCTCATTAGGGTATGCAATACCCGGCGCNGTTGTTGGGCTTGGTATAATTATNCTATTTACATCNATTAATAATTATTTAAATAGTGTNTACTTAATTGGAACTTTTTTNACTCTTGTCTATGCTTTAGTTATTAGGTTTCTAGCTGTAGGTAAATCNCCAATTAAATCAAGTATNGAAAAACATCCNAAATCCTACGATGAAACAGGAAAAATTTTAGGGCTNAACCCCTTAAANCTGTTTAGTAAGATTTTTTTTCCAATAAATATAAGTGCTATGATNATTGCATTTATTATTACTTTCGTTGACNTAATGAAAGAGTTGCCAATTACACTAATATTNAGACCNTTTAATTTTGATACACTTGCTACCCAAACATATGAATTCGCAATTGAAGAAATGTTNGTTAAATCTAGNATTTACTCTTTAGTNATTATATTAATTGGAGCTTCAATGTTAATTATTCTTAAAAAATTCATTTACAAAAACAACTATGTATCTTGAGGTTAAAGATTTAATTAAATATTACAACCCGAACATTCAATTAATTAAAAAAATTAATTTTTCAGTTAATAAAGGAGAAATAATATCATTTATTGGTGAAAGCGGTTGTGGAAAAACAACTTTTCTAAAATGCTTGTCAGGTCTTGAAAAAATAAATGATGGACAAATAATATTAAATAATGAGATATTAAATGACAAGGCAACATATGTTAAACCTCAGAAGAGAAAAATTGCTTATATATTTCAAGATTACCCATTATTTCCTCACCTTAATTTAAAAGAAAATATAATATTTAATCTAGACTCTATTTATGAGAAAAATTTATCTTATATGTTGAATTTAACTAATCTTGAGAATCTTCAGTCTAGGTATCCACACCAGCTGTCTGGGGGTGAGCAGCAAAGAGCTTGCATTGCAAGATCTTTAATAAGAGAACCCGACTTATTGTTGATGGATGAACCTTTCAGTAACCTAGATAATTCAATAAAAGAATCAATAATAGATGAGGTTTATAAGATAATTAGGCACACAAAAACAACAACTATTTTAGTTACACACGATATTAAATACGCACTAAATATATCTGATCGCATTCTTGTTTTTAAGGCGGGAATAATTCAACAATATGCAGAGCCAATTAAAATATATTGTGAGCCTGCTAACTGTTATTGTGCGAAAATACTTGGCGATATAAATCAAATAAATTTTGATCAAGAAGTTAAATTTATAAGACCCGAAAATTTGAGAGTAGTTAATAATTCTAATTATAGCGTTTTGATTGAAAAAAGCTATTTTCAGGGTAATGTTTATAAAATAAAAGGGACACTTGAAAATCTTCCATGCCATTTTTTTTCCAAAAAACCCTACAAAAGAAATAGTACGGTCTGTGTTGATTTTGAAGAAAAGGATTTGATTTTTTTTGATTCGTTATGTCTGACTTACTTTAGATAATAATAAAATCTTTAAAATATTCTATCAAAAAAATTCATTTGATTTTA
>PAHA01000056.1 GCA_002711215.1 Flavobacteriaceae bacterium
AGATTAATTTATTTAAAAATGTAATTTTTTTAAACAAAGCAAAGAAAACATTAACCTGATCATTGTTTATTGTATTGCATTATCAATTTCTGCTTTTATCTAAAAATGTCGGGAGGGGGGATTAAGCCTTAAGATTTAAACATTATTCCTCCGAGTAAGTCCTATCATAAAGTTAAGTTTTATGTATTAATAAAATGATTAGGGTTTTTTTGTGTTTCGGGACAATACATGGCTTGAATAAATTTGATGACTAAACTTTTAATATATAATGTTTATAATCAAAAAATTCAACCATTATAGACAAAAATCTGGTAAAATCACTTTTTTTAAAATATCCACTTGAATTTATAGGTAATAACAACTAATTGCAAAAATCTTTATGTATGGAAAAAGATAGTTTTGTACTTTAAAAAAACAGATTATTCGAAGTCACTTTAAAATAAAACTTTTGTTGACTTATATCTTAAAAAACAAATTGAATTGTACAATTTATTTGGGACAACCAACAATTTCATTAAATAAGAAACAAAGTAAAAAACAATATTTTTACAGTCTAGGGTAAAATAATGAAACTTAAAATATTCTCAAAGATTTTGGTTTGTTGATCCTCTGCATGTCAAAATATTTGAAGAGATTACCTACAAGTTTTTAAAAATAAGATAAAAACCTAAGAGAGCGGGCCTAAAAATTTGCGAGGCCTCGCCTAATAAAACACTAGATTTTAGAGAGCTTGTAGAAATAAAAGATGAGACTTAATCAAACTTGCTAAAGTTTCGTCAGGCTTTTATAATATTTTGTAATTAGTTTTACTGAAGCTCTATAAAACTTCAAAATACTTTTTTCTAAATTGTGAGATCAACGAATATTTTAAAGTGATAGAATTGATTGATTTTATATTTTACTAATTGAGAGTCAGCATATTAAACATTGTAGCGAGAGGGAGACTTGAACTCCCGGCCTCCGGGTTATGAATCCGACGCTCTAACCTGCTGAGCTACCTCGCCATTTTTTGATGCGCAAATATAAAATTATAATTTTTAGTGACACTTTGTCTTTTAAAAAAAATAACCACTTTGGGTACAACCTTAACTTTTTTGTATATATTACTATCAAATAATGCCTTAATGAGTAAGAAAACCTTCTTCACCATAGAGTACGATTTCCAAGCTTCCCCGCAGCTGTTATATCAGTATCTTTCAACGCCGTCAGGTTTGTCGGAGTGGTTCGCTGACAATGTAAATTCAAGGGGAGAAAACTTCCTATTTATTTGGGATGATACGGAAGAAAGGGCAAAGTTGATTCAAACTAAATCCAATGAAAGAATTAGATTTCAATGGGACAACGGAGAGGCTGATGATTCCGATTATTTTTTTGAGTTCAAAATTGAAGTTGATGAGATTACCAAAGACGTTTCCTTAGTAGTTTCAGACTATGCTGATGAAGATGAATTAGACGAATCCAAATTATTATGGGATAATTTAATATCTGACCTCAAACAAGTTCTAGGTTCAGCTTAAACCTTTTTCGATGATTAATTTTGATGGAGAATGTTTTATTAGTTTAAAGACTGTTCCGGAAGAATTACTTGCATATCTGGATTCCTTACCCTTGCTCACTCATCATATTATTACTGTAAAGGGTAAAATACCTTTTTTGGAGGCCCATTATTTTTCAATGATGGCTCACCTCAGAAGATTTAGGGTAGAAATCCCTATGAATTATACACTGAACTTCTTTCAGGAGGAGGTGGGTCAACTGTTCAAGCTTGAGAGCAATAAAGAGGAATTTCAAAAAGTTACTCTTAAATTTTACAGAACTCACTATCCAACACCCGTCACCCCAGTTACTTCCATTTGTTTTTTGATTCAAATAAATGATCTATCTATGCTCGTCGAGGATTTAAATTTAACCCTCTATAAAGATAATTATGTGTATGCCGGTGAATTTTCCAATCTATATCAAACCAATGAGTCACTGCGTAAACTGGGACAGGTATTTGCCTATGAAAATGGTTTTGGAGCTTCACTATTATTAAATGATCATAAAAGACTGGCAGAAAGTACGCATGGTGTAGTTTTTTTATTTCAAAAGGATGAGATTCGCACTCCAGCCCTATCTGAGGGGCCGGTCAATAGTGTGTTTCGCGATGAGTTGATTGAATTTTTAAGTAAGAAAAATACAACTGAGGTAATCGAAACAGAAATACCCGTTTTTGGAATTCAACAAGCTCAAGAGATGTTTTTGATTTCCGCCGAGTATGGGTGGATTCAAGTGAATCAGTTCAGAAAGAAAGTATTTGAAAAGAAAGCATCTGCAATGATTAGACAAGAATTTCTGAAATACTTAAAGAATCAGTTGTGATACGGATTTTCAGGTGTATTGGACCAGATTATATATTGACCTCCTAAAGCGATCATTTGATCTTTCCACAATCCCTCTGGTTGGTGAGAAAGAATTTTACTGTCCAATGAATTTTCAACCACAACCCAAGACTTGGCACTAATTTCTTGTTTTAATTGCTCATCAGACCATCCAGAGTAGCCCAAAAAGAATCTGATGTCGTTATGACTCAGCATTCCATCATTGACCAAAGCCACGACTTTATCGAATTCTCCCCCCCAAAAAAGTTTATCGTCTATTTTAGTGCTCTTTGGGATCAAGTGTCCAGCATTATGAATAAAAAATAAATTATCCTGTTCCACTGGTCCACCATTGTATAGGGGAAAACTCAATTTTATTTCGGGGAGAACATCATTGATTTCAAAGGCAAGGGGTTTATTTAAAATAAAACCTAAAAAACCGGACTCTTTATTTTCAACCATGATCACAATTGATCTATGGAAATTTTGATCCCCAAAAACAGAAGGTTCAGCTATAAGAAGCTTTCCTGACTTCATCATTGAATTTCTTTATCGTTATATACAAGCAGAATTTAGTCAATAAATGGATGAAAGCCAAAAAAAGCCTCCCATTGGGAAGCTTTAATTGTTTAGATTATAATTATTAGTTCACAGAACCAGATAATTCAGCACCAGCTTTGAACTTTACTACATTTTTGGCAGCAATTTTAATGGTAGCTCCTGTTTGGGGGTTTCTTCCATCTCTGGCAGCTCTTTTGGATACTGACCAAGAACCAAACCCAACTAGAGAAACACGTCCTCCTCCTTTGAGGGTTGATCCTACACTTCCGATTAGAGATTCTAGCGCTGCTTTAGCAGCAGCTTTTGAGATACCAGCATCTACTGCCATGGCATCAATTAATTCTGATTTGTTCATAGTCTCTTAATATTAATTATTAGTTAAACAAATTTATACGCTTTAATCTAAGACCCAAGAAAAATCAGCTGAAATCCGCATTATTGTTAATAAAAACCACTATTTGTTGATAATGGCGGCCCTTTAAACTCATGATATTTCTACTTTATCCGAAAAAGTGTTGCCATTAAGAAATTCCGTGGCTTTCATCTTTTTTTTATTAGGAAACTGTAAAATTTTGCAATTAATATAGCCAGAGGGATGGGTGATTAAAATATTTTTGTCCCTAATTATTACATTTTTAGGATCAAAATTGTGCTTTTCTATAATTATTTCGGCTTCAAAAATTTTAACTGTAAAGGACTTCTGGCCATCAATCCATTTAGATTTCGCACCAGGATATGGACATAATCCTTTTATTTTGGCCAAGATAGCCTCAATAGGTTGGCTCAGGTCGATAAAAACATTTTCCTTATTCAGTTTAGGAGCAAGATTCTCGTTCCCTTTACACTCTTGATTTTGAGGTAGTATTAAACCCTCAAAAATCCTGTTAATGGTTTTACAAATCAAATCTCCTCCCTTCAATGCAAGTTTGTCATGTAAGCTTCCTGCTGTATCTTCCTCATCAATGAGTTCTTTTTCTTGTAATAAAATTGCTCCTGAATCGATATCTTCGTTGATAAAGAAAGTTGTTACACCGGTTTCTCTTTCCCGGTTAATAATGGCCCAATTAATTGGTGCAGCTCCTCTGTAATTTGGGAGAAGGGAGGCGTGAAGGTTAATGGTGCCGAAGGGAGGGAGGGACCATACAGCTTTGGGTAACATACGAAAGGCCACCACGACCATCAAGTCGGGTTTAAATTGATTCAATTGCTCAATAAATGCACTGTTTTTTAGGTTTGAGGGTTGTAAAACAGGGATTTTTTGGGTTTCCGAAAATTCTTTTACAGCTGATTTTCTTATTTGTCTGCCCCGGCCTTCGTGTTGATCTGGTGAAGTAACCACAGCAATGGGCTTGATGTTTTCCTCAACCATTTTTTCCAAACAGGTTACTGCAAAGTAAGGGGTTCCAAAAAATATAATTTTTTTATTCATTTGAGGTAAAACTGATTGGTTTCAACCAAATCGATATGGTTTTCTACAAATATTTCATGCAAAGTTATTATAATGTTGTCTTTTAGTATTCCTATTTACATACCTATTTGATAGGCACTAAGTTGTTTTTTTACTTGAAGATTTTTTATCTTAAGTTAATGTCTATAATCCAAAATTACTTATTTTTGACAACCCTGAGCGGAGCAATTAAGACAACGTTCTGTTTTCTTTTCACCAAAATAACGTAGAATTTTGTTGCGTTTACATTCAGCCTTTTCAAATGTATAGTAGATCATATAAGCAATTTTATCTATTTTTAATTGATTTTGGTGAGCGATTCTACTTAAAAACCGGTTGAGGGTATATTGATTCTCTCTAGGAATTTTCCAGTAAAGTTTTATATCCGTATTTGATTGATCGTATTCTAGAATATTCTCCTTAACCAATAAATTTAGTTTTTTTTGAATATCATCAAAGTCAACACCTAACAAATCCATCATTTTACCAAGATTTATTTTTTTTTCTTTCCTAAATAACTCTTGGTAGTTTCGCATTAAAAACTGGAGTATTCGAGCAGCGGTATCCACCTGTTCTGATCTCTTCAAGGCCTCTAGGGGAGTAGACCTAATTTTCAGATAGGTTTGGGTTTCATGAATTTGTTTCATTTCAAAAATGTCCTCTCTAGCCAATATACCCAAGCAGTAGTGTACTTTTTTGGGCTGGAATTCATAGGTTGAACAAAAATTGTTAAAATTGAGTTTGTACTCTTTACCTTCACCTTCCCCGTAAGCGATTTCGAGATAATCACATAGTTTTTTATAAAATACTTCTAGGTATTTTGAATCTGGGAGATGACTGAGAAATTGATTCTGTAATCTGTTTTTATCTGATGGATGAACCAAAAGTATACCTTCAGAGGGTAGTCCATCTCTTCCCACTCTCCCTGATTCTTGATAATAGGACTCCATACTTTCTGGCATTAAGAGGTGAATTACTTTTCTCACATTACTTTTGTCTATACCCATTCCAAAGGCGCTGGTTGCTACCATGATGGGCGAAGTTTCATTTTTCCAATCTTTAAGCCGCTGTTTTTTTAATCCTGCATCCAACCCACCGTGATAAAAATTTGCTTTCATACCCCAACTTTGAATTTGATGAACAGTGTTCTCTGTTTTCGAACGCGATCGACAATATATAATTACAGAGGCTTCTTCTTGCATTAGTATTTTTTTTAATGACCCCATTTTGTCTCTGGTATATCGAACTTGATAATTGATGTTTTTTCTTTCGAATGAGTTTCTAAAAATTTTTGGGTTGATCAAGTTTAATTCCTTAGTAATGTCATCCAATACCTTTGAGGTTGCAGTTGCAGTAACCGCAATAAATGGTACTTTCGGAAACATTGATCTTAATTTTTTTATCGATCTAAAAGCAGGCCTGAAATCGTGCCCCCATTCCGAAATGCAATGGGCCTCATCAATGGCTATACCTGTAATTGAAAACCTTTCTAACTGACTTATAAATTCTTCATTAACAAGTCTTTCTGGAGAACAGTATATTATTTTGAAATTACCATTCCGGGCGTTTTCAAGCTGGCGATAAATGTTATTTTTTCCATGAGGGCTTTCAAAAAATATTGATTTTATTCCTCGCTCATTGAGTTGATTTACCTGATCTTGCATGAGTGAAATTAGGGGGGAAATAACCAGAGTCTGACCTTTCATTATTAATGATGGAAGTTGGTAGCATAATGATTTGCCTCCGCCAGTAGGCATTAATACTACGGTATCTTTTCCTTTAAGATAATGAATAATGATCTCTCTTTGCATCGGCCTAAAGGCATTACTATTCCAATATTGCTTTAGATGATCAATAATATTTTCCATCATCAAGATATTTTAATAAGGTTGAAATCCTCTCCTCTGGACTTTGAAAAGGAATTTCAACTAAGGGGATATTATTATTTAGGTAGGTGTTTTTAATGTAAAAGTAGAGTTTTTCTGCTTCTTCAAAATCTTCATGTCTTTCTCTGTCCTTTCTATAAATTTTTTTCCAAGGGGGGAGGAGTATTGCCAAATCATAAGGGAAATTCGACAAATCAAATTTTTGGGTATCACAGGGAACTGCTATGCATTCCAAATATGCAACAATATCATGCAACCCCCTGTCGAAAAACACAAATGGTTTTGTTCCACTAATTCCTAGAAATTTGGGATTTTGGTATTGCTGTTTTCTTTTTTGCCATACCTTCTCGCTAAAGGCGATGGGTTGAGATTTAAATGGGCTGTCTTCTCCCATTCTTTTGAACTCCTCTATAATACCTCTTGAAAATTCATTTGAACAATTATAGCCCTTTTCCCTCAATAAGTTGATCAAGGTTGTTTTTCCACTGCAAGGGCCCCCGCTTATAACAACTTTCTTACTTTTAATAGTAGTCATTTGTATTTTAAAAAATTATTGAGATATAGACTATATTTGTACAAAATAATATTCCTTGATGAATTTAAAGGAAAATCCTGATGATTTTTACGAAAGATTCCAACAGCAGCTTGAGAACTCACAAAAGTGGCCTGGCATGTATATGTTCAAATTTATCTTAAAATTTAACAGTAAAAAGATCGATAAAATAATGGATTTATTCAATAATCCCACAAATGGTGTATCTTTAGTAAACTCGTCCAAAAATAAATTTCAAAGCCTAACAATTACCACTGTAATGAAATCCCCACTAGAGGTATTAGATATTTATAAAAAAGTCTCTGATTTTGAGGGAGTTATCATTTTATAATTAATTATGGATTTAAACAGTTGATTATTTGAATTTTATTAAATTGCATTAATCCAATTCTACTTGAGATAAATTTCTTCTTTCATGGAAACCTTACAATACAATACCAAAAAAACTCAATTGATCATACCTGAGTATGGGAGACATGTTCAAATAATGATCAATCAAATCCTAGAAACCCAAGACCGCGAGGAACGCAATAAGATGGCCAAGGCCGTTATTGGGGTTATGGGGAATATGAATCCCCACCTTCGTGATGTTCCAGATTTTCAACACAAACTTTGGGATCAACTTTTTATCATGTCCAATTTCGAATTGGATTTAGACAGTCCCTATGAAAAGCCTCAAAAAGAAGTGCTAGCACAAAAACCAGAACGATTGGCCTATCCTCAAAGGAATCCTAAATACCGATTTTATGGCAATAATATAAAAAGTATGATAAACGTCACCTCAAATTGGGAGGATGGAGATCTTAAAAATGCTTTGGTTTACAATATTGCCAATCACATGAAAAAGTGTTTCTTGAATTGGAATAAAGACACCGTTCAAGACGAGGTAATTCTTAATCATCTATCCGAATTATCGGATAACAAATTAAAGGTAAAGGAAGAGGATCTTCCTTTGACTGATTCCTCTGAATTTCTTAAAATTAGACACAAAAATGGCAATGGGTCTAACAAAAACAATCAAAAACAGAGAAACAAAAGAAACAACGGTCGTAAAAGATATTAAAACTTAACTTTGATGGGAAGTTTTCAAATTCAAGGAGGTCATTGTTTAAAAGGCAACATTATCCCTCAGGGTGCCAAAAACGAGGCTTTACAAATTTTGTGTGCCGTCCTATTAACAGAAGACACTCTTACCATCTCCAATATCCCTGACATTGTAGATGTAAATAATTTGATTGGACTCTTGAAAAAAATGGGGGTCAAAGTGTCTTACATTGAAAAAGGAAAGTATAGTTTTAAAGCCGATGCTGTAGACCTCAAATTTATCGATACTCCAGAATACAAAACTGATGCTAAGCAACTGAGAGGTTCGGTCATGCTTGTGGGACCCATGTTGTCGAAATACGGAAAAGGGTCAATACCCCGACCGGGTGGAGATAAAATTGGGAGGAGAAGACTCGATACCCACTTTGAAGGACTCAAACTACTGGGAGCAAATTTCAATTACAACAAGGAAGACTATTTTTATACCGTTACTGCCAATCAGTTACTAGGTCAACACTTATTATTAGAGGAGGCCTCCGTAACAGGTACTGCAAATATTGTGATGGCTTCAGTTTTGGCAAAGGGAACTACTACCATATACAATGCCGCCTGTGAGCCCTATCTTCAACAACTGTGTAAAATGCTGAACCGTATGGGCGCTAAAATTTCTGGTATAGGTTCCAATTTACTCACCATAGAGGGAGTGGACTCATTGTCGGGGACAGAGCATAGGATATTGCCCGATATGGTAGAAATAGGCAGTTGGATTGGTTTGGCCGCCATGACTCAAAGTGAAATTACCATAAAAAGTGTAAGTTGGGACGATTTGGGTAAAATTCCCAATGTCTTTTCAAAATTGGGGATTCAATTGGAAAGAAGGGGTGATGAAATTTTTATACCTTCCCACAAAAATGGATATGAGATTCAGAGCTATATCGATGGTTCTATTTTGACGGTTTCAGATGCACCATGGCCCGGTTTTACTCCCGATTTACTTAGTATTGTATTGGTAGTTGCTACCCAGGCTCGTGGGAGTGTACTGGTTCACCAAAAAATGTTCGAAAGCCGATTGTTTTTTGTTGACAAACTTATCGATATGGGAGCCAAAATAATTTTGTGTGATCCCCATCGCGCAACAGTTATTGGTCATGATTTTAAATCTCAACTCAAAGCCACAGTAATGACCTCACCAGATATTAGAGCTGGAATTTCTCTATTGATTGCAGCCTTATCCGCTAATGGAACCAGTATTATTCATAACATAGAACAAATCGATCGTGGTTATGAAAACATTGAACAACGTTTAAAAGCTATAGGGGCGAAGATTACCCGATTGTAAACTAGTCGCAATGTAAGTCCTCATTCCATTCCTTTTTTTATTCACCTTAACTATTTTAGCTCAATTCATCTAAGGTAAGGTGCTTGACGCAGATCCTTAAGTCATTATCTTATGTAATCATTGGAATTTTTGATCAAAACTTGGTGACAGTATACGATATGCGTGGGGATTTTTCCTTGGAATTTAAATCTGAATTGTTGATGGTTACACAGTGATTTTGAATGATTGATTTTGTAAAAAAAAATTAATCGTGCAAGACTATCTCATGAAGAAAAAGGAAGAAAACCTAATTCAACTTGAGAAAGAAGCCTTGGCATTGGATGGTGTTACGGTGGTAAGCAAGAAAAATTAAAAATATAAATATAAATTTTTGGGAATATATCTGAGTCTAATACCCAAGTGGGAGGATAACCTCCAATGATTTGGGAAATGAAATAGGTTTTGTTTTTATAATTAGAAAAAACCCAACCTATTTGGAAATCTTTAATTTATTCTTTGTCAAAAAGATCTATGGCAGTATCAAATTTCAACTTAATTTTTTTCAGTTTAAAACAGGAAATACGAGATGAAAGTCTTCAGGATTAGATAATCATTATAGAATCTAACATTGAATAAGTTAGAATTAATATTAATCTGAAGCCTTATCAAATAGTTATGGAGAATGATTTTTGGTAGCTTTAGAATGGATCGAATACTTAGAATTCGGCGAATTGATTTCTCTACTTGGGTGTTTTTAGCTCAAATTTATTTGCTCTTGCTTCCAGTCAAGGGTCATGGACTCTGATGGGCTTATCTGCTTTAGAAATGAATGTGGAGGTTTTACATTGATCGATATCTCTGGGAGAGTTAACGTTTGGAAACTTTATTGTTGCTGATGCCTCTCTGACGAGAACATTTGAACCGATCCACTTCTGATCCTCGTTTCTTTAAGTGTTTTGTTTTTCTGCCCTGAACACGAGCCCGCCACATTTTGAAACTACTGGATTTCATTTCACTACGCATTAATCGTATGACTTCTTCTTCTTTGATTCCAAATTGTANTTTGATGGCNTCAAAGGGAGTNCGATCNTCCCATGCCATTTCAATAATGCGGTCTATTTGTTGGGGTTTAAAATCAGTATTTTTTTTCATCTCNTCAAAATATTCCGATCNGCCAATGTGTGTTTGGCCAATATTCTTTTTCCNTCTTTTNTTACCTGGGAGNTCTTGGACAGTGGCCANAAATANTTNGTNGCATGTTTTCTNGCTTTTTGTAANTCAACGATNGGGTTGGGGTAGGTTTTTCCAATTTCAAAACCGTAGACACTGGCCTCNATCAGGGTAATTTNCCAAGGGGTATGTACCATCTCCTCCGGAAGTATTTTCAACTCTGGTATCCATTGTTTAACAAATTTTCCTTTGGGGTCGTGCTCCTTTCCGTTTTTTACGGGATTGTAAATTCGTAACATATTNATTCCTGTCACTCCNGCTTGCATTTGCAGTTGGGGNTAGTGGATACCAGGTTCAAAATCGAGAAACTGTCTNGCCAGAAAATGNGCACATNCCTGCCAAGGTTGCCACAGGTGATGGGTGAAAAACGACACNANNAATGAGCGCATCCTAAAATTAAGGTAGCCCGTTTCAACCAGACAGCGCATNGCAGCATCTACNAGCGGAACACCCGTNTGCCCNGTTTCCCATGCTTTNATATATTTTGNATTGACGGGTTGTTCCAATTGGAGGTAACCTTTATTGATGCTCTCAAACTCCATGGAACATTCCATTTCAAACTTTTGGATAAAATGAGANTGCCAGCGCAATCGNGAGCCAAAAGCTTTTAAAGCAAGGCTTTTATTTCCCTTTGCAGACTCATATTNTGTTTTTTGCAGCACNTGTCGCATGGAGAGGTTACCAAATGCCAAATAAGGGGATAGTCGGCTGCAACTCCTGCGGGATAANTCCGGTTTGGAGATGTGTTTTTGNTAATTCTGGTAACGCTTCTTAAAAAAGGAATTNAGGTACCGCAAAGCAAATTCACTTCCTCCAACCTGTCTAAGNGGATGAGGNGTTACTTCCAATTCAATCTTATTCATTTTGTTTTCAAGCTCCTTCACCTCTCTTTCAGTAANNAAGATTTCTTTTTTTAGAGGTGTTGCTTGAATNGGNNTATTCATCAAATGNTCCCATTTTTTGAGCCAATCTGTTCTGTTTTTCATCCCCCTAAATACACCTTGTTGGAGGTGTTCTACAAAANAAATTTTATTATTNTCNCACCATTGCATTAGTTCAAGGTCTCTTTTNTAGGTNGNCATTACACCCGTTTCCTGATGAGCTCTAATTTTTTCAATTTTGAATTTTTTTGAAATGGATTCCANCAACTTTACNACTGNTCCANTNGCAGAAAAAACTTTGCTATTAAAAGGTTTCAATTTGGTATTCAAATCATGAATCGACTGTTTGATGAATTCAAAATGCCGAGGACTGTAATGNGGGTCCTTAATCAAAATATCTTCAAACACATAAAGNAGTAAAACCCTTCTCTTTGACAAGAGNGCTTTGCGCAATGGAGGATGATCTTCCAAACGTAAGTCCCGTTTTAACCANACGATTTGTATAGGTTCTAGATCAATATGCATCAGGATTTTCGATTATGGANAGTGCCCTGTTTTTGATTTCCTGTTTTTCCAGNAGTGGGATTTTTTCCNATAGCCGCAACATCATNGCCATCCGATTGTTTTTCTTGAAGTACTCTTTTTTGTCGTCCAAAAAGTTCCAGTATAAACTATTGAACGGGCANGCATTTTCTCCAGTTCTTTTGGTGCGATCATATTTACATTTTTCACAGTAGTTACTCATCTTGTGGATGTATGATCCCGATGATACATAAGGTTTTGTAGCGACAATACCTCCATCTGCCCATTGGCTCATTCCNCGAGTATTGGGCAACTGNACCCATTCAATNGCATCGGCATAAACACCCANATACCATTGGTCCACTTCGTCTGGGTGACACTGTATCAACAAGGCANAATTACCTGTTATCATCAAACGTTGAATGTGGTGGGCGTATGCGGTCTCAAGCGAGTCTGTGANNCTNNCCTTTAAGCAGTTCATTTGGGTTTCTCCTGTCCAATAAAAATTTGGGAGCTTATTGAAATTATCCAATTGATTTTGTTCCTTATANGAGGGCATTTCTCGCCAATAGATNCCCCGCATGTATTCCCGCCATCCCAATATTTGCCNNACAAAGCCCTCTACCTGNGATAGNGCAATNGTTTCCNGATTTTTGCTATAATGAGCAATAACTGACTCTATTACCTCTAGTGGGTGGAGAATTTTGGTATTCAGGGCAAAGGAAATTCTTGAGTGAAAAAGGTTGCGTTCTGNTGTGTNCATGGCATCTTGGTAATCCCCAAAATGGATCAATAAGTACTTACAGAAATAGTCCAATTGCGCAAATGCTTCTTTTCTGTTGGCTGGAAAAAGATAATTTTCAGCCTCGTAAACCCCTATGGTTTTAATGCCCGATTCAAGTATGGATTCAAAAATTTTTTGATTGCCTGTATCCTCAGATCGAAAGGGTGGAGGAATGGCTGGATCACCTTTCCATTTCTTGCGGTTGTTTTTGTCAAAATTCCACTGACCGCCTAAGGGTTGGCCTTGCTCCATCAAGATATCGTATTTCTTACGCATATTGCGGTAGAAAAACTCCATGATTAATTGCTTTTTACCTTCAAAAAAAGTTTTTAAATCGACTCTGGCTGTAAGAAAATGTTCTGTATCAAAGCTTTCTGAGGGAATGTCAAGGGATTCAGCGATTCCCTTTAATTGTTGATCCAANCGATATTCATCTGGCAATTGNTACTCAAATTTTATGATTCCTTTTTCGGCGATNAGCTNTTTGATGTTNTCTTCTAGCGATTTCTTTGACTCCNTTGTNTTGATGTCAAAGTAAAGTACCTGNTGTCCTTGACTCNTCAGGTCAGCAGCAAANCCCTGCATGGCAGAAAAAAAGGCGACTATTTTTTGAATGTGATGCACNACATANTTTGCNTCTTGATTCANCTCATACATTACATAGAGAGTGTNTTCNTTTTTAGTTGAATACCANGAGTGNTTCAAGTTCAATTGATCACCTAATATCAGTCTCAGNTTCATCAGAATAATGTTTTTTGAAGCCANAGTTTTTGAAACTTTCCAAGTGGATCATAGCGATCTGCTTGCCATCGTACGTCAAACTTTCGATCGCGGGGATCGTTGCCTACCCCAGAGACATACATCCAATTTCCGTAATTGCTATGTACGTCGTAATCTACTAAAAGCGATTCAAAATAGGCTGCACCTATGCGCCAGTCCATTTTCATATCTTTGGCGAAGAAGCTGGCCACATTTTGACGTCCGCGATTACTCATCCAACCCGTTTGTTTGAGTTCAATCATATTGGCATTTACAAAAGGTTCAGACGTNNTGCCTTCAGCCCATTTAANAAAAAGCTTTCCGTCGGTTTTCCAATGGTAGGCCCTTTCTATTATTCCTCCAATCTTAAAAANTTTATTGCCGTGTTTTTGTGANATGTATTTAAAATAGTCCCTCCATATCAATTCAAAAATAAGCCAATAGGAGGATTGGTTTTTTNGNATTTCTTTTTCGTAACGTTTGATTTCCCAGTATATCATTTTTGGNGANAGGCTCCCATTGGCCAACCAAGGGGAAAACTTTGAACTGTANTCAGTACCCAACAATCCATTGCGAGTATTNTTGTAATATGACAGTTTATTACTTTTCCAAAAATATTGTTCCAAACGCTCCATTCCAGCAGCTGTACCNCCNCCAAATGGAAATGCTGTCCTTTCCTTTCGCTCAANACTTTCAAGTCCTAGACTAGCCAGACTGGGCAGCTCNCCNGATCCCTTAATAAGATTGGAAGGGTCTAGGGGTGATANAGGTATTTGTAGAGCNCTNACTTCAATTTNTTTTTCAATACGTTTTCTAAANGCGCCAAACACCTCAGGAATTTGGGAGNGTGAAAAAGGGAGGTCATTTGGATGAAAAAGAAATTGNTCGTAATGTCTGATCCAATCNATNGAAGGGTCTATTTGTNGTGCAAGGGCTTCTTCTTCTTTTTTTTCCTCTTCNGTCCATTCGTNTTGTAAATAGATTTGCTTGACTTTGTGNTTTTTNATCCACTTGGGTAAGCNTTTTTCGGGAGGTTTTGAGTCAATGATTAGAGAAATATTTAATGCCTCAAGNGTGGCTTTTANAGCGCNAACACTTTCGATAAGAAATTGGCCTCTGAAACNTTCTGTTTTTTTGAATCCCCANTCNAGGGTTTCATAATGACGAGGGTTAAAAGTATAATAGGCGATAACTTTGTGACCACTATCTAATGCTTTTTTTANTCCTTTNTGATCTANNACTCTTAGGTCGTTTCTGAACCATACTAAAGCGCTNNCTTTCTCTTCTGACATTTTTTACTGCAGTATTTTACGTTTTCCCAGTTGCNTTCCCATTTTTTTCTCCATTTAAAAGGTCGGTTGCATTNTGNACATATCTTCGTNGGAAGATTTTGTTTTTTGACCCCCTTCATGCGGGGTTGAGCGCGGATTTATATTCTTTTAAACATCGTTCACGGGCCATTTTATGTTCTACAATAGGATCAGGATANGAAGGTTCATTCAAATCTTNAATCCATTGGTTGATATAAACCAGTTTTTTATCAAATTTTTTNATCTGCTCATGGGGGTTAAAAATTCTGAAATATGGTGCGGCGTCAACTCCGCTTCCCGCAGCCCACTGCCAATTACCAACATTACTGGCCATTTCATAATCAAAAAGTTTTTCTGCAAAATAGGCCTCTCCCCATCGCCAATCGATAAGCAGGTGTTTGCATAAAAAACTTGCGACCAACATTCGAACTCGGTTGTGCATAAACCCAGTTGTATTGAGCTGACGCATGCCTGCATCTACCAGCGGATAACCTGTTTCTCCCTTACACCATTTTTCAAAATCTCCTTCGTTATTGCGCCAAGGAATTCGATCATATTGTTTTTTAAAACTTTGATTTTTAGTATGTGGGAAATGCCATAAAATCTGCATAAAAAACTCCCTCCAAATTAATTCTTTTAGAAAAGTGAGGTTATGTCTCTTAGCGCTTTTGGTAATGAGCTGTCTCACGCTTTGGGTTCCAAAGCGTAGGTACACCCCTAATCTTGATGTATTGTCTGTAGCTGGAAAGTTTCTTGTTTCCTCGTATTGGTCGATTAGTTCGTTATTAAATCTAAATTCTTTGGGGACCAATTTCGATTTCTTAAAACCCATTTCCTCTAAAGATATTTGAGATAAAGATTCCTTATTGTACAATTGATCCATATGGTTTTCTGAGGGATAATGCTTAATTCCCTTTAATTCAAATTTTGCCATCCATTTTTTAAAATAAGGGGTATAGACCACGTAGGGATTGCCATCGTCTTTGATTACTTCGTTTTTCTCAAAAACAACTTGATCCTTGAAGGTCGCAAAGTGTATACCTTCTTCTTTAAGTAGGTTTCGAATCTCTTCATCCCTTTTAAGGGCATATGGTTCATAATCGTGGTTTGCTATTACATTTTCGATGGGAAACTCGCGTATGAGTTTTTTAAAAATAGCCTTGGGAGTGCCCCGATAAATTCCAGTCGTGCATCTGTTCCTCTTCATAGCGTTATTGATGCCACCCAAGGCGTTTTCAATGAATGTCAATCTGGGATCTTCCTTTTCTAGTTTATCTATGATCTCTATGTCATAGATAAATATGGGAATCACTCTATTTGATCCTGTAAGTGCTTCATAAAGTCCTCTATTATCATGGATTCTCAGATCTCTGCGAAACCAAAAAATGGTCAACTTTTCCAAGGCACCTAACTTTTTATACTCCCTATCCCTCCATCAATGGTTAGGGTTTGTGCAGTCATCCAACTGCTGTCATCACTTAACAAAAACTTTGTCATTTCGGCAATTTCTTTTGGCTTTCCTACCCGTTGCAAAGGGTGTCTAGCTGCTGCATTGGCTTTTTTGGTATCGTTATTCAGAAACTTTTCAGCCAGTGGGGTATCCACCAATGAGGGCGCAATTATATTGAAACGTACTTTGGGGGAAAGTTCTGCAGCTAATGAACGAGAGAGTCCCTCTAGTGCTCCTTTAGCAGTCGCTACCGAAGAGTGGAAGGGCATACCTGTTCCTACCGCTACAGTGCTGAAAAAAACCACGCTCGCTGGGGTCTCACTATTTTGCAGTAGGCCCAAAACGGATTGAAGTACTTTAACTGCTCCCATTACATTAATTGAAAAATCTTTTTCAAAAACCTCAGGTTTCAATCCCTTAAAAGGTCTCAGGTTGATGGTACCGGGGCAATATACCATTCCATCTAGTGTGGCTGGTAACTCAGATAAGTCTAATGTATCTGTTTCTACATCAAAAGGAATATGATTAACGGACACGCCGCTCAGAGATTCAGAAGATCTACTGGCTACTGTCAGCTGGTTTTTAGTTTCAAGTAGTTTTACCAGTTCGAGGCCAATTCCCGAAGTTCCTCCTACAATAAGTATGTTTTTTTTCATCTTAATTTTTATACTCTCCAAAAAGTTCAACTAATTTTTTTTGGCGATATCCAAAAATTTCTTTCAGTTTGGGTTTTACTATAATTGGGTGAGCTATTTGCCCCAACAAACCAATAGGTAATTTATAGTCAATAATATCTTCCATTTCAACTCCATTTTTAATGGGTCGTATAAAATGCTTGTGATGCCAAAGTGCATACGGGCCAAATCTTTGTTCATCGACAAAATACTCACCTTCTTTAACATGAGTAATTTCTGTTACCCATTGGGTAGGAATTCCCATTACTGGTGTTACTATATATTTGATAATCTGACCAGCATACATCATTTTTTCGTCTCCTCCCAATATTTTGAAACCCATGTAATCCGGGGTAATAGTCTTGAGGTTTTTTGGGTTGCTAAAAAACTCCCAAGCCTCGTCAATACCTATGGGCAAATTCTGAGTTTTATTAAATTGATATATTTTCATAAAAATTTTACAATTCAAATATACAAATTGTTTAAAGATTTATTGGAAATATTAAACAATATATAAATATCTTTTTAATAACTTTTTTAAGCTAGGTTTTTTAAATTTGAGAAAAAACAATCATGAGACTCATTTACATTTTAATTTTCAACTGTTTTCACATTGGTGTTTTTGCTCAAGTTAAAACCCCCCAATCCAGCCCTAGAGCTAAAATTACCCAGCAAGTTGGTTTAACTACTGTTGAAATTGATTATTCCAGACCCTCTGCCCGAGGAAGAAAAGTGATCGGTGGATTGGTTCGATATGGAGACATCTGGAGAACAGGTGCTAATAAGAATACAACGGTATCTTTTTCAGACCCTGTTAATATATTAGGCAAATCTTTAGCCGCTGGAAAATATGGCCTGTACACCCGACCATCGGCTGACCAATGGGAGGTTTATTTTTACAAGAAAAACAATATGGGGGATGCCTCGACTAACTGGGTAGAGGATCAAGTATTGCTTTCATTGACTGTACCATCGATTTATTTTGAACCAATGGTGGAAACCTTTACGTTTAATTTTTCTGACCTGAAAAGTGGAGGCGCAAAGTTGAATTTGATATGGGAACACACTTTGGTATCAATTCCCTTTGAGGTTCCTACTTATACAAAAGCCATTGAAAGTATAAACAAGACCTTGTATGATGATCCTAAGTCAGGAGATTACTATCAAGCAGCAGTTTACTTCTTGCAAGAAGATATGGATTTAGCCAAAGCCCAAGTCTGGATTGAAAAAGCGATAAAAATGCGTGAACAACCTGCCTTTTGGATGTACAGACAATATGCTTTGATTCTTTCCAAACTAAGAAATAAAAAAGCGGCATTGACTGCCTTCAAAAAGTCTAACGAACTGGCAAAAAAAGCTGGTAATAAGGATTACGTAATTATGAACAATTCCTCAATAGCGGATTTGATTAATTAAATTATATCTTTTTTTTGACAACAGCCTTTATCAAATATGCCATCAGAATCATAATTAATGCACCTATTACATTAAGCCAAAGGAAACTCACTCCATCTTGAATAAAGATAATCAAGACTATGGCTTCAGTAATTATGGCGGCAAAAAATACTGCATTGGCTCTGATGGACTTAAAAAAGATGGCTATAATGAATATACCTAAAATCGTACCGTAGAAAAGAGAACCGATGATATTGACCAATTGTATAAGGTTTTCATACAGGTTACCAACAAGAGCAAATGCAATGGCAATGCCCCCCCAAAGAAGGGTAAAAGTCTTCCCCGCCGAGACATAGTGTTTTTCGTCTTTGGTCCCTCTGAAACGTTTGTATAAATCAACTACTGAGATCGCTGACAGTGCATTAATCTCTGAGGCGGAGGAACTCATAGCAGCAGAAAGGATGACCGCAAGTAAGAGTCCAATCAAGCCTTGTGGCAAATGGTTAAGTATAAAATAGATAAAAACATAATCTTTATCATTGGATTCTATCATTGGTTGATTGATCTCGATGATCTCCTTGGCTGCTGTGCGGTTTCTTTGTGATTGCTCTTCCAGTTGGAGATATTTGGCTTGTGATATTGGGTCAGAGAAAAAATCCTTCTGTTGGAGCTGTTTTTGTTTTTCATGATGGATGATGTCATTGGCCACTTCGAGGGCTTCAAACTGATCGCCCCCTGGTGTTGTTTTTACTTTTTCAATGGCATAGGGGTTGAAATGGATTGGAGCTTTTTCGTATTGGAAAAAGACAAAAACTAAAACTCCTGTAAGCAGAATAAAAAATTGCATAGGAATTTTTAAAAATCCATTCATTATCAAGCCTTTTTGACTTTCTCCTAAAGATTTTCCAGATAGATATCGTTGCACCTGACTTTGATCTGTACCGAAATAGGAAAGTGCCAAAAACAAACCTCCAGTAATCCCACTCCAAAAAGTATATCTGTTGTTGGGGTCAAAGCTAAAATCTAAAACGTTGAGTTTTTCATTCATTCCCGCTAATTGTAGGGCATTGGAAAATGTAAGGTCCTGGGGTAGTGCCCTAACAATAAAAATAAATGCGGTGACCATTCCTGAGAAAATAATAAACATCTGTTGTTTTTGTGTTACATTCACGGCTTGAGTCCCACCTATCAGGGTGTAAAAAACCACCAGTAAGCCCATAACAACGATAAGTATTTTCAGATTCCAGCCCAGAACTACGCTCAGTATAATGGCTGGGGCATA
>PAHA01000057.1:0-27541 GCA_002711215.1 Flavobacteriaceae bacterium
GAGCATTATCTCCTTCACAAATACTTCTGGTGGCAGTATCAGAATTGACACCAGTTGAGGGTATGTTCATAAATAGTACTCCACCAGGGCCATTATTAACTTCAATTTCAACTACGTTTGTTGTAGCGGAGCAGGTTTTTCCATTAAGATTAGAAATGTCTACCCTTCTATAGCTTGTTGTCTGAATTAGTGCAGGAGGAGAGTATGTAGGACTATCTATATCGATAACATTATATGAGACAAAACCATTAGTTGAACTGTGCCATTGATATGTTATAGTAGCAGATGCTGAAACTAGCGGAGTACTTACGCTTGTAATTTGATTTGGTACTGAATTAAAACAAATTTTTTGAGTTCCAGTGATTGAACCTGAAGTAATTAAATTTTCTAAAATTGTAATGGTTGCAACAGCAGAACACCCTTGTGGTGTAGTAATATCCAATTTAACGGTCATTGTTGAGGTATAGGGTGGCGGTGGGGAATAGTTTACGAATGTTTGTGTTGCACTGGCTGTNACTGTAGAGAGTAATGCATCATTAATTGAAAATTGGTATGTTGCCCCACCAATTCCGCCTGCAGTAGCTGTCAAAATAAATTGTTCATCGTCACATATTTCATTTTTATCACTTGATAAGGTAGCATTGGGTGAACCTAAAATANTAACTATAACTTGACTAGATGTGGAAGAACAAGCTGATGGATCTGGATTACCAGCNAAAAGAGGTTTATCGTANACTCTAACACTAACNGCATCTCCATTGGTAATTGTAGCATTTTCACTAATNATATCAAAGTCTGCTGTGTCTANCCCAAACCCNGCGTCAGTTGTGTATTGTANGTCGCCATTAACTATAAATTCAAAAGATTTNCCACCTGATCCTTGAAAAANTAAGGATGTATCAGTTGCACAAATTGTAACATTAGAAGCTGCACCAGAAATATTATTAGTAATTGAGGCGCTTGGAAGACTTGTAATTGTAATCAAAACTGGATCGGTCGCAACCGTNCAAGTGACAGTATTCATTGTATTTACAACAAGCCTTCGATAATACCTACTTGGTGGTGATGGATTAGGNGGGACAGAATAAGTTGAATTATTTCCGTTTAAAATTATATTAGACCAATTAACGTTATCAATTGAATACTGCCACTGATAATCTCCATTCACTGCCTCAANACCATTATTAGTTCCTGAGACTGTNTTAGTAAGTACTATAATTTCTGAGGAATTTTCACAAACACTTGNTCCTCCGTCGATTGATCCTGCCTCAAGCGAATTTACTTTGATAAATACTTCNTCCTCATTATANCAGCCTGAGGTATTAAAGACCCTGAGTGTGACCCTGTCATTATTTATTAGTCCAATTATTGGGATATTATATGTTCTGTCTGCGGCATCACTTTGTTCTAGATTTCCATTTAAATAAAAATCAAAACGAGNTGCATTAGCATCGGCATTTGCCTCAAAAGTTATTTCACCAGTATCGGATTGACAAACTGTGTGAGACGGCATGTCAGAATTCAAAACAGCTGTTGGAATTGTTCCAGCTTTNANTGTAACAGTTACAACGTTACTGTAAACATTACATATTTGACCGTTTAAATTACTTCTAAACGACCGCCTGTAGGCAGAACTTGTTCCGACAAGNGTGGGTGTNAGTGTGGCTGACTCAGCNCCTGAAATTTCACTCCAATTNCCTGTAGCTGCCGGACGAATCTCCCACTGGTAGGTTATTGTTCCTGAGCCAGTAGGTGTTTGTAATGAGTTAATCATCTGAATATCTGATACTGTNCAAACTTCTTGATTATTTGGGCCTATTTGATTAATACCTGATATANTATTTANATTAATNGTAAATTCCGNCTCATCAAAACATCCTGTTCTTCCTGCNCCTGCNTANGCTCTAACTTTAAACACATGTCCNTCTANTATTGTTGCTGTAGAGGTAAAAGTTGAGTTTGCTGCAGGGTGAGANTTTATNGGGTTCCCANTAANAAAGAATAAATAGCTATTTGCATCTGTACTTAAACTTGCATCTAGTGTAATCGAATCAGAGCCAGAACAAATTGTATTTGATGGAAGCCCTGANCTTAAATTTGCTATTGGNGCAGGACCTGCTTGTACAGTAATTGTNACAATGTTAGATATGAAAATATTTGAAGGTTTTTCACACAAGTCTCCACTGAAACTTGGTCTTGCAAGTCTTCTGTATGCAGTTGTAAGTGATAATGGTGGAGGATTATAATTTGCAGAATCTGTATCATTAATTTTATTCCANCCGCTTCCTGTATCNTGTTGCCACTCATAGACTATTGTACCTCCATCTANGGCCAAGGTTGANAGTGGATTTGTTGTACCTGATATAGAAGGTTCNGGATCATCGTTTGCACAAATCGGGTCAGGGCCAGTATATGAAATGATATTTCCATTTGTCATGGAATTAACTCTCAATGTTAAAATATCATCATTAAAACAACCAGTACCAGTTTCTACTCCAGAGTATACTCTTACTCTAACTTCAGTTTTATCAATNATTGTCAAGCTAGTTGTTGATGTATCAAAAGTATTATTTGGTGCTGCTTGAATTCCTTGAGAAACATCACCAATGAAAAATTCATAAAAAGTTGCCGAAGCATTTGATGTTGCAGTAAATATAACATCATCTCCCTCGCAAATTATNTTACTTAAAGTTGGTGTAATATTGGTTGAAAGAGANATAGGTGGNGAAGTTCCTACAGCTCCACCTATTGTAATAGTCACCGTATTTGAATAGTAAATTGAGATAGAAGGTGTACAAGTAACAGAGCTAACAGTTGCGGTAATTAGTCTCCTAAATTCGTGAATACCGTCACCGATTGAGGCTGGTGGGTCAAAATTGGGTCCGATTGCATCTGAAANATCAGACCAATCAGTAGATAGTGCTGGCGTCCTCTCTTGCCAAGAATAATTTAGTACTGCTCCAACGTTTGANGTTGGTATGTCAGCAGAGTTAATTATAATAGGATCGGCACCCGAACAGTAACTTACTGTNGCAGTATTAATATTNTTAAATCCANTCAATTCATTCAAAGTAACAATTAATGATGAATCATTGGTAGTGGTGGTNGTNTNACTGCAACCATTAATTAAATTTGTAACTTTTAAATCAATTCTAGTTACATCATTTAAGACGACTTTACTTAANTCAAGNTTATTTCCAGACATGGCTGCNGCTGGGGCCTCAACTCCNTCTAAATAAAAAGTATGAGTAACTCCNGCGGCAGGTAAACCCTCAATAATTGGTAATGATCCTCCACATATTATTCCATTACTNATTCCAGGNGCAATAATTGTTGGAACGGGATTTGAATTTACAATCACTGTAAGTGGATTAGAGGTAATTGAACAGGCTCCGCTAGTTACAATGACTTTTACCTCTTGTCCATTAGTGAGTGTTTTTNCCANGGTTCTNGAAGAGCTAGCTGCTCCNTGTGANATATCATTGACTAAAAATTCGTATGTAGCTCCTGGNACAGCTGCNGCTGTAAAGGTAAATGGATCNCCTTCACAAATTTGAGCAGGGTCAGGTGAACTGGTTAAAGTAGCAGTAAATGANGGNACTACNTTAACAANATAAGTATTTGAAACGAAAGTAGGCGATGTGTNTCCNGAACATTCAAGTGAATTATAACTCGCTATTGCNAGTCTTCTAAACTCAGTNGTNGAGGTTAATTGACCACTNAGTGGATTATAATTAACNGCATTTGCCCCCGAAATATCAGACCANCTAATTGTTCCTTGAGACCGCCTCTGCCATTTGAAAAGTACTGTTCCNCCAACTAAATTNTGAGTTGGCTCTGATAATCCAGATATTTGCATTGGGTCTCCTAAATNACAAATTGTTTCAGGACCAGNACTAATTGTATTNGTTCCNGTCAAACTATTTACTCTAATTGGAGCATTAAAATCACTGAAACANCCNGTTCCATTTGCATTTTCGTATACTCTTATAAGAACTAAATCTCCATCATCGAAGGAATTGATTGTNAANGTTCCGTCTNCACTNGGTCCTTGAACAGTTGTACCATTTAATTTAAACTCAAATCCACTGCCACTCGATAATGTGGCATCAAAATCTATACCCTCTCCTGCACAAATTGTATTATTTGTTACTGTATTTGATGTTNAAGTNTTTGTTAGNGTCACAGTNAGTGANGGGGAAGAACCGTCTCCAACAGTNATNATGATNTCATTAGANGGNGTAGCAGTGCAGCTNAGTGAATTTANGGTATTTATAGTTAATCTCCTAAAATAATGGGTACCATCATGAAGCGGTGGTGGGTCATAGTTTAAAGATGTTGCTTTAGGAATATCTATGTCTTGATATGTAGTNGTTGATGTTCTTGTTTGCCANAGGTATTCAACTGACCCCCCAAATTCTGGNGAAGAACTTCCTGCATGAGTAATTATTGANGGGTCCGCATTTGAGCAGTAACTTACTGTTGAAGTGTTAATTATGTCACTTCCNCTTATTTTATTTACAAAAAGGGTAATTGAATCAGTATCTGTACAACCTGAAGGTGTTGTAATCTTTAANCCAATTATAGTTGGTGAAGACATCGAGGTTTGGTCGATGTTTAANGTTGTACTTGCAGAATAAAAAATATTACCTGNAACTGCNTCAGCCTCAACTGGCTGACCATTTACATAAAATGTATAACTAACTCCACTTGAGGGTGTAGCAGTGAAAACTGGTTTATCTCCAAAACAAATNGTNGAACTTGTAAGGCCACTACCTGATAAATTAGCTTCTGGTAAACTATTTACTGTTACAGTTACAACATTTGAATAGCTGAAACAGTTTTTACCATTAAATTCGCTTNGTAAAACCCTCCTATATGCAGTAGTTGAAATTAGTGTTGGAGGCTGATAATTNATTGAATTTGAAGCCCCAACACTCAACCATCCAGCCCCTTCGTTTTTTTCCCAATTATANGAAGTGGTTGCACCATCAGTTGATCTGTCTGCTGTAGTTTGTGAATCATTTGCCAAAATTGTTGGTNCTGAGTTTGCACAAATATTTTGGTTACCAGTAATTGTNCTAGTTCCNGAGAAGGAATTAAGTCTCACGACGATAGATTTCTCACTGTAACATGTTGTTGCTGAGGNTGTAAAATTCCTNACTAATATANNATCTTGATCTAATAAGCTNGTAGAACTGTATGTNGCCGATGTTGAGGACTGNACNGTTGATGTAACTCCACCAGTTANTTTTAAAAATTGGAACCAACCNCCAGAGCCNGCAGCANTAAATATNACATTATCATTTTCACAAAATGTATTATTAGTNAGATTATCAGTTAANATTACTGATGTTGTTGGAGAAACATTNATTGTNTANGTANNAGANTCAGTGANGCAATCACCATTGTATGCTCTNACTTTNATTTCTTCNCCACCTGCACTTANATCANTNATTGTNANNGAGTTAGANGTTGATTTTCCAAGCGAACTAAATGCTGCAAGNCCAGANGGTTTTCTAAAATANTCAAAGTGAGANTTTGCNCCGTCAGCGAAAAGNGTNATAGGTGTTCCATCACAAATTGAAATTTCNCNNGCTNNNTTAAATGTTCCTTNAGNGGANGATATTNTTGATNTAGATGGATTTGNNTTGGTNATAATTGTNACTGAAGTNGCAGTNTCTGTNGGATCATTGTAAATAGANGAATTGATTACAATCTTAAATTGAATGTCTGTTGAGCCNGCATTTGATAGTTGNATAGCATCAGNNCCGANAATTGGCCAAGTATAATAATCNCTNNCCTCNNNATTNATAATANTNCCNCCATCNCCAAGANNNAAAATANTTGTNACNGTTTTTGAAAAAATATTTGACCCAGANCCATTGGCAGTAATTTCTAGGGTATTTGTNGAAGTTAAGGTTAAAGTTGTNGANCCNGNGGTTAATCTAAATCTTAATTNAAAGNTTGGAACTTCTCCCTGGCAAAATTCNNATGGNCCNNNNGAANNGTTTANNNTNATTTCATCAAANNTNATATCAGTAGTNTGGCCNANNNNAAATGNGCTAACTAATAANAATAGCAATAAATAAATTTTATTTAATCCCACCACAGATTATATAGATTTTTATATGAAAACGTGAATAAGTATAATTTATTGCTTTGTTCTACATGAATAGAAAAATATTTTTAAATTTACGAATAACTTTTTTATGAGTCATCATGACCCTAGTAAATTTAAGCTTAAGTCGTTGGGCTATAATTTTTCACTTATTTATCGTATTTCTGTCCTGCAATGATAGTTCAAATTGGATAAATTTAGACAAAATACAAGTTGTAAGGACCTCTAGGGATTCAACATACTTTTATGGGGGAAATCTCTTTAGTGGTGTAATCAAAGGGTTCAGTAACAATAAAAATGAAATTTTATTATTTAATGTTAATCAAGGAAAACTTCATGGCCAACTTCGGGAATTTTACACAAATGGGGATTTAAAAATTGAATCTAACTATGAACAGGGAAAACTAGATGGAAAATTTTCCGAGTTTTACAGTAATAATAAATTAAAAGAATCTTTATGTTATGAAAATGGTTTAATTGATGGAGAGAGAAAAAGCTATTGGAGTAATGGAGTAGTAAAACAATCTTCTTTTTTTAAATCAGGTGTACTATCTGGTGAATCTAAATTTTATTTTTCTAATTCCCAGCTAAGAAAGCAGATCTCTTTTGACAGTAATGGAAATAGGGATGGTATTTGGTTAGATTATTTTTCAAATGGCAATTTAAAACAAAAAATAGAATATGAATCAGGGAAGATTGTTGACTCCCTTAAAGTATATAATGTTAATGGTCAATTACTAAATTAAGTTTATGTGCAAAAATAATCTTCAATTTGTATTATTTATATCAGTATTTTTATGGGGATGCGAATATGACAAAAAAATAAATTTCGAGGATGGGAATTTTGAAATAAATAATTTAAATGGAAAATGGGAATTGATTCAAATGGGGGTTTTATCAAATCTAGAATTAAATTTATTCAATGTAGATTCTACAAATTTCAACTACAAAAAATTGAATATTGATACTGAAAAAATGATATATCATTTAACCTCATATCCTTTCAAAAATTCAAGAGAATACCCTTCAAAAATTTTTATTAGTAATGATACAATAAAAATAACGTCAGGCACAACAATCAACAATGAAATTAAAATTTTAATCAAGAAATATATAATTTTTAAGATTTCAAATAACTTAAATTATTTAAAATTATTCGATACAAAAGATAATACAGTAATGATATTTTCTAAAAATCTATGAAATTTTAAAAACTATAACTATTTTCCATAATTATTTTGTCGGCAATTTTATTTCTTAAATCCAGAACATTAGGTAACCTATCATATTTTGTTATAATATGTAAGCTTTCCATAAGTTTAGTTTGAGCATCACCTTCAGCAATATTACCGATGGTTTCTTTTGATTTACTTATTACGATCTCCGTAGCATCAAAAACATACAATTGAGTCATATTGATTTGATGTTTAACATCGTATCCTCTATTAAAATTTTTTAATGTTCTCAGGGTGGCTGATTCTGCAAAATAAATTTCAATCAACATATCTGATAATCCTAATAAGATTTGTTGATGATTTTCCAGCTCCTGTCCATATTTTTGAAAGGCAGAACCAGCAATTATTAAGAAAACTTTTTTAAGATTTTTAATTTTTTCTAATTCAACAGAAAGAGGTTGATTTAAATCTATTTCCTTTTTAACACCCCCGTTTGCTATTTCACTGGATACTTTCATCACAGCATTCATCAAATCCAAATCTCCTTTCATAGATTTTTTGACTAGCATTCCCACCGATAACATCCTGTTGATTTCATTAGTACCCTCATAAATTCTTCCTATCCTTGAATCCCTCCAAGCAGACTCCATGGGAGTATCTGCAGAAAATCCCATCCCACCATAGATTTGAATACCATCATCAGCACAATTTTGAATGTCTTCAGAAGTTCCTACTTTTATAATCGAACACTCAATAGCAAATTCTTCAACCCCCTTTAGTTCTGCTTTTTGGTGCTGTATTCCTTCCTCGTGTAATCGTTTGATATTGAGCTCTATATCATTGGCAGCACGGTAGTTGGCTGATTCTCCGGCATAGCATGAAGTGGCCATTTTCGCTAATTTTTCCTTAATGGCTCCAAATTGAGCAATCGGTTTTTTGAATTGGACCCTCTCTTTAGCGTATTTCACTGCATTATCAATAACCCTTCTTTGTGCTTCCAAACAAGCTACCCCTAGTTTGATACGTCCTACATTGAGTGAATTCATGGCAATTTTAAATCCATGACCACGCTCAGCCAACATATGATCGACAGGAACTTTAGTCTTATTAAAAAATACTTGACGGGTTGAGGAGGCGTGAATTCCTAATTTATTTTCTTCTTTACCAAGTGTGATACCATTACTGGGATCATTAGGAATAATGAATCCAGTAATATTTTTATCATCCTCAATGCGCGCAAAAACAATAAATAAATTCGCAAATCCTGCATTAGAAATCCAAATCTTTTGTCCTGAAATCAAATAATAACTACTATCCTCAGATAGTACTGCTTTTGTTTTACCCGAGTTGGCATCCGAACCAGCACCTGGTTCTGTCAAACAATAAGCACCAAACCACTCTCCATTGGCTAATTTGGGAACATATTTTTCTTTTTGTTCCTCTGTACCGTAGAGTACAATGGGCATAGTACCGATCCCTGTATGTGCTCCAAAAGCTGTAGAAAAAGAACCAGTGGCACCGGAAATATAATCACAAACCAACATGGTAGAGACAAAACCCATGCCCATTCCACCATAACTTTCGGGGACAGCAATACCAAGAAACCCAAGTTCCCCAGCCTTTTCCATACAAGATTTTGTGAACTTGTAATCTTTTTTTTCAAAACGCTCTTTATGGGGCCAAATCTCGCGGTCGACAAATTCTTTGACGCTATCCTTCATCATGATCTGCTCCTCCGAAAAATCCTCCGGAGTGAAAATATCTTCAGGTTGAGTCTCTTTGATTATAAATTCACCTCCTTTGATTAATGTTTTTGCTTCAAGTTCCATAGGCTTTTGGGATAAATTAATTTAAAAATGTTCAAACGTTCTACTTTCTTCTGTTATACAATCTGCCACTTCAAAAAAATGTTTGATTTGAATTTCAGATAATTTTTTTTCAACAATTCGATTAAAATTAAGTACCACTGCTTTTGAGTCGTCTCTTTTCTCTTTTCCAAATGGAGTCAAAAAAATTAATACACCCCTTCCATCTTTTGGATTAGGTTGGCGTTTAATCAAATTTTTATTTTCCATACTATTCAATAATCGAGATAGACTAGTAGATTCCATTCCCAATTTTGGCCCCAGGGAACTTGATGGAGTTCCACCTGGTTCAATATTCAAGAGGGCAAAACCAGTGGCCATAGTCGAATCAAACTTAAAAGCCTCTTTGTTGTACATCTTACTCACAGCATTCCAAGAAGATCGTAAAGAAGCGTCTATGGTTTTTTTTCTCATTTAACTATAATCAAAAACAAATATATAAATAAATGTTATGCATGCATAATAAATAGTAAAATTTTTTATTTGTAAATATCGTCTATTAGTGCCTTATATTTATCTATAACTACTTTTCGTTTGACCTTCATAGTAGGGGTAAGATGCCCATCCTCAATTGACCAAATATCAGGGGTGAGCCGAATTACTTTTACTTGTTCCCATTTCCCAAATTTGAGGTCATGCAATCTAATTTCACTATTAATTTTTTCAAACAAACTTTCATTTTTACAGATGGATTTTGTGTCATCGTTGTATAAAATTCCTTGTCGATCCATCCAGAGTTTGGCCTCTTCAAAACTAGGTTGTATAATTGCTGCAGCCATATTTTTTCCTTCACCTATTACCAAAATTTGCTCTATAAACAAAGACTGTTTCAATTCGTTTTCAATGACTTGAGGTGCAATATACTTCCCTCCAGAAGTTTTGAACATCTGTTTTTTACGATCCGTAATTCTAAGAAACCCTTCTTCGTCAATGGTTCCTATATCCCCTGTTTTGAAATAATCTCCATCCATAACTTCTTTTGTCAAATCCGGATCTTTATAGTAACCCTGCATCACATTAGGACCTTTACATAAAATCTCACCATCCTCACCTATTTTAATTTCTACCCCTTCAATTATTTTTCCCACAGTTCCAATTTTTAATCCACGATTCCTCAGATCATTAACAGATATTGCTGGAGAGGTTTCTGTCAAACCATAAGCTTCTGCTACAGTCATTCCTGCTGCTCCAAAAATCCGAGCTAATCTTGGTTGGAGCGGAGCGCTGCCAGAGCAAATGATTTCTAAATTACCACCCAGTGCCTCCTTCCATTTTGAAAGAATAAGTTTTTTGGCTACATAATTTTTTACATTATAAATAAAATTAGTGTTGTCATAAGGATTATATTTTAAACCNATTTCNACAGCCCAGAAAAAAAGTGATTTTTTTATGCCTTTCAAATCATTACCCTTAGCGTATATTTTGTCATAAACTTTTTCNAGAAGTCTTGGAACAGCNGTCATAAAATTCGGCTTAATTTCTNTTAAATTGTCNGCAATTGTTTCAAGAGATTCAGCAAAATACACTTCNATACTGTTATATAAATAACCGTAGATAAAAGTTCTCTCAAAAATATGACACATGGGAAGAAAGCTCAAGGCANTTTGATTNCTATCTTCGAATGGAAATTTTTTTGTNGCCGAAATAACATTAGACACAATATTGCTATGGGTGAGCATAACACCTTTTGGAGTNCCTGTGGTGCCCGATGTGTAAATAATNGTTGCCAAGTCACTCGCTTNAACNATTGATTTTNTTTTATCAAGCTTTTTTTCATCCCAANCTTCTTTTCCTATNTCTAACAATTCAGTCCAATTTTTGCAATCATCAAGTTNATCAAAACAATAAATTTCTTTGAGTCNTTTTACTTGCTTTTTTACCGAAANAANTTTATTGNANAGNTTCTGATCCGANACAAANCAGTANATACTCTCGGAGTGATTGAGAATATATTCGTAATCTTTCGAGCTTATATTAGGGTAAAGTGGGACTGATATGGCTCCAATTTGAAGAATNGCCATATCCACTATAGACCATTCCGATCTGTTATTTGTAGAAATAAGTGCTATTTTATCANGGGGTTTAACTCCTNNAGATAATAGNGCAGCACTTATATAATTGGCNGANTCAAAAAATTTCTCAGTAGAGTNAGACTCCCATACCCCNTTTTTTTTATCACTGAGACAGCGTTCAAGGGGATGTGCTTGAACGANANTACTCAAGATATCGAAAATCCTAGANGGCTGCATGGTCATCTTTGTCCCTAAAGTAATAAAATTTANTTTATAAAAACTTTTATTTTCTGTAAAGCCATCGCTTNGCATTTTCAAAAGCAGTGATCCAAGGAGAAACTTGATCTNCTCGCTCATTTGGGTAATGGGCCCAATTCCAGGGGAAAGTNGAGCGNTCNAGATGNGGCATCATTACNAGATGTCTCCCATCGTCACTGCATAACATTGCAGCNTTNAAATCCGAACCATTGGGATTGGCAGGATANGTCTTTTGGTGNTATTTNGCNGGAATTTGGTATNGAGACTCTTCCATTGGAAGGTGAAATTTACCCTCACCATGTGCGGCCCAAATNCCCAATGTGCTGCCNTCCAATCCTTGCATCATTATAGAGGAAGAATTGCCTATGGTTACCGCAGTAAACTGGCATTCAAACTTTCCAGAATCGTTGAGTTGCATTTTTGGCAGCGTTTCGTGATCAGGAGTAATCAACCCTAGTTCAACAAATAATTGGCAACCATTACAAACACCTAGTGAAAGATTATCTTNTNTAGCAAAAAAGTCATCTAAACTTTTCTTGGCCTTAGGATTGTACAAAAAAGCTCCNGCCCAGCCCTTTGCTGACCCNAAAACATCAGAGTTTGAAAATCCTCCAACAGCNGCTATAAATTGAAAGTCCTCTAATGTNTNTCTTCCTTCAATCAAATCGGTCATATGAATGTCATGCACNTCAAAACCAACTAAATGCATTGCATAGGCCATTTCTCGCTCCGAATTACTNCCTTTTTCCCTNATGATGGCNGCTTTTATTTTNNTTTCATTTGAGGGCGCTAGTTCACCATTGAAGGAGGATGGNAAATTAAATTTTAATGGANTTTTTTTATAATTGTTAAATCTTTCGTTTGCACATTTATTTTGTTGGGTATCCAGTGNAGCAGAGGTTGAAAACCAAATGTCTCTATATTGTGAAACATCCAACTTCAAACTTTCTTTATAATTGCTAATATTTAATACACCCGANTGATTCACCTTNCCTATACGATGACATTNTATTCCTTTAGATTTNAAGTGCTTACTAAGGTCACTTTCACTTTGTAAAACAAAACCTGCATTTTCTGCNAACAGCAAAGCTGTGCTATCAATTTCACTTAATACTGTTANGTCTATTTCCATNCCCACATNNAGGGAGGGAAAACACATTTCTAACAATGTAGTAATNAAACCACCAGAGGAAATGTCGTGACCCGAAATAATATTATCTTTCANTACCAATTCTTGAAGAATATTGAAGCTGTTTTTTAAAACTGAAACATCATNAATTCCNGGGGCCTCGGAGCCAATTTTATTCAANATTTGTCCCAATGAGGATCCNCCTAAAACATATTTTTGTGAGGATAAATTGATATAAAAAAGATGGCCTTTATCNGCTACNGAAACTGGNGTTACTACCTTTTTTAAATCCATACATTCACCAGCAGAAGAGATTATTACNGTNCCNGGCGCCAAAACATCTCCTTCATGATATTTTTGTTTCATCGACAAAGAATCCTTTCCAGTTGGAATATTAATTCCCANGTCAATAGCAAATTCTGAACAGGCCTTGACCGCTTGNTACAGACGATCATTTTCCCCNGGATTATTGCAAGGCCACATCCAATTNGCNGAAAGACTAATTGATTTTAAACCCTCNGCCATTGGGGCCCAAACGATATTCGTAAGTGATTCCGTAATGGCGTTTATACTTCCTTTTGCCGGATCAATCAATCCCACTACGGGAGCATGTCCAATAGCAGTAGCCACTCCTTTTTTTCCTTTGAAGTCCAAAGCTATTACACCACAGTTACTCAAAGGAAGTTGTAATTCACCNACCGTTTGNTGCTGTGCTACNCNCCCCGTTACACAGCGATCCACCTTGTTGGTAAGCCAATCTTTACAGCTNACAGCNTCCAACATCAGTACATCAGCGAGATAANTCTCAAAGTTTGAGAATTGNTAAGAAAGATCTTCAAAATTTACCTTTTTATTTTGATCGNTAAGAGTTGTTTTGGGCGCATCTCCAAACAATGAGTCAACGTCAAGATCAATTGGTTTTTCNCCATTTTTCTCATTNACGAATGAAAAATGTTTGTCTCCTGTAACCTTGCCAACAATGTAAAATGGNGCCCTTTCNCGTNGAGCGATGGTTTCTAGTAGATGANCATCTTTTTCAGAAAGAATCAACCCCATNCGCTCTTGAGATTCATTTCCTATGATTTCTTTTGCNGATAAGGTAGGGTCGCCTAGAGGNAGTTGATCGATATNTATTTNACAACCAGTATCCTTNACCAATTCNGACAAGCAATTCAAATGACCCCCTGCGCCATGGTCGTGAATTGAGACGATTGGATTCTCANTACTTTCGACCAAAGCTCTGATAGCNTTGGCTACTCTTTTTTGCATCTCGGGATTAGATCGTTGCACTGCATTCAATTCAATTTGATTACTAAATGCTCCCGTATTCGCNGAAGAAACNGCNGCTCCACCCATTCCAATCCTGTAATTGTCACCCCCCAATATCACAATAATATCCCCTTTNGAGGGCATCTTTTTTTGTGCTTGATTTTCTACACCATAGCCAATNCCTCCTGCAAGCATNATTACCTTATCATAACCCAATCTTTGATCNTTCTCCTCATGTTCAAAAGTCAANACTGAACCTGAAATAAGTGGCTGTCCAAACTTATTTCCAAAATCAGAGGCTCCATNGGAAGCCTTTATCAAAATGTNTAAGGGCNTCTGATACAGCCATTTTCTTTGTGNAAAACCTTTTTCCCAATCTCGATNCTTTGTAACTCNAGAGTAGGGAGTCATGTAAACTGCTGTACCTGCNAGTGGCANTGAGCCCTGACCTCCTGCCAATCGGTCGCGTATTTCTCCACCAGAACCTGTTGCAGCGCCATTAAAGGGTTCAACTGTTGTGGGAAAGTTGTGCGTCTCAGCTTTCAGAGATATAATACTTTTTATGGTATTGGTTTCAAAAGGGCTAGGAACAGATCCATCTTTTGGGGCGAACTGTTCTATACTTGGACCTGACACAAACGCCACATTATCTTTGTAAGCCGATACGATATTNTTGGGGTTTGTTTNGGAGGTTTTTTTGATCATCTTAAATAANCTTTCTTCTTGCTGCACACCGTCAATTACAAAANGACCATTGAAAATTTTATGACGGCANTGTTCCGAATTAACNTGGGAAAAGCCAAATACTTCTGAGTCCGTTAAAGCACGTCCCAGTTTTTGGGACAATCCCTCCAAATAAGCCACTTCTTCCTCGCTCAAAGCCAAGCCNTCTTTTTGGTTGTATACCTCAATATCAGTAATTGTAGTAATAGGCTCAGTNGTGATATCGAAGTCAAAAATAGTTTGATTCAAATTCTTGTAAACTTCATACAACATCGGATCAAATTNCTCTTTTGGTGTTNTGCGCGAAAATTTTTCTATCCTTAAAATCCCGTCTATATCCATGTTTTGAGTAATCTCTACTGCATTGGTACTCCAAGGGGTAATCATGGTAGCACGTGGACCAAGAAAGGGGCCTCTAATGATTTTTGAATCAATTAAGCTTGGGCCTCCGAAAAGCCAATCCAGTTTTTTTTGANTAGANAGGACTAANTTTTTTGAAGNTTNAACTGCGTAAATNCTCCCATTGGAGTTACCAAAAAAGAAAATCATTAAAGGATATTTTTTACACCAAAAATAAATTTTTCAATTGATTTTGACTTCACCAGATTTGAAATTAAGTTAATAACTTTTAATCAATTTATTCACATTTTATCAATCAATCGTGCACAGTAAAAGCCATCGAATCCTGTTTCATGTGAAAAATAAGTTTTTTCAGAATCCAATTCAAAACGAGAACCTTGCTTACTGCTCAGAAATTTAGACACTTGAAGCGTATTCTCTATTGGCAGAATTGAACAAGTAGCGTAAACAATTATCCCTCCTTTTTTTACCAAAGGGGCATAAGTTTGAAGAATTTTCTCTTGCACATCCAATATTTCAGTCAAGCGATCTAGGGTAATACTCCATTTAGTATCGGGATTTCTCTTCAGCACTCCCAGACCACTACAGGGAGCATCAATCAGTACACCATCTGCATCGCCGTCTAGAAATTTCAAAATATTCTCTTCTTTAACGTTGGCAATCTGTATGGATTGAAAACTGTTTCTATAGCTTCTTTTTTTCAATTCTTTCAATTTGTGACCATTAATGTCTACGGCTATTATTTTTGCAGAATCATTAGTAAGATTTGCTAAGTGTAAACTTTTCCCTCCAGCACCAGCACATGCATCGATGTAGTACTTCCCTGATTGAGGTTNCAACCAAGGTGCAATTTTTTGAGAATTGGCATCTTGAACCTCAAACCAGCCCTCNCGGTATTCCTTTATTCTNTTTAGGGAGTGTTTNTTTTCAAACCTCAANGCCTCAGCATAGTCAGGAATAAGATTAGTGATTAGATTATATTTTTTTTCCAATAGANCTTTCAANTTNNTCACCGANGTTTTTGAGGAATTGACTCTGACAATGAGGTCTGCAGGGGTATGGAGNGCCTCCATTTCTTTTTCCCATATATACTCCCCCAATGAGGCTTCACCCATTTCATCTAACCAATCTGGGATAGAATATCTATACTTTCTTTCGTTNAGAAAAGTTTTAATANTGGATTTAATTTTAAGGGCATCAATGTTNCTAAACTCCTCCCATTCAGGNAGNATTTGTTCATTTAAAANCATCCAACAACCNATCAGATTCCAAAAGTTTGAGTTTAAATTTTNNCCTCCCGTAAGTNCTTCAAATAGCCTTTTNTGGCGAANAATATCGTAAAAAACTTNTGCGATCATTCGCCNATCTCTTGACCCCCANNTGGAATTCTTTTTAAGTANTTTTTTGATAGTATCACCAGCATNGAGTTTTTCATTCAGNGTNANNTCNAATGCGGACAGGATGCCCAAAGCAATATTGCGGTGTAATTTCATAACGGNTANAAAGCTAACNTCATGTCAATTNTTTTGNCTTTNCTTNTTAGATTTTTTCATCTTGNAAACCTATAAAGATTGTAATTCAACTAATTTTCTATANGCTGATTTTTGGGCAATAAGTTCTTTGTGGGTTCCTATCTCTATTATTTTACCTTGTTGAAGGAAAACAATTAAATCTGCTTTTTGAATGGTNGAAAGTCGGTGAGCAATCACNANTGAGGTTCTGTTTTTCATCAAGTTTTCGAGTGCCTCTTGTACTAGTTTTTCTGAGCCNGTGTCNAGGGCTGAGGTAGCTTCGTCTAAAATCAATATATCAGGATNCTTNAGTATAGCCCGCGCAATGGATAATCTTTGTTTTTGTCCCCCTGACAGTTTGTTCCCCCCTTCACCTANTATNCTATCATAACCCTGAGCCAATTTTTCAATAAATTCATTAGCATTGGCAACTTTGGCAGCATATTTAATTTCCTNNANACTNGCTTCAGGATTTCCCAAAGCAATATTATTTCTNACACTGTCATTGAATAAGATAGAATCTTGGGTGACCACACCTGTCAANCTATACAAGGATTTTTTCTTAACTAAGTTTATGGGAATTCCATCCAAAGTTAAATTACCCTTGTCAATATCATAAAAGCGATTGAGAAGATTNGCCACAGTAGTCTTNCCACTGCCGGATGGCCCCACCAAAGCCACCGTTTTTCCTTTTTTTATTTCGAGGGAAAAATNATCCAGCACTTTGCTTTGATCATAGGAAAAAGAAACATTATTAAATCTAATTTTTTTCTCTAAGTTTTTAATATCAACTGAATTGGGATCGTCTTCCATATCATCTTTCGCTTCCAAAATTTCCAGAANACGCATAGCTGCTGCGTCNCCTTTTCTAACACTNTAATANGCCTTACTTATTCCCTTGGCTGGTGTTAAAATATTATAGGCCAAGCCCAAATACGANAAAAATANAGCNCCACTCAATGTTTCGTCNATCAATACCATNTTTCCTCCATACCACAAAAGCACACTAATGACCACAATTCCCAAAAACTCACTTAAGGGAGAGGCNAGATTTTGTCTGTTTAAAAGNTTATTCGAAAAATTAAAAAAACGTAATGTTGAATTTCTAAANTTATTNANGAATGCGTTCTGTGCATTAAAAGCCNTAATTATTTTAATNCCACCCAATGTTTCTTCNAGAAGAGATAGAAACTCANCTTGTTCTTTAAGAACACGATCCGATTTACGCTTTAATGACTTTCCAATTTGAGAAATGATTCCTCCNGAAATAGGAATAAAAATCAACACAAATAGAGTGAGTTTTATACTGAAACTGAACATAANNAAAAGCGAAAAAATTATGGTCAGTGGATCTCTAATAATTAATTCCAATATGGAAAGAAAGGAATGTTGAAGTTCTAGAACATCAGAGGAAATTCTTGCCATAAGGTCCCCTTTTTTCTTTTCAGATAAAAAAAATAGGGGGAGGGTAGTCGTCTTTTTATATAACTCATTCCTCAGATCCAATAAAACACCATTTCGAAGGAAGGTAATGAAAAACATGGCCAAATAATTGAAAATATTTTTCAGAAAAAATAGACTGATGATCATCGATATTACAAACAGTAGTGCTATGTCACTTTCTTGTTCCATATATTCCGTTAATTTATAATTAAAAAAACCCGCAACATAGTCCTTGATTTCTCCAATGCCTGTATAGGTTGGAGCGATATTTGTTTTGGGAATAGTACCAAAAAGAATCTGCATCATAGGAATCATAGCTACGTAGGCCAAAGCACTAAAAATGGCATAGAGGACATTGAAGAAAATATTCAAAAAGGCAAACTTTTTATAGGGTAAACCAAACCGAAGTATTTTAAAAAAATAATTCATTTACAGTCCAATTCCTTTAATAATTGATTCAATTTTTGCGTCCAGTATGGGTTCTTTGGTGTGCCAATCCTCATATGATTCCAGCTTATCATTGACGCTAAAATAAAATTTGATTTTGGGTTCCGTACCACTAGGGCGTATGGCAATTCTAGAATCATCTTCTAATTTGAATATTAAAACATCGGCAACGGGTAGATCTATTTTTTCTGATTGTTTTTCCATGCAGAAAAACCTCTCGCTAGTCAAATAATCTTCTAATTCCGTTACTGATATACCTGCAATTTTTTTTGGGGGATTGTTTCTGTATCCCTCCATCATGGACTTTATCATGTCAGCTCCTTCTTTACCTTCTCGAGTAAAATAGATCAGCTTTTCTTTGTGAGCACCAAATTGTCTATAACATTCCTCTAGGATTTCATAGAAGCTTTTGTCATTATTTTTGGCGCTTGTCCCTACCTCACATGCCAGTAGGGTTGCAGTAACAGCATCCTTATCTCGAATGTCATCACCGGCCAAATAACCAAAACTCTCTTCTCCACCTCCGATAAATTGTAACTCTGGAAACTCTTTAATCAGTTTTCCAATCCATTTAAAACCGGTAAGAGTTTCCTTGTAATGCACCCCATAAGCTTGCGCCATTTTTTGAATCATTGGAGTAGAAACCACTGTCGTAGCAATAAATTGATTGCCATCCAAATGATTTCTTTTTTTCCACTTCTCTAATAAAAAATAAGTCATCACCACCATCGTTTGATTTCCGTTGAGTAAACGAAATTCGTTGTTTTGATCTCTTACGGCAACACCGAGACGATCACTGTCTGGGTCCGTTCCAATGACCATATCTGCACCAATAGACTGTGCCTGATCCAATGCCATTTTAAGAGCCTCAGGCTCCTCAGGATTGGGAGATTTTACGGTGGGAAAATTACCATCGGGGGTAGATTGATCTGCTACCAAATGTACATCGGTATAGCCCGCCTTTGCTAAAACTTGAGGCACAGCTGTTATTGAAGTGCCGTGCAAGGGAGTGAATACAATCTTAAAATTGTCGCGGGTTTTTAACTTAGATTGGCCTAAACGTACCGATGTGTCAAAAAAAGCCTGATCGATATCTTTATCTATCAACTCAATCAGATCGTTATTAGCTTTGAATTTAATATCAGAAAACTGGATTTGGTCAATCTCATCAATGATATATTTATCTTGTGGGGGTACAATTTGTCCACCATCCTTCCAATACACCTTGTATCCATTGTATTCGGGGGGGTTGTGCGACGCTGTCAAAACGATTCCACAATGCGCTTCAAGGTGCTTTACAGCAAAAGAGAGTTCGGGTGTAGTCCGCAAATCAGAAAAGAAGAATACTTTGATGCCATTGGCAGAAAAAACTTCGGCAACTTTCAATGCTAAGCTTTTACTGTTATTTCTGCAATCATAGGCAATAACTACTTTTATGTGGTCATTTTCAAAAGTTTGTTTGAGGTAATTTGATAGCCCTTGGGTGCTTTTCCCCAGAGTATAAGCATTAATCCTATTTGTGCCAACTCCCATAATTCCTCGCATCCCTCCTGTTCCAAACTCTAAATTTTTATAGAAAGCATCTTCAAGCTCCTGAGGATAATTTTTCATCTCCTCCAATGTCTCGATTGTTTCGTCATCAAATGGAGGGTGAGACCATTCTTCAATTTTGGCAACTAGTGCTTTATTCATAGGTCGTTTTGGTAATATTGTATTGTTTAATATTCTTATTTTGACGAATTATTATCTCGCCCAAAAAACCTGCAATAAATGCCTGTGCACCTAGAATCATTGTAGTCAAGGCGATGTAAAATTCTGGTCTTTGTGTGATCAATCGCCCTTGCGTATTCAAGTAGAGCTTTTCTATACCTAGGTAAACGGTAAAACCAAAACCTACCAATAGCATCAAAGTACCCCAAAATCCAAAAAAATGCATGGGCCTTTTACCAAATCNATTGATAAACCACAAAGTAATTAAGTCNAGGAATCCATTGAGAAAACGATCNACTCCAAATTTTGTTTTACCATATTTTCTGGCTTGATGTTTTACTATTTTTTCATCAATTTTGTCAAAGCCNTCATGCGCAGCNATCACTGGGATATATCGATGCATTTCTCCATAAACCTCTATATTTCTGATNACCTCTTTNTTGTAGACTTTCAANCCACAATTGAAATCATGNAGCTTGATTCCAGAAATGCTCCTTGCCGCCCAATTGAATAGCTTAGAAGGTAAGTTTTTGAGGATGAATGAATCGTATCGTTTTTTCTTCCAGCCAGAGATTAGGTGGAGGTTTTTTTCCTTCAATTTATTAATCATAGGTATAATTTCCTCNGGGGAATCTTGTAAATCAGCATCCATGGTNACTACATATTTTCCATTTACAGCTCGGAAACCCGCATGAAGTGCCTGAGACTTACCGAAGTTTTTGGAAAATTGTATCCCATGCGTNTNNGGGTGCTGCTCAGCCAGTTTTGATATNACTTCCCAAGAGTCATCTGNACTTCCATCATCAATAAATATAATTTCAAAATGTTTTTTTTTCGTCACTAGCGACTGNATAATCCAATCGTGTAAAGGCTCTAACGACTCACTTTCGTTGAGTAATGGTATAACGATCGATATATCCATATAAGGGTNGTTTCACNAGCAAAAATAGGAAATTTGTGCTATTCAGGCTGAGATTTCTTAAGGATCATTCCTNCAATTAATGAAATNATAAAACCAAAAAATAAATTAAAAATGATGATGAATCCACTGGTAATAAAAGGACCTGAGAACTCTTTTTGCATGTCGAACATCTTATTTACATTTTCCACTGAAACTTCTGGATTCTCTTTTAACATCTTTTCTTTTTGGTACTCTATGGATTTATCAATAAAATTCGAATCTAAATACTGAGATAGAAGAATAACATAAATCGAGACGACAATACCNGATATGAGTGCGGTTCCAATNCCAGTCTTNAGNGCCTCTGAGAGTNTTAAATACCCTNCATTATTCTTTTTGTGTTGNATGATCGCCCAAATGATAATTCCNNTNAGAAAAGCGTANCCTATTAGAGAGGTTGAAGTTTNATTTTGAAAGTGCATGTCTAATGAATACAATATCAGTCCGTATACCACATTGATTCCCCCAAGCACTAATCCGAAAATAAGGGCAATTTTTCCGGTAGTTTTTTTTTCATTTTCCATAACTAAGTAATTTTTAAAGTAGATTTGGCTTTTTGAAAAAACATACTTTGTAAATTTATCTAAAAAGATTAAGTTTGCACACTTTAAAAACTAATAATAGATATGAAAACGGGTATTCATCCAGATAACTATAGACTTGTAGCCTTCAAAGATATGTCCAATGAGGATATTTTCATTACCAAGTCAACCGTTGAAACTAAGGAGACCATTGAGCACGATGGTCAAGAGTATCCATTAGTGAAACTTGAAATCTCTCGTACTTCTCATCCATATTACACTGGTAAGTCAAAATTGGTAGATACAGCTGGAAGAATAGATAAGTTCAAAAACAAATATTCCAAGTTTAAGAAATAAATCTTTTGCAATCAGATAAACCCCAAAGTCTTTTATTGTGGTGGTTTTTTTGTTTTCCAGACCTTTTTCAGTTTAAGATCATTCAAAGGGCTTATTGAGAGCCCATTAACTTCTTTTTGAGTAAATCGTACTACTTGGTCGTAATATAGGGGAGTGAAAGGATAAGATGTCATCACTAGAGAGTCCATTATTTGATACAATCTTCTTCTTTCAATTGGATCATTGACCTTAAAGCTTTTTTCATAATAAGTATCAAAAGTGGGATTTTGATAATGCATATAATTGGGACCGGAGGGACTAAAATTCTTTGAATAGAATAAAGAAAGGTAGTTCTCTGCATCGGGATAATCTGCAATCCAATTGGAACGGAACATTTGTAACTTTCCTTGAGATCTAGCCTGTTTCAAAGTGGCGGGAGGCATCACGTCCACATTGATTGAAATTCCTATTTTTTGTAATTCCCTCTGGATGTATTCACACAGGTCTGTGTAATTTGGATCTGTAGCTAATTTTATTTGTGGACTCAGTCCTGTTTTACTCTTAAAATTGGCCACTAATTTTGCCGCGCGCTCTGGATCATACTCAGAAACCTGTTTATGGAGATGGCCAGCCAGACTTTTCGGTATAAAACCTCTGTCACCTTTGAAACCTATGTTATTCCTCAAATAGACCATCATTTTTTCTCGGTCAAACCCAATATTGATTGCTTCTCTTATCAAAGGAGATTGAACAACGGGGGAGGGACTATCCAGATAAAAACCCAAATACTCTGTATTGAGGTATGGCCCTTTTTGAAGTTTGATCTTATCCCAGTATTTTTCAGTAAGCATACCGTCTTGGGTCAGTAGCTCATCCTTGTAGGAATTGTCCAATGAATTGAGAAAATCTAGTTTTCCTTGAAGGAAAAGCATAAATTCACTTTGCTTGTCTGGCACAAATGTAATGGCGATCGCCTCTAGATAGGGCAGCGAATTTCCAGCCTCATCTATTTCGAAATAATGCGGGTTTCTTCTATAAACCAATTTGACATCTTCCTCCCAATTTTTAAACATAAATGGTCCCGTTCCAATGGGATTTTTCCTAAAATCAGCACCTGTTTTATTCACGACTTCTTTTGGGATAACCGAACAATAACGCATACTCAACAAGCCTAAAAATGGTGGAAATGGTTGTTTAAGGGTGATTCTTAACCGATGAGCGTCAATCTCCTCGATTTGATTTACATTTTGCAAAACCCAACCACCTGGTGTAGCCAATTTTGGATCCAAAAGCCTCTGAAAGCTGAAAACAAAATCTGAGGCGATTACTTTTCGGGTATTTTTTTCTCCAAAGGCGGGATGGGGATGAAAAAACACATCNTCTCTGAGCTGAAAATCATACTTCAAACCATCTGTTGAAATAGACCAATGCTTTGCAATATCTGGAATAACCTCAAGCTCATCATTAAGCTGTACCAAACCATTGAATAGATGAGTTGTAGCCCATATGTTAGGTAAATTTATTGAAAATGCAGGGTCTAAAGAAGTTATGTTTCCGTATTCATTATATCGAAAGACAAATTGAGAGCGATCATCTGATAGATTCTCTGAACAAGAAAAAAAGCAAATCATCAAGAGTATAAAACTCAGAAGTTTTAAGATGGTTGTATAATGCCTTTGAATTAACAAGTCTAAAGATTGTATATTTGTAGCAAAATACAACTTTTTTAATCCAATTGGATGATGATACANGCTGAGGAAATTACTCAAAAATTATCAAAACCCAGAGTCGCTTTTTACACTTTGGGTTGTAAGTTGAATTTTTCAGAAACTGCAACCATTTCTAGAGATTTTGACTCCGATCGATACGATCATGTTNCATTCAATACCCCAGCAGAGGTTTATGTNATCAACACCTGCTCTGTGACGGAAAATGCAGATAAAAAGTTTAAAGTCTTGGTTAAAAAAGCATTAAAACAAAATCCCGATGCATTTGTTGCAGCAATTGGTTGCTATGCCCAGCTTCANCCTAAGAAACTGGCNGANATAGATGGAGTAGATTTGGTTTTGGGGGCNACCGATAAATTTAAACTNATTGACTACCTCGAAGATTTGTCNAAAAAATCCTTAGGAGACATACACGCTTGTGAAATTGAAGAAGCCAACTATTACGAAAGTTCCTATTCTCTAGATGACAGAACNAGAGCTTTTCTNAAGGTACAGGATGGATGTGACTACAAGTGTACTTANTGTACTATTCCTAGTGCGAGGGGAATATCGAGAAGTGATTCATTGGANAATATCATCANGCAGGCATTGGAGATTACNCGAAGAGGAATNAAAGAAATAGTCCTTACAGGGGTAAATATTGGAGATTACGGAAAAGGGGAGTTTGGTAATAAAAAACACGAGCATACCTTTCTAGATTTAATCACTGCACTCGATGACATTGAAGATTTGAAACGGATCAGAATTTCNTCTATAGAACCTAATTTATTAACGAACAAAGTCATTGATTTTGTTGCNCAGAGTCGAGCTTTCGTTCCTCATTTTCATGTTCCNTTACAAAGTGGTAATGATGAANTTTTAAAAAAGATGAAAAGAAGATATTTAAGTGATTTGTATNTNGANCGTGTAGNTCAAATNAAAAGTTTAATTCCCCATGCTTGTATTGGAGGAGANGTTATCGTTGGTTTTCCNGGGGAAACNGAAGAATCCTTTTTGGAGACCTATACTTTTTTGGNGGATTTAAATATTTCCTATTTACATGTTTTTTCTTATTCCGAGCGACCTAANACCGAGGCTGTTAATTTGTCAGGTATTGTTCCTNATCAAATAAGAAATAAAAGAAGNAAAATGCTGAGGGGTTTGTCTATCAAAAAAAAACGTGCNTTTTATGANAGTCAGTTGGGTAAAAAAGTTAGTGTNCTCTTTGAAAATGAAAATAAAAGAGGGTATATCAATGGATTCAGTGAAAACTATGTTAAAGTAAGAACTCCTTGGAANCCCCAATTGGCCAATANTATAGAGCGGGTAACCCTTCAATCAATTGATCAAGAGGGNTTTGTAAGNTTTGAAAAAAAAGTTAAAGTTTGATGCCCACCGGTAAAAGAGATTTGTACGACTTATTTCGTCTCACAAAGCCAGCAATTTTTGGTGAAGTGGGTACTACTCTCAAGTTTTTTTCNGAGATAAATTCTAAAACNCTCTTAATAAAANTTTCTTCAAATTCAANATCATTAACATCTCCAGGAATAACNAGTTTTGTTANGAAAATTTTTCTCTCTTGCTCCGCATATTCNATTCTTGCGAGCGATCCATTAAAAGAAGTTTCAAATTGTCTTANGAATTCATTGTTTTGTAATTCAACAGTATACATTATTAAAGTTTACTAATTTGGTTTAATTAATAAATAATAAAAANTNTNGTNNAAAATTTAAAGAGGGGATAGCAAAATTAANGATTTTTTGAGTAATTGACAATATAAAATAGTAAAAGATAATGCAAGAATCAATATATCTTATGCCTGGAATGGGTGCAAACNCTAAAATATTTGAATTTATAACACTACCTGANTACTTTGATATTAATTATCTCTCATGGTTTCCTCCCGANAAAGAAGAGACTTTAGAAAATTACGCNCTAAGAATGTCTCTAANAGTNGAACAAGAAAACCCTGTTCTTGTNGGAATTTCTTTTGGCGGNGTATTGGTCCANGAAATGGCAAAATACATAGANTGCAAAAAAATAATCATAATTTCAAGTGTAAAATCAAATCAAGAATTACCCAATCACATGAAATTGGCTCAAATCACCAACGTGCATAAATTACTCCCTACTCAGTGGATCAAAAATCTTGAAACNTTTGCNTTTTTTGTATTCGGTAACGGNATAAAAAANCGNCTNCAGCACTACAAGAGATATCTTTCGGAAAGAGATCCCGATTATCTTAATTGGGCCATTGATCGTTTGGTCAAATGGAGCAGGAGTTTTCCAGAANANGATGTAATTCACATACATGGTAAAAAAGATTCCGTATTTCCGATCAAAAATATTCAAGACCCAGTCATNAAAATAGATGGAGACCATGCCATTGTCTTGACACAGAGTGATTGGTTTAGTAGAAATCTTCCTAAAATTATAAATCAAAACTTGGTGGATTCTATTTATTTNAAATAATTTAATCCTATGAAANATAATATAACNCTTCTCANAAAGTTTGGATTTGCNNTTGTAATTATGGTNTTGATTAGTGGATTTGTTTTCAATTTTGAAAGTCTTANATCNCATAAAACTTATGNAGAGGNATCTAAGTATAAAGTATATGCCCTTGAACTACCTGACAATCTCANTTTTGCTGGAGAAAAAATTCCGCTACAATCCCCNGATTTAAGAGAACGCTTNGATAGAGAATTATTGGTTAATACATATTGGCAGTCGAANATGATGTTNTTGATTAAAAGAGCCAATAAATATTTTCCTACCATTGAAAAAATTTTAGCTGAGGAAGGAGTCCCAANAGATCTNAAATATCTATCGGTAATTGAAAGTGGATTGGAAAACGTTATCTCTCCAATGGGTGCCAAAGGATTTTGGCAAATAATGAGAACAACNGGGAGGGAATATGGATTAGAGGTCAACAGTAANGTAGATGAGCGATACCATTTGGAATTTTCGACCCGAATGGCGGCAAAATACCTAAAAAAAGCGAGAGANAAGTTTGGTTCATGGACTTTGGCTGCAGCATCCTATAATNTAGGAGTTTCCGGTATACAGAGAAATTTAAATANGCAAAAGGTGGAGAGTTATTTTGATTTACGGTTGGGTCAAGAAACCAGTCGATATGTTTTCAGAGTTCTTGCGGTAAAAGAAATCATTGAGAACCCACCCAAATACGGTTATATNTTTGAAGAAAGTGATTTATACTCCAATGTACCCGTTCGNTATCATGGCTTGGATACCGCTATTNCAAACTTAGCAACNTTTGCTCAGANGATGGGAGTCAATTACAAAATNTTGAAAATCCACAACCCTTGGTTGTTGNAGAATCNCCTNAATAACAAATCAAGGAANTATTACGAGATAGCGATTCCAGNGAAGGGTTACTATTAGATCCGTTTCATCTGTTGTTGCATCATCTTGATCTGATCCNTNAACATTCCGTGCTTGTCCAACTTTTTCGCCTCATTNAATAGTNCCGTTGATTCNCTTTTTCTTCTTTTTTGCATCATAATCCCCGCTAAACTCATTTTTGCCATAGCCAAATCGTGTGTCATGGANAGTCCTAATTGAATGGCTTTTTTAAAATGTTTTTCTGCAACAGTCAAGTTATTTTGAGATTGGATGATACCGTGGAGATAGTAAAAATAGCCTNGTTGTTTNNTTACCAATGAGCTATCAGGATTTTTTATCTTGTTGAGCCATCTCTCAGTNCCNATAAAATCTTGTTTTCTAAGCCTCAAAAAAGCAAGGAAAATCATTTCATTCTTAAAATAGACTAATACCATCATTANAGACAGTAGTGTCAAAAAAATACCATTACCGATATAATTTTCATAAAATTNATACCCNCCATACAANANGAAGNCAANAGCCAAAATGAGTTTAATTATTTTAGGAAACATAAAAATTTATTTTGNGNTCGAAGTTAATAAGAATACATTTAAAACCATTTGTATAAGAAAAAAGATGTTGTATATTT